>JBDHRV010000007.1:0-52376 GCA_039807745.1 Burkholderiales bacterium
TGTTGACCTGGGGCCAGCTCATCGAATCGAATGGCATCGCGGTGCTGGTCGTCCTGGTCGTGCTCGTGGCGGTTGCCGCGACGCTCGCGCGGGAGCCCGCGGTCCGGCAGTGGGTGGCGGACCGGATATGGCGGTTTCCGGCCATTGGGCAGCGCTGGCGGGTGTATCAGCTGGCGCGCTTCTATCGCACGCTGGGCATGCTGCTGCGCGGCGGTACCCCGATCATTCCGGCGCTCGGCATGACGTCCGGGCTGCTCACGGTGTCCCTGCGCGAGCGCCTCTCCGGCGCGGCCGCGGTCATCAAGGAGGGACGGTCCATCTCGGATGCCATGGAGAGTCACGACCTCGTGACGCCGGTCGCGCTGCGGATGCTGCGCGTGGGCGAGCGCACCGGGCGCATGGGCGAGATGATGGAGCGTATCGCGACGTTTCACGACGACGAGGTGGCGCGCTGGGTGGATCTCTTCACGCGGCTCTTCGAACCCTTGCTGATGGCCGCGATCGGCATCGTCATCGGGATCATCGTCGTGCTGATGTACCTGCCGATCTTCGAGTTGGCGGGGTCGATTCAGTGAGCGCGCCCGCGCCCACCGCCGTGCGCGCGCTGGCCCTCACGCCCGAGGACGTGCGGCGCGGCCGCGACCAGGCCGCGGCCACCGGGCGGCGCGTCATGGAGGTGCTGGAGGAGCAATCCGGTCTGTCGGCGCGTGAGTTCATCGACGCGATCGGATTGACCCTGCACTACCCGACGAAGACGATGGATGACCTCTATCAGCTCGTCCCGGCCTTCGATGTCCTGCCCTTTTCCGAGGCGATGCAGCACGAGTGCGTGCTGTTTCGGGAGCCTGCCGGCACCCATCAGCTCGTGTTCTCGGACCCGTTCGCGCCGCACTTCCGGCGCTGGGCGGAGGAGCGCCTGGCCGTGTCATTCACCTGGCATCTGGCGCATCCGGCCGATGTCGCGGCCTACCTGGCACGGCACGAGGACGGGTTGCGGGCGATGGATGCGGTGCTGCCGGCCCCCGGGTCGCACGGCGGCACCGCGGCGGTCGTCGACGACCTCTCGCTCAAGACCATCAGCGAAGACACGAGCCCGGTCGTCAAGCTGGTGCACTCCACCCTGTACGACGCGCTCAAGGTCGGCGCGAGCGACATCCACCTCGAGACCGAAGGCGACGGGCTCAGCATCCGCTACCGGATCGACGGTGTATTGAACGCCGTTGGCTCTCTGAGCGGTGCGGGTCTCGCGGAGCAGGTGATCTCGCGCATCAAGGTCATGTCGGAGCTCGACATCGCCGAGCGCCGCATTCCGCAGGACGGTCGCTTCCGGGTGTCGGCGCGCGGGCGCGAGATCGACTTCCGCGTCTCGGTGATGCCGAGCATCTTCGGCGAGGACGCCGTGGTGCGGATCCTCGACAAGCAGTCGCTGTCGGATCTGGCACGTGGCCTGAGCCTCGTACAGCTCGGCTTCAACGAGGCGGCGAAGACCGTGATCCGCCGTCTCGCCAACGAACCCTACGGCATGTTGCTCGTCACCGGTCCGACCGGGAGCGGGAAGACGACCACCCTCTACGCGACCATCTCGGAGATCAACCACGGCGCCGACAAGATCATCACCATCGAGGATCCGGTCGAGTATCAGCTGCCGGGCGTGCTGCAGATTCCGGTGAACGAGAAGAAGGGTCTCACGTTCGCGCGCGGTCTGCGTTCGATCCTGCGTCACGACCCCGATCGCATCATGGTGGGCGAGATCCGCGATCCGGAGACAGCGCAGATCGCCGTTCAGGCGGCGTTGACCGGGCACCTCGTCTTCACCACGGTGCACGCCAACAACGTGTTCGACGTGATCGGCCGCTTCATGCACATGGGTGTCGACCCTTACAGCTTCGTGTCTGCGTTGAACGGGATCGTGGCGCAACGCCTCGTGCGCGTGCTGTGCACGGCGTGCGCGGTCGACGACGCGCCGGACACCGAGCTCCTTGCCCGCTCGGGGCTCGCCGCGAGCGATGTGCGCCACTTTCGCTTTCGCATCGGCCGCGGCTGCGGGCAGTGCCGCGGGACGGGCTACCGTGGCCGCAAGGCGATCGCGGAGATCATGGTGCTGACCGACGAATTGCGCGAGCTCATCGCCGGCCGCAGCCCGATCCGCGAGCTGAAGGAAGTCGCGCGCCGATCGGGCACGAGGTTCTTGCGGGACAGCGCGCTCGAGCTCGTGAGTCAGGGCGAGACGAGCCTGCAGGAGATCAACCGTGTCACCTTCGTGGCGTGACCGTATCGGCGTTTCGCTGTCACCGGGACGGGTCGGTCTGCTGCGGTTCGCGCGTGGCTGGCAGCCGCAGCTCGCGCAAAGCGAGGTGGCGGAGGACGAAACCGGCGCCGAGGATGTCACGGGCAGCGTCGCCATCCGGCTGCTCGCCGCGCTGCTCGCGGACGCATCGATGTCGCGGCGCGCCGACGTGTCGGTCACGTTGTCGAATCATTTCGTCCGTTACGTCGTGCTGCCCTGGAGCGATGTCGTGAGCGACGAGGACTGGCAGGCGCTCGCGCAGCATCAGTTTCACATCGTGTACGGTGATGCGGCCGTCGAATGGGTGACCACCGTCGCGTGGCAGGGACCCGACCGACCGGTGCTGGCGTGCGCTGCGCCGAGAGCGCTGGTCGACATGCTGCACGCGACGGTTCGAACCGCCGGGATGCGGCTGGCATCGGTCAGCCCGTACTTCGTCGCGGCGTTCAACTTCTGCCGCCGCCGCCTGCCCGAGGACGGGTTCTGGTTCGGCGTCGTCGAGCCGGGTCGGTTCGCATTCGGCGGCGTGGAGCGGGGCACATGGCTCAGCGTGGCCAGCCGCCGGCTCGGCAGCGACGACACCTTGCAACTCGCGCAGACGCTCGAGCAGGAAGTGTTAGGGGGCGAGAGTTCCGCCGCACGGGGACGGGCCTTCGTCTTTGCGCCGGAACAGGAGCTTGCGGCGGCGGAGGGGGAGGGAATGGGCTGGACCCTGGAGAAGCTCTCGCTGCGCGATACCGCGAGTCCGATCACCGATGCACGGCTTGCCGCTGCGCTCACTGCGCTCGCCTGACATGCAGCGGCTGGAGCTCGACTTTCATCGCCGTGCGGTCCAGGCCCGCTGGCTCAGGGTGGGGCTGCTCGCGGTCGGCCTCGTCGTCGCGGGTGCGGCGATTGTCGGCTTCCAGGCGCTCAGCAAGGAGGCGGGGCTATGGGAGTCCAAGCTCGACGACCTGACTCAGCTCGCGCGGCGCAAGACGGTATCGCTCGGCGTCGGCGCCCGCGACAGCAAGGTGCCGCCGGAGGAGATCAAGCGTGCGAACGTGGTGCTGGAACAGATGACTTTGCCATGGGGCGTCCTGTTCTCGGAACTGGAGGCGACCGCCGACAATGACCTCGCGCTGCTCGCGATCCAGCCCGATGTCACGAGCAGGCAGGTGCGCATTACAGGGGTGGCGACGAGCCTTGCGGCCGTCACGGCTTTCGTCACGCGTCTGGAGGCACAGCCGCACCTCGTCGGGGTCTATCTGGTCGAGCACGCGCTCAGCGCCGCGAGCCCGCGCCGACCCGTGACGTTCTCCGTGGTCGCTTCGTGGGAGGCGACCCGGTGAAGGCGCTGCTGTGGAGTCTGCGGCGCCAGGTCAGCGCGATGGGCTGGACGGGAGTGGGCGGGATGGTGCTGATCGCCCTCTCGCTCGCGTTCGCCGCGTCGGTGATCATCCCGCTCGAGGTGCGCATCAGCGAACTGAAGGCGGACGTCGAGCAGCTGCGCACGAAGCTGCAGGCGGCGCCCGCGGCACCAGGAGCGGTCGGGGCGGGCGATGCGCTGGCCAACTTCTACGCGTTCTTTCCGCCGCTCGGCTCCACGCCGGAGTGGCTGCAGCGCATCTTCGGCTTGGCGGAGGCACAAGGCTTGAGGCTCGAAGCAGGCGAATACAAGCTGAGGCGCGAGAAAGATTTCAGGCTCGCGCGCTACGAGCTCACGCTGCCGGTTCGCGGCGGTTACCCGCAGATCAGGGAATTCGTCTCGCAGGTGCTGACTGAAGTACCCGCGAGCTCGCTCGACGAGCTCAGTCTGCGGCGCGAAGACCCCGGCAGTACCACGGTCGAAGCCAGGATTCGCCTGACACTGCATCTTGCCGGAGAACCCCCGCGATGAAGAGCGAGAGGCGGCGCTGGTGGGTTTGGGCAGCGCTCGCCGTGCTCGTCGTGCTGGCGATCCGGTGGGTGGACAGCGGCGAGGCGCCGTCGGGCGCCGCTCTCTCGGAGGCGGTCGCACCGCGGGATCCGGCGCGGGCAGCGAGCGCGGGCGGCACACCGGCGTCCGTGGTATCGGAGCTACGCCTCGACCGCCTGCGGCGCGAACCGTACCCGGCCCTCAAGTCCGACCCCTTCCGGGGCGAAGCGGGGTTCGATCCGATGTCCCCGGAAGCGCTCGAGGCCGGCGGCATGGCGCAGCGCTCGTCCGGTCCGCCGCCGCCACCCCCGGTGCCCTTCACCTATATGGGCAAGATGCTGGAAGACGGCGAGACCGTGGTCTTTCTGACGAAGGGTGATCGGAACTACGTCGTGCGCAAGGGTGCAACCCTCGACGGACAGTATCGGGTCGACGCGATCGGCCCGCGCACCATGGCACTGACCTACTTGCCGGCGAAGGCGAAGCAGTCCCTCGCGATCGGGAGCGCACCATGAAAGTGGAATCCAGGAGTCTTGCCTCGCGCGCGGTGGCGTGCATCCTTTGCGTCACCCTGATGCTGACGGGCTGCGCCACCCCCGGCACGCGCGCTCCCACGGCGGCGGAAACGTTCACGCAGGGTCAGCAGCAGATCATGCAGGGCAATATCGAGGAAGGTCTGGCGCTCGTTGAACAGGCGGTGCGCGCCGACCCCAGGCGCGTGGAGTACCAGGTCTACCTCACCAACCAGCGCGAAGCGATTTCGGCCGGGCTCGCGCGAGAAGCGGACCGTTATCGCGCGGCTGGAGACTACGCGACGGCGGAGGCGATCTACCGTCAGATCCTGCGCATCGACCCTGGCAGTCAGCGTGCGCAAACGGGGCTGGCCCAGATTCCGGTCGATCAGCGTCATGACCAGCTGATCGCCCAGGCCGAGGCTGCGGTGGCGAAGGGCGACAGCGTCGCCGCGGATGGACTGATGCGCCAGGTCCTGCAGGAGAATCCGCAGAACCCGCGCGCGCGCGCGCTGACACGGCGGCTGGAGGAGGGCGGCGTCGCGGCCACCGGCGCATCGCCCAGGCTCAGGCGCTCGCTCAACAAACCGATCACGCTCGAGTTCCGCGATGCCGACCTGTCGGCCGTGTTCGAGGTCATGTCGCGCGCGGCCGGTATCAATTTCGTGCTCGACCGCGAGGTGCAGGGTGATGCCAAGGTCAACATCTTCGTGCGCAACACGCCCATCGAGGACGTGCTGAAGGTGCTGCTGCTCACCAATCAGCTCGAGCACAAGGTTCTGAACGACAACTCGGTCCTGGTCTTCCCGAGCACGCCGGCCAAGCAGCGCGAGTACCAGGACCTCGTGGTGCGCAGCTTCTATCTCACCAATACGGACGCCAAGCAGACCCAGGCGATGCTGAAGGCGGTGATCAAGGCGAAGGACATCTACATCGACGAGAAGCTCAACATGCTCGTGCTGCGCGATACGCCCGAGGCGATCCGCGTGGCCGAGAAGCTCGTGGCGGCGCAGGATCTGGCGGAGCCCGAAGTGGTGCTGGATCTGGAAGTGCTGGAAGTACAGCGTGCCAAGCTCCAGGCACTGGGTCTGCAGTATCCGAACGAGATCAGACTCGGGCAGGGGCTCACGAATCCGGCCGCCACCATTCCCTCGGTGATCCAGCTCGGCAAGGGCGGCCTGCAGGCGTATGTGACCAACCCCGCCATCATCGTTCAGCTCAGGCAGGAGCTCGCGAACGCCAACTTGCTCGCCAACCCGAGAGTGCGCGTGAAGAACCGCGAGAAGGCGAAAGTGCTGATCGGCCGCAAGCTGCCCGTGTTCACCACGACGTCGACCGCGAACGTGGGTGTGTCCACCAACGTGAGCTATCTCGACGTGGGCCTCAAACTCGAGCTCGAGCCGCAGGTCTACCTCGACGACGAAGTGGCGATGAAGGTCAATCTCGAAGTGAGCAACGTCATCCGTGAGCGCTCGAGCGGCGGTACGCAACCGGCCATCGGCTACGAGATCGGCACCCGCAATGCGAGCACCGTGCTCAGGCTGCAGGACGGCGAGACGCAGGCGCTCGCCGGACTGATCCAGGACGAGGATCGGCGCACCTTCAACAATGTGCCGGGGCTCGCGAACCTGCCGGTGATCGGCAGGCTGTTCTCGAGTCAGGGTGTCGACTGGCAGAAGACGGAGATCGTGCTGCTCATCACGCCGCGTGTGGTGCGCAACCTGGATCGGCCGTCCTCGACGGTGTCGGAGTTCTCCTCGGGGACCGAGGCTGCCGCGAGCACCGTGCCGATGCGACTGAAACCGACGGCACCGGGCGCACTCTCGCTCGTGCCGAGCATCCAGGGTGCAGGGGCCGGCGTCATCGGCGAGGGGCAGCCGCCGTTTCCCGCGCGCGACACCGCGGACGCGACGGAGGGGGCGCTCGCGGGGGCGGCCGCCGTGGTCGTGCAACTCCAGGGGCCGGCGCAGGCCTCGCTCGGCAACGACTTCGCGGTCAGCGTGGCCGTACCGGGCGGCGCGGATGCCCGCCGCGCGCAGATGGAGGTGGCGTTCGATCCCGGGCTGCTCGAGCTCGCCGAAGGCGGCGGCGGTGAGGCGAGTACCCAGGGCGGCGGACCGGTGGTTTCGTCCACGCCCGGTCGCGCGGTCGTGAGGTTGAATGCGGCCCAGGGCGGCCAGAGCACGGAAGGGAGCATCCGTTTCCGTGTCATTGCGAAGAGTCCGGCGACCACGCAGCTCACGCTGGAGAACGTCGTGATCCAGGATGCCAGGGGCCGTGCTGTGCCCGGTCAGTCCGCGGGGCCGCTTTCGCTCACGCTGGTGCAATGAACCGCTGTCGGCTGCACCCGGCTCGCGAGCGTGGCTTCACGCTGATAGAACTGCTGATCACGGTCGTGATCGTGGGTATCCTTGCGCTCTCGGCGATGCCGCTTGCCGAACTGGCGGTCCAGCGCAGCAAGGAAAGCGAGCTCAGGAGCGCGCTGCGGCAGATTCGCGAGGCGATCGATACCTACCGGCGCGACGTCGAGGAGGGTCGGATCCCGCGCAAGGCGCTCGAATCCGGCTATCCACCCACGCTCGACATCCTGGTGACAGGCGTCGAGGACGAGAAGTCGCCGAACAAGAAGAAGATCTACTTCCTGCGACGTATTCCGCGCAATCCCCTGGTCGACGATCCGCGGCTATCGAATTCGGATACCTGGGGCAAGCGCAGCTACGCGAGTCCGCCCGATGATCCCAAACCGGGCGAGGATGTCTTCGACGTCTATCCGGCGGGCGAGGGGGTGGGTCTCAACGGCATTCCCTATCGAGACTGGTGAGGCAGATGATCCAGCAGCGCAAGTCCGGTCGGGGGTTCACTCTGATCGAACTCCTGGTCGTGATGGCGATCATCGCGCTCCTTCTGACGCTGGCGGCCCCGCGCTACTTTCAGAGCGTCCAGCGCTCGCGCGAGGCCGTGCTGAAGGAGGATCTGCACCTCATGCGCGATGCGATCGACAAGCACTATGCGGACACCGGGAAGTATCCGGCCAACCTCGAGGAACTGGTGACGAAGAAGTACCTGCGCCGCATCCCGGTCGACCCGATCACCGAAAGCGCCACGACCTGGGTGATAGTGGATCCGCCCGATAAGCCGGACACCCGTGTGGTGTACGACGTTCGCAGTGGTGCGCCCGGCAAGTCGATCGGCGGCACGCCCTACGGCGAGTTCTGAAATGTGCCTTCGTTCGCAGCCGGAAGCGGCGGTGTTCGGACGCCGATGCGAAGCCGCGGGCAGGCGCGTGCAGGGCTTCACGTACCTTACGGTGCTGATCCTGGTCACGATCATGGGAGTCGCGCTCGGCGCTATCGGCACCATGTGGCAGCAGGTCGCGAAGCGAGAGAAGGAGCGGGAACTCCTCTTTGTCGGCGGCGAATTCCGGCGCGCCATTGGCACCTACTTCGAGCGCTCGCCCGGCGCGCCGCAGTACCCGCGCAGCCTCGACGATCTGCTCACCGATAAGCGCCTGCCCGTCGTTTGGCGTCACCTCCGAAAGATCTACTACGACCCCATGACAGGCACGCAGGACTGGGGGCTCGTCAAGGAACCAGGCGGCGGCATTCTCGGCGTGTACAGCAAGGCGACCGGAAAACCCCTGAAGATTGCCGGCTTTCGCGAAGACGACAAGGGCTTCGCGACCGCGTTGACATACGCCGACTGGAAGTTTGCCTACGGGACGGGTTCGATGCTTGGGCCCACCCCGGGTGTGCAACCAATCATGCCCTCTGTTTTCGGCACTCCGGGTGAGCAGAACACTCTCAATCCGACCGCGCCAGCTACGGACTCATCGTCGTCGAAGGACGATGAGGCGCGGGAGGCGAGACGGGCCAGCTGCGAAACGCAACGTGCGAAGGAGGCAGCCGAGTGCGAGAACGCGAGCTCGCAGAGCATGCAGAACCGAGACGCCGCGGGCTGCACCGCGGCCGTTGCAACGCGGTTCAGTAGCTGCCTGAACGGCGGCGGCGCGGCACCGGCAGCAGCCTCGCCGACCCCCTCTGGTTAGGAGCGCTTTGGAAACTGCCGGACTCCGCGGAGGTCGAGGTTTCTGATATTCTTCCGCGCTGCCCACCGTAGGCTGAATACGGGATACGCGAGCCGCAAGATGTCGCTGATCAACCGCATGAAGTTCCAAGTGATGGAGATCTCGAGAGCGAGAAAGGTTGATCACTTCTTCGCCCTGTGTCCTCGCGGCAGCCGGGTCTTGGATGTCGGCGTGTCTTCCGTCAAGAGGCGTGGAGGACCGCAACTCAACTATTTTCTGAAGGCGTTTCGTTATCCTCCGGAGCACTATACGGGACTGGGCGTCGAAGACCTGTCGGGGTTGGAGGACGTGTTTCCCGGCAAGCGCTTCGTGCAGTATGCCGGCGGTCGGTTTCCGTTCGACGATAAAGCCTTCGACTGGGTCTACTGCAACGCGGTGATCGAGCACGTGGGCGACGACGAAGCGCAGGTCCAGTTCGTGAACGAAATGGTGAGGGTGTCGCGTAACGTCTTCTTTACGACGCCCTACAAGTATTTCCCTGTGGAGAGCCACACGAACACGTTTCTCCTGCACTGGAACAATCGTGTGTTCTACCCGATCATCACCAAGAGCAGACCTTGGATAACTCGGGAGAGTCTTTATCTGTTCTCGTGCGCGCGACTGGGCGCGATCATGCGGGCGTCAAACGCAAGATCCTACACGGTGCACAAGAATCGCCTTTTCGGCTTGACCATGACGCTCACCGTCGTGTGTTCCCAGTAAGCGAAGTCGGGATGCCTCGTTGCGGTGAACAGCGAACCTGATGTTCGCATTCAGGTGCAAAGAGGCATCCCGTCGTCTTTTTGACGGGCGGCTCGGCTACATCGAGCGCATCAGAGCGAGCATCGTATTGACACTGAGACCGGGTGATCCCGACTGGTCGCGGAATGCCTGAAAGCCTTTCGTGTAGAACGTACGGGAGGTGCTCGAGCCCCAGCCGCTGTTGACGTCCCACATGTACCCACCGAACTTCCAGGGATGGAAGCCGGCGCTCTCGCGGAAGGCGTTCGGTGTAGTGCTGTTCACCCACTGCACGGGGGCACCGTTACCGACCGCGTGCCACACGCGCGTGTAAGGGCCTTTGGAGGCGTCCCAGTGGTACTTCCACTGCACGACGAAGTAATGCCATACACCCTTTTGAATGGACCGGTCGTAGCTCTTCCCGACATAGGTCGAGTTGCCACCGTTCAGGACCTTGTTGGAACTGATCAGAAACCTGACTTTGCCGTCACGCCGCAAGAAGAACACGTTCTGCGATTGCGTGTTCTTGCTCGATACCGGGTGGCCAAGCGACAGAATCGTCATGTCGCCTCCGGTCCCGTTGAACGGAAAGTCGCTGCTGACATACACCGCGAATGCGGCCCAATACGGGGTACCGTCAGTGAAGACAGACGCTCCGTTCCAAGCTCCAAGGATCGACGCTCGGGCCGACTGATACCCACTGTCTTGGCGATATGTCATTCCCTTTTGGAGTTTGTGCCGTATGGCTTTCTTGGATCCGCTCGCGGGATCGCTGACTTTCGAGACCGTGTGCTGCTTGATCTTTGAATCGTACCAGCCAGGTTCAGAAATGGACCTGATGGTCGTCTCGGTGTTGCCGACCTGGAACTGGTAGCGATAGTTGGGATAGCTACCGTAAGAAATGTGCGGCGAGATGAAAGCGACGGTTCTGGGGTCGCTGGCGGACGGAACGGATTGAGCCCATCCGTTGACAGTGCACAAGATGAACGAAACGGCGACGACGGCTGCTCTCATGGTTAATCTCAGTTGGTGATGTTGGGTTGATGAGTGCGCCCGAAAGAGGAACGCTGTGGTTGATGCGCGCCCATGCCCGAGTAGCCTCTTGGTTGTCATTGACGCAAATGCCAATTGCAAACGTTCTCTGACCAACTGTTACCGGACGCGGGCCTGACAAGGCGGACCGCGTCTGCAATATGTAAGCCACTCTTGTAATAGTATTGATTTTCAATATGTTATGAATTGGTTCGGGACTCGCGCCGCTGCCAGTCTGTTGCCATATGGCGACCCCGGGGTTGGTGCTGCGCACATGGCAGCTCCGGCAGAGTCGGGAATCAGCGCGCTGTGTGGCGGGGAACCGTGGGACTTTGACATAGGGACCGAAATGACTTTCCGAATCGTCACCAATCGGCGACAGCATCGACCCCGCTGTAAGGAATGTGTAAGTTGATGCCCTCGAGATCCGTCGGCGAACCTCGAATACTGCTGGAATGCGAGGTGCTAGTAGGCGTGCGTCACCGATGCCCGTTGAGTACGTTGCCGTGAAGCGAAGCGACAAGCTGACCTGGAAAGTCCGTCGACTCAGCACGATGAACGCCGCCGAGATCGGCTACAGAGTGCGACAGGCGCTGCAAGCCCGATGGGAGCGGCTCGGCCTCCGGCGTGTTCGAGCCGTCGCGCCACGCGGTGACAGCGGCGCGGCGTGGGTGGACCGGCTCCCTCGCGGGTTCGATGCAAGCGGGTATCTACTGGCTGCCGATGCCGTGCTGGAAGGACGCTTTGACGTGTTCGCCCTGACCGATGCAGCCCTCGGTTTTCCACCCATGTGGAACGTCGACCCGAAGTCGAGGACGGTGGCACCCCGCGCATTCGGCAAGTCGATCGATTACCGCGATGAACGCCTGGTCGGGGACATCAAGTATCTTTGGGAGCCGAACCGACATCTGCAGATAGTGACGCTTGCCCAGGCGTGGCATCTGTCCGGGCAGCGACGTTACGCAGATGGGTGCCGCCAGCTTCTCGAGTCGTGGTTCGAGCAATGTCCCTATCCGTTCGGTCCCAATTGGACGAGCTCTCTCGAGCTCGCGATCCGGCTGGTCAACTGGGCGGTCGCTTGGCAACTCCTGGGGGGAGACAGGTCGTCCCTTTTCGAGGGTGCAGAGGGATCGGCGTTTCGCGAGCGATGGCTGCGCAGCGTCCGCGAGCACTGTCACTTCATTGCCGGCCACTTTTCTCATTTTTCCTCGGCCAATAATCATCTGCTCGGCGAGTACATGGGACTCTTCGTCGGCGCGATCACGTGGCCGCTCTGGCGTGAAAGCGCGCAATGGCGGGATACCGCGGCCGCTGGTTTCGAGCGCGAGGTGCGGCTGCAGAATGCGCCGGACGGAGTCAATCGAGAACAGGCAATCTATTACCAACACGAAGTGATGGACATGATGCTGATCTGCGCACTGATCGGGCGCGCGAATGGCATCAGCTTCGGTCCGGTCTACTGGGAACGGCTGGAAGCGATGATGGAGTTCCTGGCGGCGGTGATGGATCGTGCCGGTAACGTACCGATGATCGGAGACTCCGACGACGCGCTCATCGTCCGCTTCAGTCCACAGAAACCGTGGAACCCTTATCGATCGTTGCTGGCGACAGGCGCAATCTTGTTTTCGCGCGCGGATTGGGCCGCGAAGGCTGGCCGATGTGACGACAAGACACGATGGCTCCTCGGCGACGAAGCGGTCGAGCGCCAGGAAACCTCGTCTTCGTCCAACACGCCGTTACCCCGCAGAGCTTTTCGCGAGGGTGGTTATTATGTGCTTGGTGCGCGCTTCGGGGCCGAAGACGAAGTGCTCGCAGTCGTCGATTGCGGCCCGCTCGGCTTTCTTTCCATCGCAGCCCACGGCCACGCAGATGCCCTGTCGTTCACACTTTCGGCCGGCGGGGTTCAGATGCTGGTCGATCCTGGGACCTTCGCCTATCACACCCAGAAGAAATGGCGTGACTACTTCAGGTCGACGTTTGCGCACAACTGTGTGACGGTCGACGGCACCGACCAGTCGACGATAGGTGGCAACTTCATGTGGGTCAGCAAGGCGGAGTCCACCTGCACTATGGCGTCTTTGGACGAAGGCGGCGTTCAATGCTTCGAAGGCGAGCACGACGGTTACCGGCGTTTGCCGGACCCGGTTACTCACCGGCGTCGGATTACGTTCAATGCGGTTACCAACGAGTTCAGGGTCGAGGACAATCTGGAATGCAGCGCAGCCCACCAAGTCAACATCTGCTGGCACTTTTCGGAGCACTGCCTGGTAACGGCCGACGCGCACTGGGTACAAGCGGTAGCGGGGCGGGTACGACTTACCCTCGGGATGGAGCGGATCTCGCCGCCGCCCGAGCTCTTGCGGGGCCGGGAAGACCCCCCCGGGGGATGGATCTCGCGCTCGTTCGACGTGAAAACGCCAATCCACACTGCCGTTTGGTCGTTGCCCGTGCGCGGTCGCACGCAATTCGTTACGATCATCCGCCTTAAGTTCGAATAACATCCATTTCTTGTGCTTTAGTCCGGAGTCTTTATGCGCATCAGTGTTATGGGGTTGGGCTACGTGGGGGCGGTCTCGGCTGGTTGCCTTGCTGCCGATGGACATACTGTCGTCGGTGTCGACCCCCACCCGACCAAGGTCGATCTCATCAACCAGGGTGTCGCTCCCATTGTCGAGAAGGACATCGGGGAGATCATTCGCACGCAGGTAGCGCTCGGCAGACTGTCCGCGACGTCCGACTCTGCGCGGGCCGTGCAGGAAACCGAAATGTCCTTGATCTGCGTGGGAACGCCGAGTCAGTTGAATGGCAGCCTCGACCTGCGCTTCGTGCGGAAGGTTTGCGAAGAGATCGGCGCTGCTCTGAAGAGCAAGGCGGCCTTTCACGTGGTGGTCGCGCGCAGCACGATGCTCCCAGGGACCATGCGTGACGTCGTGATTCCGACGCTGGAGCAATATTCCGGTAAGGTCGCCGGGCGCGACTTCGGCGTCTGCAACAATCCCGAGTTTCTCCGAGAGGGGACGGCCGTCTGGGATTACCGCAACCCGCCGAAGACCGTCATCGGCGAGACGGACACCAGAAGCGGGGACGTCCTGGCCGAGCTTTATGCTGGTCTCGATGCGCCACTGATTCGCTCCGATGTTGAAACAGCCGAAATGGTGAAGTACACCGACAATGTCTGGCATGCGCTCAAGGTGACGTTTGCCAACGAGATCGGGAATCTATGCAAAGCGGTCGGGATAGACGGCCACAGGGTGATGGAAATCTTCTGTCAGGACACCAAACTCAATCTGTCCCCGTACTACATGAAGCCCGGATTCGCCTTTGGTGGCTCATGTCTGCCGAAGGATGTCCGTGCTCTCACGTACAAGGCGCGTTCCCTGGATCTCGATCTCCCGGTCCTGAATGCGATCCTGCCGTCCAATGTGCGCCAGGTCGAGCGAGGCATACGCATGATCGTGGACAAGGGGCATCGGAAGATCGGCATTCTCGGCTTCTCCTTCAAGGCCGGCACCGACGACCTGCGCGAGTCGCCCCTCGTGGAGGTGATAGAGTATCTGCTCGGCAAGGGCTACGAGCTTCGCCTGTACGATCGCAACGTGAGCCTCGCGGCATTGACCGGCGCCAATCGCGACTACATCCTGAACCACATCCCCCACGTCTCGAGATTGATGGTGGAAAGCATGGATGATGTGCTGGCGTTTGCTCAAACCGTCGTCATAGGTAATGGCGCAGCAGAGTTCAAGAACATCCTGGAGGAGGTGCGACCAGGTCAGGTGGTGGTCGACCTCGTTCGCATTGTCAAGGATTACCGTAGGGCGAGTGAGTACGATGGCATCTGCTGGTAAGACTAGACGCCGTGTACTGATTCTGGTGGAGAATCTGCCTTCGCCATTCGATCGGCGAGTTTGGCAGGAAGCCACCACGCTCTACGCACATGGCTATGAAGTCTCGATCATCTGCCCGACTGGAACCGGCTGCGAGGAGGAATACGAGCTCATCGATGGCATCCATATCCATCGCTACGATCTGCCGAAGGAGGCGGAAGGAGCGAAGGCATACGCAGTCGAGTACTCCGCGGCCATCTACCACTCCTTTCGCTTGGCTTGGAAGGTTCATCGAACGCGCGGTTTCGACGTCATTCAAGCGTGCAATCCGCCGGATCTCCTTTTTCTGGTCGGGGGTTTCTTCAAGGTTTTCTTCGGCAAGAAATTCGTATTCGACCATCACGACATTAATCCAGAGTTGTACGAGGCCAAGTTTGGTCGGCGCGACTTCCTTTACCGTCTGATGGTGATGTGCGAGCGCTGGACCTTCAAAACCGCCGATATCTCGATCGCCACGAATGAGTCTTATCGCAGGATAGCGATTGATCGTGGGGGCATGGATCCGCACAAGGTGCACGTGGTGCGCAGCGGGCCGAAACTCGATCGACTTCGCATCATGCCACCCCGCCCAGAACTAAAGAACGGAAGGCGGTATTTAGTCGGCTATCTCGGTGTGATGGGCAAACAGGAGGGTATCGATTACCTGCTCCGAGCCGCCTCGCACATAGTTAAGACAATGGGGCGACGTGACGTGCATTTTGGTTTGGTGGGAGCGGGAACATCCCTGGAACAGATGAAGCAGTTCGCGCGCGACCTTGGTATCGCAGAATACGTGACGTTCACGGGTCGCGTTCCAGACCAGGAGCTTCTGGAAATGCTCAATACCGCTGACGTTTGTGTGAATCCAGACGTTGCCAACGAAATGAACGACAAGTCGACCATGAACAAGATCATGGAGTACATGGCGCTTGGAAAACCCATCGTCCAGTTTGATCTCACCGAAGGGCGCTTCTCGGCAGGCGAGGCATCGCTTTACGCGAAAAGGAATGATTCCGTGGATATGGCGGAGAAGATCGTGGCGCTTCTCGACGACCCTGAGAGGCGCCGGAGGATGGGCGAATTCGGGCGCAATCGCGTCCAGAACGAACTCGAGTGGGCGTACGAAGTGCCGAAGTTGCTTCGGGCGTACGACGCAGTGTTCATGACTCACGAGGAAGATCGGCTGGATGTACTTTCTGGCCACGACCAGAGGTCCAGAACTTGATCGCCTTTGGCGATATCTTTGACGTTTGCCAAGACCCACGGATTGACCTTCGGCAGGTCTCCAGTCCGCTGAAACTGCTTGTAATATGGCGTCCGCTGCTTCTTGATTACGAGAGCGAATAGGCGATAGGAAGCCAACCCCAAGAGGTCGTTGTTTCGAAGAATCCCGAGGGTCGCACATGCGTCACAGGCATAGATTCGGGGTCGGTACGGAAACGGTTAACCCTCGACTGCAGACTGGTGTTCAAGCGATGGCGAGTCCCAAGAAGAAGATCGTCTATGTGGTGGGGTGCGGGCGAAGTGGAACCACGCTCTTGGGTTTCGCGGCGGGAAACGCTAACCGCACGTTGGACCTCGGTGAAGTGCTTGATTTCGTCCGCTTCAATGGGCGCCCGAACGGTTTTGGACCCGAGACCGAGAATTACGCGTTCTGGGCGTCGGTGCTGCAGCATGTTGGTAGGCAGTTGGGCGAGACGGACTTCGCGCGATTAGCAGAGCTTCAATCTTCGGTCGATAGTCACAGGAGTTTTATTCCGCTGGCGGTCCTTGGTAAGTTGTACCGCAAGACCGCTGTCGCCGAGTATCGCCGTTTCCTGGGTGCCCTTTATGATGGGATTCAGGCATCCGGACCGTTCGACATTTACATTGACAGCTCCAAGTATCCAAGCCGCCTCGTGCACCTCCGGAATATCTATGCTGACGATCGAATCCATGTGATTCACCTCATTCGTAATCCGATCGAGCTGGCGCGCGCCATGGCGGGCGGCGAGCAGTCGGTGCCGAAATCCTTCTTGCAGACAATGCTTTACTTCTTTGTGGTCAATGCGTTCTCTCTCGTGGCCACGCGTGGACTTGGGCGGGACCGATGCGTTCGCTTACGATACGAAGACTTCGTGTCCCAGCCCGAGGCTACCCTCAGACAACTTGGGGAAACGTTCTCAATAGACACTTCAGCGCCGATAGAGAGGATCCGGAGACAAGAGCCGCTTCAACGCGGCTATATCTTCAACGGGAATCGGATGCGAATGCAGGAGCGTGTCGTTTTTCGCAGGTCAAATGGTGTGACGGCGAATCGCTCTTGGTTTGAACGGGCTATCGAGCGCGTGGCGCGCGTGGCCTTCGGCGCGGTCACTCCAAGCCGACCGGCCGAGGACGGCGAAGCATAGTCTTACTTTGCTATAGGAAACAGCCGGGGAGCGGCAAGGGGCGTAGCCCGAGGTCGATTGCCGCCCACCCCACGCACAGCCACCGGTAGGCGTCGTGCGCTTCCGTCAGCCGGGCGATTTCACGCGCGCTGGTCACGCCGTCAATCGTCGCTTATAGCCACAGCGCCAGCAGAATCTCCGGCGCAATCGGCGCTCGCCCCACGCCGCCTTCCACCGCCCGGATGCCTTGGTAGAACCCCTTCAGATCCTGCAGCGCCACCTAACGCTTCGACGACGAATGCCGGTCGGCAAGTGCAGCTCCCCGGTCCGCGACCAAGGGCAAATGCGTGTGCACCCAGGCCAGTCTGCGCCATCCTCCCATTGGCCGCGCGTTTTTGTATGATGTGGGTCCACGCTGTACCGAGTTGGGAGGGCCCTCAACATGATGCACGACATGATGCCCATCGCGGATTACCTGATCCGGATGCGGGACGGCACGATCAAGCAGGTCAACCCGTTTACCGGCACCGAGGTATGGACCGTGCCGGGGCGTGGCCATCGGCCGCTCGGGAACGACGGCAAGTCCGGCGTGCCGCTCGACCCGGGCACGCACGGCTTGCACTGCGCGTTCTGTCATGGACGCGCACTCGAGACGCCACCCGAGAAGGCGCGACTGGTGCGAGCGCACGCCGGGTGGGAAACGCGCAAGGGCCTCAAAGCCGAGCGGCTCTCCGATGCCGACTGGGTATTCCGGCGGGTGCCAAACCTGTTCGAGATAGTTTCCTTCGAGTACTGGCAGCAGAACTACCGCTATACACTGCCGCCCGCATTGCAGACGCGCAAGGACAGTTACCTTGCCACCGAGCCGGGTCGCCGCCACGTGCTTGACGTCATCGACGTGCGGATGAGGCTCTGCGGCGCTGACGAGGCGGCGGTGCGGGAGACACCGATCGAGGAGAAGCTCAAGATGGCCAACGCCTTTTTCGGCGGCGGCCACGAGCTCATCATCGCGCGCCAGCATTTCATCATGGGGGCCACGCACGACGACGAGCTCGCTTCGTCGGGCACGATGACGCCGGAGGAGCACTATCAGTACTTCCGGTTCACCATCGACGCGCTGCGCGACATCTATCTGTCGAACCGCTACGTCCGCTACGTCGCCGTCTTCCAGAACTGGCTCAAGCCGGCGGGTGCCTCGTTCGACCACCTGCACAAGCAGCTGGTCGCGATCGACGAGCGTGGCGTGTCGAATGACGGGGAGATTCGCCTGGTGCGGGCGAACCCCAACATCTACAACGAGGAGGCGGTGAACTTTGCTGCACACCGCAACCTGGTGTTCGCCGAGAATGACCACGCGATCGCCTTCGCCGGGTTCGGTCACCGCTTCCCGACGCTCGAGATTTATTCGAAGAGCGAGCGCAGCCAGCCCTGGAACCATTCCGTGGAAGAGCTGCGCGGTGTCTCGGACCTGGTGCACGCCTGTCATGCGGCAATGGGCCCCGGGATTCCCTGCAACGAGGAATGGCACTACAAACCGCCAGACGCCGACGTAGCGATGCCGTGGCGGGTCCAGATCAAGTGGCGCGTTTCGAACCCGGCCGGCTTCGAGGGGGGAACCCTGATCTACGTGAACACGATCGATCCGGACTCGCTGCGCGACAAGGTGGTGCCGCGGTTGTTTCAGCTGAAAGCCGAGGGGCGGATCGCGCCGATGAAGATCGCATTCGAGTGCGACTGCGTGCCGAACTGCCTCAAGTATAACCCTGCCGTCCGCTCGCAGCCCACGCGCGAAGCGGAGTTTGCGCCGCTCTCCGGCGACGCTCGATGCGAAGGGTAGGGCGGTCGCGTTTCGCCGGGCCGCGGCCGGCCGCGCGAGCGCAGGTCGCTTGAGTGCTTAAGCGAAGGAAGGTCGCGCCCGATTACGTGCCTGACGTAGCGAACTCGAACGCCTCCCGGCACTGCAGTTCGGTGGGGTTGAGGACGGGAATGCGACAGTCTTCCGGACGCATCGCCAGAGGCAGTTCGGTGCACGCGAGAACGACGGCATCGACCGAGTCTGCATGCTTCTCGACGAGCGCGGCGAGGTCGCGCCGAAACTCCTCGGCCATGACGCCTCGCGCCAGTTGGGATTGGATCTGCTGGGTCCTGCCGCGGTCTTCCTCGTCCGGCGTCTCCACACGAAGACCGAAGCGTTCGAGTCCGCGATGGTAGAAGCCGTCTTCCATCGTGAACTTTGTTCCCAGCAGCAGTAGCCGCTGACAGTCCAACGAGCGCGCCGCCCGGCCCGTGACCTCCACGATGTGGAACACGGGGATCGTCAGCGCAAGCCTCGGCGCGATGGCGTCGAAGGCTTTGTGCAGCGTGTTGTTGCAGATCAGCAGGCAGTCCGGCCGGAGCGCTGCGAATGCCGTGATTTCACGTTCCAGCAGCGCGGGAATCTCGGCCCACCCTTCGTGGTACCGGCTCTTGATTTCGTGATAGTCGATGCTGCGCAGGAGCAGGCTCGCGCTGTGAAATCCGCCCAGCTTCCGTTGCGCCAGCTCGTTGAGGATGCGGTAGTACTCGATCGTCGAGGGCCAGCTCGTTCCGCCGAGCAATCCGATCATTTTCAACGCACACTCCTTGGTGGATCCGTGACGGCGATTCTGGGCGACCCATGTCATCACTGTCGAGGAAGAAATCCAATCACCACGCACCAAAGCAAGGCCGGCCTCCGGGGAGCGTGCACTCTCTTGGTTCACTGAATCTCCCAGGCATTCCGTTGGGCTCTCACAGCCTATTGAAAAGAAACCTAAAACACGGGTGGAGTGCAATTTGCTGGGCCGCACCACGATTCCCTGAGGGCCCATGCAAGAAGTCAAGTCCACCTGCTGTTACTGCGGCGTTGGCTGCGGCGTAGTCGTCCAGACCCGTGACGGCGCGATCGTCGGAGTTCGCGGCGATGAAGCCCACCCCGCGAACTTCGGGCGGTTGTGCTCCAAGGGCGCGACGCTCCACCTGAGCACCGGCCTCGCTACCCGGGCGCTCTACCCGGAGATGCGCGCGAGCCGCGAGATCGACGCGCGCACCCGGTGCAGCTGGGATGACGCGCTCGACTTCTGTGCGAAGCGTTTCGCCGAGATCATCCGGCGGGACGGGGCGGACGCTGTCGCCTTCTATGTCTCCGGTCAACTGCTGACCGAGGACTACTACGTCTTCAACAAGCTCGCCAAGGGTCTCGTCGGCAGCAACAACATCGACACCAACTCGCGGCTCTGTATGTCTTCGGCCGTGGCCGGCTACAAGGCGACCCTCGGCGCGGACGCGCCGCCTGCCTGCTACGAGGACATCGATCACGCCCAGTGCCTCTTCATTGCCGGGTCCAACACGGCCTTCGCGCATCCGATCCTGTACCGGCGCATCGAGGCGGCACGGCAGAAGAACCGAGAGCTCAAGACAGTCGTCATCGACCCACGCCGCACCGACACCGCACGCGAAGCGAATCTGCACCTGCCGATCCTGCCGGGCACCGACGTGGCGCTCTACAACGGCATGCTGCACGTGCTGCTGTGGGAAGAGCTGTGCGACCGGGCGTACATCGCGGCCCATACCGAGGGCTTCGATGCGCTGAGGGAGACGGTGCGCGAGTACACGCCGGCGGCGGTGGCGCAGACCTGTGGCGTCCCCGGGGATGCCATCGTCAAGGCCGCGCGCTGGTTCGGGCAGTCGAAGGCGACGCTGTCGCTCTACTGCCAGGGACTCAACCAGTCGAGCAATGGCACCCAGAACAATGCGGCGCTCATCAATCTGCACCTCGCCACCGGGCAGATCGGGCGGCCGGGGGCGGGTCCCTTCTCGCTCACCGGTCAGCCCAACGCCATGGGCGGGCGCGAGGTCGGTGGGCTCGCCAATCTGCTCTCCGCACACCGCGATATGGCAGATCCCGCCCACCGCGCCGAGGTGGCCCGTCTGTGGGGGATAGCGGACGTACCGGCGAAGCCGGGCAAGACTGCGGTGGAGTTGTTCGAGGCCGTCCGCCGCGGCGATATCAAGGCGGTCTGGATCGCCTGTACCAACCCGGCGCAGTCGCTGCCCGACGTTGGACTGGTGCACGAGGCGCTGCACAAGGCCAAGTTCGTCGTCGTGCAGGAGGCATTCGTCAACACCGACACGGTGGCTTTCGCCGACGTTCTGCTGCCGGCCAGTACGTGGGGCGAGAAAGAGGGTGTCGTGACGAACTCGGAGCGTTGCATCACGCGCGTGAAGAGCGCGGTGCCCGCACCCGGCGAGGCACGAGCCGACTGGGAGATCGCGCGCGATTTCGCGGTGCGGCTGGGCAGCGCGCTCGGCCACGCACACGCTGCGAAGATGTTCGACTACGCGAGCACGGAAGCCGTGTTCAACGAGCACCGCGAGTCCACGCGCGGTCGCGATCTGGACATCACCGGGCTTTCCTACGAGCTGCTGGAGACGCGCGGACCGCAGCAGTGGCCTTTCCCGGAAGGTGCGGCCGCGGGCAAGGCGCGGCTCTACGAGGACGGCATCTACCCGACGCCGTCCGGACGCGCGCGCTTCCTCAATACGAAGTACAAGGCGACCGCGGAGAAGACCGACGCGCGTTTCCCGTTGCATCTCAACACCGGCCGCCTGCGCGACCAGTGGCACGGCATGAGCCGCACCGGACGGGTGGCGCGCCTGTACAACCACGTCGCGGAACCCGTGCTCTCCATGAACCAGACGGACATGGCGCGGCGGCAACTGCGCGACGGCGACATCGCACGGGTGACGAGCCGGCGCGGCGAGACTGTGGTACGGGTTGCGGCGTCCGACGAGATGCGCCCGGGCCAGACGTTTCTGCCCATGCACTGGGGCGGGCAGTTCATGAACTCCGCGGGCGCGAACGGACTCACGCTCGGGGCGCTCGATCCCACGTCGAAGCAGCCGGAGCTGAAGCACGCCGCGGTGCGCGTCGAGAAGCTCAACCTGCCGTGGCAGCTCGTCGTCATGCGCGTCGTCGAGCAGGCCGGCGCGACGGACGATACCGCATCGGACCAATCCGCGCAGTGGCTGGCGCGTGTCAATCCGCTGCTGGGCGAGTTCACCTACGCCACTGTCGGGCTGTTCGGCCGTGAGCGTCCGGCCGCGATCCTGCAGGCCGCGCACGCAACGCCGGTGGCACTCGATCTCATCGCCGGGATCGACAGCCTGTTCGATTTCGATGAGCGCGCGAGCCTCACCTACGTCGACGCGAAACGCGGCGTCTCCAAGCGGGTGATGATCGAGGACGGAGTCGTCACGGGCGTTCGCCTCACCGGCGAGACGGCGGCGCGCGACTGGCTCAAGGACATCATGGCGCGGGCCACCCCGGCCGAGGCGGTACGCCGCTGGGTGCTCGCGCCGCTGGCGGCGCCCCCGGCGGGCAGCCGCCAGCGCGGCCGCGTCATCTGCACCTGCCTGGATGTCGCCGAACAGGAGATCACGGAGCGCATCGCGCAGGGGGCCGGGCTCAGCGCGCTTCAGGAAGCGCTCAAGTGCGGGACGCAATGCGGGTCCTGCGTGCCGGAACTCAAGCGGCTGTTCGCCCTGGGTGGTCAAGCCGGCAGCCTGACGGCGGTGCAACCGTAGATGCGCACAGGGCGCGCGGCCGGCATGTGGCCCGAGGGCCGCTGCTGCGGTCGACGGAGAGGAACCGAACTTGGCAACGAGGACTGAAGGGCCACCATGGAAAAGATGAAACTGGTGTTGGTTGGCAACGGCATGGCGGGGGTGCGCACGCTCGAGGAGCTGCTCAAGGTCGCGCCCGATCTCTACGACATCACCGTTTTCGGCGCCGAGCCGCATCCCAACTATAACCGCATCCTGCTCTCGCCCGTGCTCGCCGGCGAAATGACCATCAACGACATCGTGCTGAACGATCTGTCCTGGTATGAAACCAATGGCATCCGGCTGCACCTCAACAAGAAGGTCGTGAAGATCGACCGCACCGCCCGCAAGGTCGTGGCCGACGACGGCACCGAGGAACCCTACGACCGGCTGCTGCTTGCCACCGGTTCGCATCCCTTCATGCTCCCGATCCCCGGCAAGGACCTGCCTGGAGTGATCGCCTACCGGGACATCAAGGACACCGACGAGATGATCGATGCCGCTTCCCGCCACAAGCACGCGGTGGTGATCGGCGGCGGCCTGCTCGGACTGGAAGCCGCGAATGGCCTTGCGCTGCGCGGCATGGACGTGACCGTGGTGCACGTGATGCCGTGGCTCATGGAGCGGCAGCTCGACCGGACCGCCGCCGAAATGCTGCAGAAATCGCTGGCGGCGAAAGGGCTCAAGTTCAGGCTGGAGAAGCAGACCGAGGCGCTCGTCTGCGGCGAGTCCGGCCGCGTGTGCGCCGTCAGGTTCAAGGACGGCGAGCAGATTCCCGCCGATCTCGTCGTCATGGCCGTGGGCATCCGCCCGAACACGGAGCTCGCGGAATCGGCGCGGCTGCAGTGCAACCGCGGCATCCTCGTCAACGACACGATGCAGACCTACGATCCGCGCGTGTACGCGGTCGGAGAGTGCGTCTCACATCGCGGCATCGCCTACGGCCTGGTCGCGCCGCTGTTCGAGCAGGCCAAGGTGTGCGCCAATCATCTCGCGCAGTTCGGCTTCGGCCGCTACAAGGGCTCGGTCACCTCGACGAAGCTCAAGGTGACCGGCATCGATCTTTTCTCCGCGGGCGACTTCACCGGTGGTGAGGGAACCGAGGAGATCGTGCTGCACGACGCTGCCGGGCACGTCTACAAGAAGCTCGTCATCAAGGACGACAAGATCGTCGGCGGCGTGATGTACGGCGACACCGCCGACGGCTCCTGGTACTTCCAGATGCTGCGCGAGGGCCGG
Organism: Burkholderiales bacterium; assembly: GCA_039807745.1. Classification (GTDB taxonomy): domain Bacteria; phylum Pseudomonadota; class Gammaproteobacteria; order Burkholderiales; family JAEUMW01; genus JAEUMW01. The sequence goes on from JBDHRV010000007.1 coordinate 23,626, forward strand.
AACATCGCCGACATTCGCGATCACCTGATGTTCGGGCAGGCCACACTCGGCAACGCCGGTCATCAGGGGCAGTCGCACGCGGCGAGCATGCCGGACGAAATGGAGGTCTGCGGCTGCAACGGCGTGTGCAAGGGCACCATCGTCAAGGCGATCAAGGAGAACGGGCTCTTCACGCTCGACGACGTGCGCAAGCACACGAAGGCGTCTGCCTCGTGCGGATCGTGCACCGGCCTGGTCGAGCAGATTCTCGCCTCGACGCTCGGCGGTGCCTACGCACCGCAGGAAAACACACTCAAGCCCATGTGCGGCTGCACCGACTTCACCCACGAGCAGGTGCGCAAGGCGATCCGCGAGGACAAGCTGCTCTCCATTCCGGAGGCGATGCAGTTCCTCACCTGGACGACGCCGAACGGGTGCGCGTCCTGCCGACCGGCCCTCAACTACTACCTGATCTCCACCTGGCCGCACGAGGCGAAGGACGACCCGCAGTCGCGCTTCATCAACGAGCGCGCCCACGGCAACATCCAGAAGGACGGCACGTACTCCGTGATTCCGCGCATGTACGGCGGCGTCACCTCGCCGGACCAGTTGCGGCGCATCGCGGACGTGGCGGACAAGTACGGAATTCCGACCGTCAAGGTCACGGGCGGGCAGCGCATCGATCTGCTCGGTGTAAAGAAGGAGGATCTGCCGAAGGTCTGGGCCGACCTCGACATGCCGTCCGGGTACGCCTACGCCAAGGCGCTGCGCACGGTGAAGACCTGCGTCGGCTCGGAATGGTGTCGCTTCGGCGTGCAGGACTCCACCAACCTGGGCATCGACCTGGAGCGCGCCTTCGATCGCATGTGGTCGCCGCACAAGGTCAAGATGGCGGTCTCGGGCTGCCCGCGCAACTGCGCCGAATCCGGCATCAAGGACGTCGGCATCGTCGGCGTCGAATCGGGGTGGGAGATCAGCGTCGCCGGCAACGGCGGCATCAAGACGGAAGTGGCGCAGTTCCTCTGCAAGGTGAAGACGCGCGAGGAGGTTCTGGAGTACGCCGGAGCATTCATCCAGCTCTACCGGGAGGAGGCGCGCTATCTCGACCGCACGTGCCATTGGGTGGCGCGGGTCGGACTCGACTACGTGAAGAGCCGCGTCCTGAACGATGCGGCAGGCAGAAAGGCGCTGTACGAGCGCCTGCTGTACGCGATCTCCGGCGAGAAGGACCCCTGGAAGGAGCGGGTGCGGGAGGGTATCGCCAAGCACGAGTTCGAAATGCTTTCCATCTGAGGCGTTGCCGCGCACGCGCCCCGTCATCCACCAGCTCACACAGGAACCCGACAACATGTACGTCGCAGTCGTCACCTTCCAGGCTTACCCGGATCAGGTGGAGGAAGTCATCAAGCGCTACCAGGAGTTCGGCGTGCCGTGGATGAAAGCCCAGAAGGGCATGGCCAATTTCCGCGTCATGACCGACAAGAGCTCGGGCAAGGGGCGCCACGTCGCCGTCTGGGAGACGGAGGCGGACGCGCGTGCGTTCGTCGAGACGGGCGCGTTCGTCGAACTCTTCTCGCGCTTTCGCGATGTGTTCACGGGACCGCCGTCGCGGGAGGTGTATGAGCTCGACATTCAGGCGTGATGTATCGCCTCAACCGGACAAGAGAGAGATGAAATTGAGCGACTGGGTGAAGATCGGCGCCCTGGAGAACATCCCGAAGCTGGGCGCACGGGTGGTGAAGAGCGCGGAGCATGGCGACATTGCCGTGTTCCGCAATGCGGAAGACGAAGTCTTCGCCGTGCGGGACGCGTGTCCGCACCGCGGTGGTCCGCTTTCACAGGGCATCGTTTTCGGCACCAAGGTGTCCTGTCCGCTGCATGGATGGACGATCTGCCTGGACGATGGCAAGGCAGTGGCACCCGACGAAGGGTGCGTCCAGCGGTTCCCCGTGAAAGTGGAAGAAGGGCAGGTATTGCTCGAGGTCTGAGTGTCACGATACGGAGGTACCATCCTTGGACAAGTCGTTTCTCAAGTCAGGTCACACGCCGACATTGATCGCAGCGTTTCTCTATTTCGACCTGAGCTTCATGGTATGGGTCATCCTCGGACCGCTCGGCGTGCAGATCGCCAAGGATCTCGCGCTGACCCCGGCGCAGAAAGGCCTGATGGTCGCGACACCGGTGCTCGCCGGTGCGCTCCTGCGGATCGTGATGGGGGTGCTCGTCGATCACCTGAAGCCGAAGATGGCGGGCATCATCGGGCAGATCATCGTCATGGCTGCGCTGCTCGTCGCGTGGTACTTCGGTATCCACAGTTATGCGCAGGTACTGGCGCTGGGGCTGGCACTCGGCGTTGCCGGTGCATCGTTCGCGGTGGCGCTGCCGCTCGCGTCGCGCTGGTATCCGCCGGAGCACCAGGGAACCGCGCTCGGCATCGCCGGTGCGGGGAATTCCGGCACGGCGCTCGCGGCGCTCTTCGCGCCGGGGCTGGCCATGGCCTTCGGCTGGAACAACGTCTTCGGCCTGGCGGTGATCCCGCTCGCCCTCGCGTTCATCGTCTTTCTGATCTTCGCCAAGGACAGCCCGGAGTGCCCGCCCGCGAAATCCCTGATCGAGTATCTGAACGTACTGAAGGACAAGGATGCCTGGTGGTTCATGTTCTTCTACAGCGTCACCTTCGGGGGCTTCGTCGGTCTCGCGTCCTCGCTCACCATCTATTTCAACGATCAGTACGGTCTGACGCCGGTGATGGCCGGGTACTTCACGGCAGCGTGCGTGTTCGCCGGCTCGCTCGTGCGCCCGATCGGCGGCATGGTCGCCGACCGCGTCGGCGGCATCAAGTCGCTGTCGTACATGTACGTCCTGGCGGCTGTGTTCATCGGCGTCGTCAGCCTGGGCTTGCCGGAGCCCTGGATGGCGCTCGGCGTGTTCATGCTCGCCATGCTTGCCCTCGGGATGGGCAACGGCGCGGTGTTCCAGCTCGTCCCGCAGCGCTTTCGCAAGGAGATCGGCGTCATGACCGGTCTGGTGGGGATGGCGGGCGGCGTCGGCGGGTTCTATCTCGCGTCCTCGCTCGGTTATTCCAAGCAGATCACCGGTAGCTATCAGGCGGGCTTTCTGGTGTTCGCGGTGCTTGCGCTGGTCGCGCTCACCGGTCTTACCACCGTCAAGAAGCGCTGGCGGACGACCTGGGGCGCGCCACACATGACGACCGCGCGGGTGTAGCGGGCGCGAGCCGGGGCCCCGCGGGGTCGGCTGCCGCGTGCGCGTTGTAGGATCCCTAGCCGCCGTCCCGCATTCGCGGCATCCTACGGATGAATCGTGCAACGCACAGCGACCATCGGCGCTTCATGCCACTTCAGATCTCCCTGGGTTCCGCCACCGCGACGGGCAAGCGCGAGCGCAACGAAGACTACTGGGGTGTGGTCACACCGGAAGGTGCCGAGCTTGCCGCGCGCGGTGCGGTGCTCGCGGTCGCGGACGGTGTCTCCGGCAGCGAGGGAGGGCGTGAGGCCGCCGAGCACTGCGTGCGCGGACTGCTCGCCGACTACTACTCCACGCCCGAGACGTGGGAGGTCGCGCTAGCGATCGACCGCGTGCTGACGGGGATCAATCGCTGGCTGGTCGCGCAGGGCACGGCGCACGAACCCCATCGCATGCAGGCGACGACGTTAAGCGTGCTCGTCCTGCGCGGCGGCAGATACTATCTGGGCCATGTCGGCGACTCGCGCATCTACCGCATGCGCGACGACGCGCTCACGCGGCATACCGAGGACCACGTCTGGGATCTGCCGGAGCGAAGCCACGTGCTGCGGCGTGCCGTCGGGCTGGATACGCACCTCGTCGTGGATCATGGTGACGGTGAGATCAAGGCGGGCGATCGCTTCCTGATCTGCAGCGATGGCCTATGGGAGCCGCTCGGCGATGCCCGCATCAAGGCCCTGCTCGCGTCGCATCAGGATTCCCAGGCCGCCGCCGACGCGCTCGTGGCGGCCGCGATCGAGACCGGCGGACAGGACAACGCGACGGCGGTGGTCGCAGGCATCGAGGCGGTCGCCACCGAGAGCTGGCGCGAGATGATCGTGGCGGACCGGCATCTGCCGGTGCCGGCGAAGCTCAAGCCCGGCAATCGCGTCGACGATTTCGAGGTCGTGCGGCTCATCCACGAATCGCGAGCCACACTGCTCTACCAGGTGCGATCGGCTGCGTCGGGGCGAACGCTCGCGCTCAAGACTCTGCAGCCGCTCCTGAGCGCGGATCGCCAGAGCCGCGAGGGACTGCTCAACGAGGAGTGGCTCGCCAAGCGGCTGATCTCGTCCTACTTTCCGCAGGTGATCCCGATCGCCGCGGGCGCCCGGCAGTATCTGTACTACGTCATGACCTACCACGCCGGGCGGACGCTGCAGGCCCGGCTCGACAGCGGGCAGCACTTTTCCACCGCCGAGACGGTGCGCGTGGGCATGCAGGTCGCCAAGGGTCTCGGGGCGCTGCACCGCTTGGCGATCCTGCATCGCGACATCAAGCCCGCCAACCTGCTGCAGGACGAGGACGGCGAACTGCGCATCCTGGATCTGGGTGTCGCGCTCGCGGCCGGCGTTCCGTACGAGGAGCTCCAGGGGAATCCAGGCACGCCCAGCTTCATGGCGCCCGAGCTCATCGCCGGCGAAGGCGCGTCGGTGCAGAGCGATCTCTACGCTGCCGGCGCCACGCTCTATCATCTGCTGACGCGGAAGTATCCGTACGGCGAAGTCGAACCCTTTCAGCGTCCCCAGTTCGGCGACCCCACGCCGCCCACACGCTACCGCCCGGATATCCCGCGCTGGTTCGAGAACTTCCTGCTGCGCGCCGTCGCGCGCCACAGGGGCGAGCGCTTCGAGACGGCGGAGGAGATGCTCTACGCGCTGGAGGTCGGAGAAGCGCGACCCGTTTCCGCGCCGCTTCCCACGCCGCTCCTGCAGCGGCACCCGGCGGCGCGCTGGCAGGCCGTCGCCCTGGTGTCGATCATCGTGAACCTGCTGCTCATCTACCTCCTGCTCGTGCGCTGAGGCGAGCGGTCGAGGAGAGTCAGAGTCGGCGGCTCATGCCGTGAGAAAAGGAACCGTGCAGACGCATCAGGGTGCAGAGGACGCTGCGAACCGCTCGATATGCTCGACTGCGCACGCAACGCCATCTTCCTCCTGCATGGCTCTACCGAGCGCCTGCGCGCGGCGAGCGACCTGCGGGCTCCCGGCGCATGCGATCATGCTGGAGAGCGCCTGCGCGTTGATCTTCGTGTGCGGTACGTATTGCGGCGCGACACCCGCTGCAGCGAGCCGTCCCGCCCAGAAGAACTGGTCTCCGGTGAAGGGGACGACGACCGATGGCACGCCGGCGCGACACGCCGTGTGCGAGGTGCCGGCGCCTCCATGGTGAATGACCACGGAAGCTCGAGGAAAAAGCAGGTCGTGTGGCGTATCACCCAGCACGCAGAAGTTACCGGGCAGCGCGGCGCCGTCGATGCCGCTCCAGCCGGGGTAGAACAGAGCCCGCCGCCCCGCGACGGCGTCGACGATGATCGCGAGCAGCTTCCCGCTGTCGAATCCCGACATGCTGCCGAAGCCGACGTAGATGGGCGGCTCCCCGGCAGCAAGAAACTGCTTCAGCGTGGGAGGCATCTCCCAACGGCGCGATGCCAGGGGCCACGCACCACAAATCTTCCAGATGTCCTGCCAGTCGCTCGGCTGCGGCAGGAGATGACGCGAAATGCCGAACAGGATCGGATAGTCGCGCCACATGCGCCTGCGCGGTGCCTGCCCGAAGACTTCTGCGCGCGCGGCGTTGATCTTCGCGCGAAACAACGTCCAGGTCAGCGCGCCGACAGCCTCGTGACTCACCCGGTTGAGCCAGCCCGGCATCTTCCAGGGAGGCAGCAGGGGCGATGGAAACTCCCGGGTCGGACAGACAACCGGCCAGAGGCCGAGGCCCACTGCGGGAATGCGCAATTGCTCGGCGACCGACAACCCGACGTAGCTCGCAATGCCGGAGAACAGAATCGCGTCCGAGCGTGCAGCCTGCTGCCCGACTTCCCTCATCCACGATGAAGTGTTCTCGTTGGCAATGCGCGCGACGGCTTTCGCCACCTGCGTGACATCGCCACCGGTGCGCATGACCTTCGACAAAGCGCCACCTGGACCGACCGTGGCCTTCATGTCGCCGCTCAGTGCGTAGGCTGGCACGGCGTGGGCCTGCGCCGTGCCGAGCGTCGAGCGATCGGCGAGAAGGCTAACGTCATGACCCGCCTGCAGCAGGCCACGACAGACTGCGACGAGCGGGCGTGTATCGCCCTCCGTTCCGTAGGTGATGACAGTGAAGCGCATGGGCGCATCAAAGAAACACAGACACGGAGTTACCCCGTATTTGGCGCGTGACAAAGTGTTGTGCCATTTTATCCGGCGCGCAACGCCGATCATGCGCCATGAGAAGCCACGCATTCTGGCGCGCCATCGCGCGAGGACCGGGGAGCCCATGTGCTAGACTTCGACCCCTCGATTGACCCTGCCCGCAGCAGCGGGGGTGCCTCCGCACCGCCCTCCCATGTCCGGCAACACCCTCGGGAAGCTCTTCTGTGTAACGTCATTCGGCGAATCGCACGGCCCTGCGATCGGTTGCGTCGTGGACGGTTGCCCGCCGGGGCTTGCGCTTGCCGAGGCGGACATCCAGCACGAGCTCGATCGCCGCAAACCGGGCACGTCGCGCCACGTGACGCAGCGCCGGGAGTCGGACACGGTCGAAATCCTGTCCGGGGTGTTCGAAGGCCGGACCACCGGCACGCCGATCGCGCTCTTGATCCGCAACGAGGATCAGCGCAGCAAGGACTACGCGAAGATCGCGGACACCTTCCGCCCCGGGCACGCGGACTACACGTACTGGCAGAAGTACGGCATTCGCGACTACCGCGGCGGAGGAAGGCAGTCGGCCCGGGAGACCGCGGTGCGGGTCGCGGCCGGTGCGATTGCCAAGAAGTGGCTGCGGGAGCGCCATGGCGTCGTCGTGCGCGGGTTTCTGAGCCAGCTCGGTCCCGTCGAGATCCCGTTCAAGGCCTGGGAGGTCGTGGACACCAATCCCTTCTTCGTCGCGGACACTGCGTTCATCCCGCAACTGGAAGCGTTCATGGATGCGCTGCGCAAGTCGGGCGACTCGGTCGGCGCCGCGATCACGGCGGTGGCAGAGGGTGTGCCGGTGGGCTGGGGCGAGCCCGTCTACGACAAGCTCGATGCGGACATCGCCTACGCCATGATGAGCATCAATGCCGTGAAGGGGGTCGAGATCGGCGCCGGCTTCGCAAGCGCGCGGCAGCGCGGCACCGAGCACAGCGACGAGATGGCCCCCGAGGGTTACCTTTCGAACAACGCGGGCGGCATCCTGGGCGGCATCTCCACCGGCCAGGACATCGTCGCGCGCATCGCGGTCAAGCCCACTTCGAGCATCCGCCTGCCCCGTCGCTCGATCGACAAGCACGGCCATCCGGTGCTGGTCGAGACCCACGGGCGCCACGATCCCTGCGTGGGCATCCGCGCGACACCCATCGCCGAGGCCATGCTGGCGATCGTGCTCATGGATCACGCGCTGCGGCACCGCGGCCAGAATGCCGACGTGGTCTGCGCAACACCCCGCATCGCGGCCCGCGCTCCGGATCACCCGGCCGCCTTCGACGGCACGCCGGCGGCGGAGAACCCCGACCCCGACGAGGCGTAAGCGCGCCGCCTGGCAGGTTGCGGCTGCGGCGGACATCGCCATGACCGACCGCATCGCGTATCGGCGCCTGTCCCGGTACTACTTCTTCTACTTCGCCTTTGTCGGCATCTTTTTGCCGTACTGGAGCCTGTACCTGCAGCGGCTGGGCTTCGACCCGCGCCAGATCGCGGTGCTGATGTCCCTGCTCATGGTGATGCGGATGTTCGCTCCGGCGGCCTGGGGGTGGCTTGCCGACCGCTCGGGGCGGCGCCGCTGGATCGTCCGGCTTTCGGCGGACTTGAGCCTGATCGCACTCGCAGGCGTTCTGTTCGGGTCGAGCTTCGCCTGGCTCTTTGCGGTGATGGCGGCAATGAGTCTCTTCTGGAGCGCATCGCTGCCCCTGGTGGAAGCCACCACTTTCAGCGTCCTCCAGGACCGCACCGGAGACTACGGCGTGATTCGCGTCTGGGGCTCCGTCGGGTTCTTGCTGGCGGTGGTCGGCGTGGGTTACTTCCTGGATTGGGCCGGGGTCGCGACGCTGGCGTGGCTCGCACTGGGGGCGAAGCTCGGCATCGCCATCTGCGCGCGCGGGGTGCCCGAGACCCGTGCGTTGCCGCACGCGGGCGACGCCGGCCCGGTGTTGCGGGTGCTCTTCCGCGCGGAGGTTCTGGCGTTCTTCGCGGCCTGCTTTCTGATGGCCGCGGCGCACGGCGCGTACTACACGTTCTACTCCATCTACCTGGTCGCGCACGGTTACGACAAGGCCGACGTCGGTTGGCTGTGGGCGCTCGGCGTGGTCTTCGAGATCGTCGTGTTCCTGCAGTTGCCGCGGCTCATGCGTCGGTTCACGCTGCGTGAGATCCTGATCTTCAGCCTTGGCTGCGCAGTGGTGCGCTTTACCGTGATCGGGTGGGCGGTCGACAGCGTGTGGCTCATCGTGCTGGCGCAGGTGCTGCACGCCGCGACGTTCGGTTCCTACCATGCGGCGGCGGTGGCAGCGGTTCATCACTATTTCCGTGGCCGCCACCAGGCCCAGGGACAGGCCTTCTACAACAGCCTTTCGTTCGGCGCCGGCGGGGCCTTCGGCGCGGTGGCGAGCGGCTTTGCCTGGGAGGCGCTGGGCCCCGCGATGACTTTCAGCGCGGGATCCGCGGCGGCCTTGGTCGGGCTCGCTCTGGTCCTCTGGCGCGTGCATCCGGCACCGCAGGTGGCGCCTGTGGGGAGGCCCGCGGATGCTGCGGACGAGTCGATTGTGGGATAATTCGAAGCTTGTTTCGTCGTCCTTTCTCGCTGCTTGTGGTCATTTGTTCGTGAACACGCAAACCCTTTACGACAAGATCTGGGCGAGCCACGTCGTGCGTGAGAACGCGAACGGCGAGGCGCTGCTCTATATCGATCGCCATCTGGTGCACGAGGTGACGAGCCCGCAGGCGTTCGACGGTCTGCGACTTGCCCACCGGACGCCTTGGCGCATCAAGTCGATCGTGGCCACCGCGGACCACAACACGCCGACGCGCGACTGGGATCGCGGGATACAGGATCCGGTGTCGCGGCTGCAGGTCGAAACGCTCGATCGCAACATCCGCGAGTTCGGTGCGCAGGCCTACTTCCCGTTCGGTGACGGTCGCCAGGGCATCGTCCACGTGATCGGTCCCGAGTCGGGAGCCACGCTGCCCGGCATGACGGTCGTGTGCGGCGACTCGCACACGAGCACGCACGGCGCGTTCGCAGCGCTCGCCTTCGGCATCGGGACCTCGGAGGTCGAGCACGTGCTCGCGACGCAGTGCCTGGTCGCGCGGAAGTCGAAGTCGATGCGGATCGAGGTCGACGGCACGCTCGGCTTCGGGGTGACAGCGAAGGATGTCATCCTCGCGATCATCGGGCGCATCGGGACTGCGGGCGGGACCGGCTACACGCTCGAATACGCGGGCAGCGCGATCCGTGGTCTATCGATGGAAGGGCGGATGACGATCTGCAACATGTCGATCGAAGCCGGCGCGCGCGCAGGCATGGTGGCGGTCGACGATGTCACCATCAACTATTTGCGCGGTCGCCCGTTCGCACCGCAGGCGGAACTCTGGGAGCGCGCGGTCGCGTACTGGCGCACGCTCACGAGCGACGAAGGGGCACGGTTCGATGCGAACGTGCAGCTTGCCGCGGCCGACATCGAACCGCAGGTGACTTGGGGCACTTCGCCCGGCATGGTGACGAACGTGGGTGGGCAGGTTCCCGATCCAGCCGCGGAAACCGATGCGACGAAGCGCGCTGGAATGACGCGGGCGCTTGAATACATGGGCCTCGAGCCGGGCACGCCGATGGCGGACATTGCCCTGGACAAGGTCTTTATCGGTTCCTGTACCAACTCGCGCATCGAGGATCTGCGCGCGGCGGCGGCAGTGGTGCGCGGCAAGCGCGTTGCCGACAACATCCGGCTCGCCATGGTGGTGCCAGGGTCGGGACTCGTCAAACGCCAGGCAGAGGAGGAAGGACTCGATCGCGTTTTCGCGGAAGCCGGGTTCGACTGGCGCGAGCCGGGCTGTTCGATGTGTCTCGCCATGAACGAGGACCGTCTCGAGCCGGGTGAGCGCTGTGCATCGACCTCGAACCGGAATTTCGAGGGCAGACAAGGAACCGGTGGCAGAACCCACCTCGTGAGTCCGGCGATGGCAGCCGCAGCGGCCATTGCCGGGCGTTTCGTCGATGTGCGTCAGTGGCGCTGACGGGGAGGCGAGAACTGCGTGGACCGATTCACTGTTCTTGACGGCTTGGTCGCCCCCATCGACAGGGCCAACGTCGATACCGACGCCATCATCCCGAAGCAGTATCTGAAGGCGATCGGCCGCACCGGGTTCGGCGTGACGCTCTTCGACGAGTGGCGCTATCACGAACCCGGCGAGCCCGGCATGGATCATTCGAAGCGCCGCCCGCGAATGGACTTCGTCCTCAATCAGGCACGCTACGCTGGTGCACAGGTGCTGCTCGCGCGCGAGAATTTCGGCTGCGGATCGAGCCGCGAGCATGCGCCATGGGCGTTGCACGAGTTCGGTTTCCGCGCGCTCGTTGCGCCTTCGTTTGCCGATATCTTCTACAACAACTGTTTCAAGAATGGTCTGCTTCCCGTCGTGTTGCCGACGGATATCGTCGATGCGCTGTTTCGCGAGGTGGAGGCCACACCGGGTTACCGGCTGCGCGTCGATCTGCCGGATCAACGCATCACGACGCCCAATGGCGCCGATCTGCCCTTCGCCATCGATCCATCGCGCAAACACGCGCTCACACATGGACTCGACGAGATCGGACAGACACTCGAGCACCGGGAGACGATCCGGGCGTTCGAGGCGTCCCATCGGGAGCGCTTTCCCTGGCTGTACGCGTAAGACCCTCCGCTCCCGACGCGTGGCCGAAGAAGCTGGCTTAACCACATCCATTGACCCCTTGCTTGAGCAGATGATGAAGATTGCGGTTTTGCCCGGCGATGGCATCGGCCCCGAAATCGTTGCCCAGGCGGTCAAGGTCCTGCGGGTCTTGGCGAGCGATGGGCTGAAACTCGAGCTCGAACAAGCGCCGATCGGGGGGGCGGGCTACGATGCGGCGGGAGATCCGCTGCCGACGGCGACGTTGGAACTCGCGCAGGCGGCCGACGCGGTGCTGCTTGGCGCGGTGGGGGGCTACCAGTACGACGGCTTGCCGCGTGACAAGCGGCCGGAACAGGGACTCCTGCGCATTCGCAAGGCGCTCGGCCTGTTCGCCAACCTGCGGCCGGCCATGCTCTACCCGGAACTCGCCGACGCGTCCACTCTGAAGCCGGAAGTCGTGACGGGCCTCGATCTCATGATCGTGCGCGAGCTCACGGGCGACATCTACTTCGGCCAGCCGAAGGGCATCCGGGAACTCGCGGGCGGCGAGCGGCAGGGGTACGACACGATGCTGTACTCGGAGTCCGAGGTGAGGCGCATTGCACACGTCGCGTTCGGCATCGCGACCAAGCGCCGCCGCAAGGTCTGCTCGGTGGACAAGGCGAACGTGCTCGAGACGAGCGTGCTCTGGCGCGAGATCGTTACCGACGTTGCGCGGCAGTATCCGGAGGTCGAACTCAGGCACATGTACGTCGACAATGCTGCGATGCAGCTCGTGCGCGCGCCGAAGAGCCTCGACGTTGTGCTCACCGGCAACCTGTTCGGCGACATCCTGTCGGACGAAGCGGCAATGCTCACCGGCTCGATCGGCATGCTCTCCTCCGCGTCCCTGGACGAGACGGGCAAGGGCCTGTACGAGCCTGCGCACGGTTCGGCACCCGATATCGCCGGCCAGGATCTCGCGAATCCGCTGGCGACGATTCTCTCTGCGGCGATGATGCTGCGCTACACGTTCGCAGAAGGAGAAGCCGCGGCACGTGTGGAGCACGCTGTGGGCAGGGTGCTCGCGCGAGGCTTACGGACTCGCGATATCGCCTCACCCGGCGCGCAGGTCGTCGGCACCGCGGCAATGGGTGACGCGGTAATGAACGCGCTCTAGAGCGTGCTGGCATGCCGGCAGCGCTCGTCGGAGACAGCGTGCCGATCATCGGGTATGTAAGTTGCTTTTTGGCTTCCTGCGCTTAGTGATGCCATCGTGCCAGCGGGTTGCCATTCTCTTTATTGTGCGAACTTTGAGGATGAACCGGGATGAGCAAGAGCTACGATGTGTGCGTGCTGGGCGCAACGGGTGCAGTTGGTGAAGTCATGCTGTCGATTCTGGAAGAGCGAAGGTTTCCGGTGCGCAATGTGTATGCCCTGGCGTCGAGCCGTTCCGCAGGGAATACGGTCCGTTTCAAGGGGCAGTCGTTGACCGTCGAGAACGTTGCCGAGTTTGACTTTGCCAAGTGTCAGATCGGTCTTTTCTCCGCGGGGGCAGGCGTGTCGGCGGAGTTTGCGCCGAAGGCGGCGGCTGCCGGGTGCGTCGTGATCGACAACACCTCGCAGTTCCGACAGGACGAGGACATTCCGCTGGTGGTTCCCGAGGTGAACGCGCATGCGATCGCCCGCTACGGACAACGCGGAATCATCGCGAATCCGAACTGCTCGACGATTCAAATGGTCGTGGCGCTGAAGCCGATCCACGATGCAGTTGGCATCGATCGCATCAACGTCGCCACCTATCAGTCGGTATCAGGGACCGGTAAGGAGGCGATCGACGAGTTGGCCGGGCAGACGAAGGCTCTGATCACTGAACGGGAGGTCAAGGTCGACGTGTATCCGAAGCAGATCGCGTTCAACGTGCTGCCGCACATCGACGTGTTCATGGACAACGGCTACACGAAGGAAGAGATGAAGATGGTTTGGGAAACGCAGAAGATCATGGAAGACGCGTCGATCCGGGTCAATCCAACGACGGTGCGGGTTCCCGTCTTCTACGGTCACTCCGAAGCGGTGCACATCGAGACCCGCAGCAAGATTTCGGCGGCACAGGCGCGTGCCCTGCTCGAGAAGGCTCCGGGCGTGGTCGTCATGGATGAGCCTCGGCCGGGGGGCTACCCGACCCCTGCCACCGACTCCGCGGGGCGCGACCCGGTCTATGTGGGGCGCATCCGCGAGGATATTTCGCACCCCTTGGGATTGGACCTTTGGGTGGTGAGCGACAACATTCGCAAGGGTGCGGCGCTCAACAGCGTGCAGATCGCCGAGATTCTGATCGAGAAGTACCTGAACTGACGCACAGAGCCGTTCTGCATTGGGGCAGCGGCTCCCCGCAAGTGAGACTCGAGTCGAACTTGCGAATGTAACCCCATGAGGTTAGATTACTTTATCAACTAGGGAACGGGGTAGCCGACCCATGAAGCCGAAACTCCTTACACGACTCCTCGCAGGGGTATTCCTTGTCGCATCTACAGCCGTCAGCGCCGCGGGGATGGGCAAGCTTACCGTGTTGTCCGGACTTGGGCAGCCGCTACGCGCGGAGATCGACCTGGTCTCCATTCAGAAGGACGAACTCGGCACGCTGTCGGCGCGAGTTGCCTCACCCGACGCCTATCAGCAGGCCGGCATCGAGTACAACTCGGCGCTGCCTTCGGTGAAGCTGATGATCGACAAGCGCCCGGGCGGTCAACCCTTCATCCGGATCACCTCCACTCAGCCGGTGAACGAGCCCTATCTCGATCTCCTGGTCGAGCTCAACTCGAGCGCGGGCAAGCTGTCGCGGGAGTACGCGGTGCTCATGGATCCAGTCGGAGCGCCCACGTCTGCGCCGGTGGCCTTGCCCGAGCGCAAGGAAGCCCCCGCTGAATCGACTAGGTCCGCGCAGACAGCAGCGCCGCAGGAACGGGTCGCCGAGGTTCCTAGCACGGCGGGTTCGGCGGGTGATTCCTATGGTCCGGTAAAGCAAGGCGATACGCTGTCCGGCATCGCGCGCGTAAGCAAGCCGGGCGACGTCAACCTCGACCAGATGCTGGTCGCGCTCTTCAAGAGTAATCCGCAAGCGTTCTCCGGCAAGAACATGAATCGCCTGAAGGTGGGCACCGTTCTGCGCATCCCTGACTCGCGCGAGCTCGCTGCCATTGATACCTCGGAAGCGTCCAAAGAGGTCAGGTTGCAGGCGGCGAACTGGAACGCCTACCGGCAGCAGCTCGCAGCCGCCGCGCCGGCAGCACCCGAAGAATCGCCACGGCAGTCCGCTTCTGGGAGGATCTCTGCGAGCGTCGAAGATCAGACCGCGGCCCGCCCCAGCGAGGATGTGCTGAGGCTTTCGAAGGCCAATAGCGGCGGCACGCTGAAGACGGCAACCGGCGGAAGCAAAGGTGCCAAAGCCGTACAGGACCGCGTGAAGACCCTCGAGGAGGAACTCACGGCGCGCGACAAAGCTCTGCAAGAAGCCAATGAGCGCGTGCAAATGCTCGAAAAATCCGTGAGCGACATGCAGCGGCTGATCGAGATCAAGAGCGCCGGTGGCGCCAACCTGCAGAACCAAGCTGCCGCCACGACCCAACCCGTGGCGCCGGTTGCTCCGCCTGCCGGAGCCTCGACGGCGGCCGAAATTCAGAAAACGGCGGATGGAGCAGTGCCCCCTGTAGCGAACCCGACCGGATCCGCACCGGCCGAGAACGCCAAGCCCGAACCGCATCCCGCGGCGATTTCCAAGCCCAAGGTTTTCTCACCGCCCCCCGCCAGCGAACCGGACCTCGTCGAGTCGCTCACCAGCGAGCCGCTCTATCTGGCCGCCGGCGCAGGCGGACTCGTTCTGCTGGGTGCGCTGGCGTTCGTGAAGCGCCGCCGCACGAGGCAAGAAGCGGAGCCCGTACTCGACCTTGCACCCGAGCATTACGCTGCCCCCGAAGGCGCGTTTGAAACTGCGCCGAATGTTCCGGTCACTCCGGCGGCGGCCTCGACCGCCGCAGTGGCGTCGACCGATGAAATGGGCACGCTGGAAGAGGCGACGAAGTATCTTGCGCTGGGCCGCGAGACACAGGCCGAGGAAGTGCTCAAGGAAGCACTGAAGACACAACCCGCTCAGCCCGCGCTTCTTCTCAAGCTCCTGGAAGTGTTTGCCGCTCGCAAGGACAAGCGCGCGTTCCAGTCCACCGCCCAGGAACTCCTGGCGGCCACGGGTGGTAACGGCGAGATGTGGCTGCAGGCCATGCGCATGGGGCATGCCGTCGATCCGGAGAATCCTGTCTACGCCTCCGCTGCCACCAAGGCCGTCGGAACAGCCAGTGATCTCGATTTCGATCTCGACGTGGTCGCCCCGAAGGGGGTTACCGAGACTGACATCACCGTCGACGCAGCGCAGGCTTCCCGCCAGCACGAGCGCACCCAGGTCATGGACGATGATCAGGTGCGCCACGTTGCGCAATCCGGTATCCACAGTGGGGTCGTGGCGTCGGGTTTTGCCAGCGGTCCTCTCCTGACGACGGATTTCAACCTCGATGGAAGTGGCGCTGCCGTGACCGGCACCAACGTGGCAGTCGATGGCTCGAAGACAGATATCGCTGCGCTCGACATCAACTTCGACCTGCCGCCGGAAGCGCTTACGACCGCTCTTGGCAACGGGACCCGCAGTGAGATCAAGGTCGATCTGCAAAGACCCGCCGCTACGCCGACTTCGAGCGACATTCTGGATTTCGATCTCTCCGGCATCAGCCTCAATCTCGACGGCACCACCACGGGCCTGGAAACTTCGCCAGCCGGTCCGATGAAGAACGATCACTGGTTCGATGTTCAGACCAAATTCGACCTCGCGAAGGCATATCAGGAGATGGGCGACAAGGACAGCGCACGCGAGATCCTGAAGGAAGTGATCGCCGAGGGAGATGCGCAGCAGCAGGCGGAAGCCAAGTCGCTGCTGGAAGCTTTGGCCTGATCACGAGGTTGCGGGCGCAACGCCCGCGACCCCTCGGCGAAAGCGGGGCCGCGTCCCGGGTTGCGGGCCAGCCTCGAGCCGGTCATCATTGGCACCCTTCGGCCCGTCCGGGTCGTATCGCGGTGCCATTTCTCTGTGCTGACGCCCCCTTGCGCCGCTCGCTCCCGTAGTCGGTCGGTATACCGCACCGACGCGTAGACGTGAGGATCGCGGTCGGCCTCGAGTACGACGGGTCTGGCTTCTGCGGCTGGCAGACGCAGTCGTCAGGATGCTCGCTCCAGGACGCGTTCGAGCGCGCGCTGGCGGCCATAGCGGGCGACCCTGTCGCATCGGTCTGTGCCGGGCGCACCGACGCCGGGGTGCACGCGTTCGGCCAAGTGGCGCATTTCGACGTCACGGTCCACCGGCCCGTCACGGCCTGGGTGCGCGGTGTCAACACCCATCTCCCGCGCAGCATCGCGGTTACTTGGGCGCGCGAGGTGACTCAAGCGTTTCACGCTCGCTTCAGTGCCCGTTCGCGCAGCTATCGCTACGTTCTGCTGAACCGACCCGAGCGACCCGGCCTCTTCCGCGGGCGGGCCGGCTGGTATCATCACGCGCTCGATGTCGAGGCCATGCGCGAAGCAGCACAGCACCTCGTGGGCGAGCACGACTTCAGTGCGTTTCGCTCCGCTGAGTGCCAGTCTCGTTCCGCCGTCAGGCAGATGCTCAGCATCGCGATCCATCGCGAGGACAGTCTCGTGACCATGGACTTCCGTGCGAACGCTTTTCTTCACAACATGGTGCGCATCATCGTGGGCTGTCTGATCGAGGTCGGCAGCGGCAAGCGCTCGCCCTCATGGCTGGGTGAAGTGCGGGATGCGCGTGATCGCACGCAGGCGGCGGCAACCGCCGAAGCGGCGGGGCTTTACCTGGTCAGCGTAAGCTACGACGGCAGGTGGGATTTTCCGCGTGTGATTCGTCCGTTGCCTCCAGGCGTTCAGGGGCTGTCGTTGCCATGGCCGTAGCGGTCAAAGTCTGCGGCATCACGCGGGTCGAGGACGCGCTCGCCGCGGCCCGTGCGGGGGTCCAGGCGCTCGGCTTCATCTTTCATCCACCGAGCCCACGCCACGTCGACATCCCGCGCGTGCACGCGATCGTCCGCGTCTTGCCGCCCTTTATCACGACCGTCGGCGTCTTTGTCGATCCCGAGCGCGCGTTCGTGGAATCGGTTCTGCGGCAGGTTCGGCTCGGGGTGCTGCAGTTTCACGGCGACGAAGACCCGGACTTCTGTGCGGGATTCGGCGTGCCCTATATGAAGGCCGTGCGCGTTCGGGACGGGCTCGATTTGTTACAATACGCGTCCCTTTTCCGCGGCGCGCAGGCACTGCTCCTGGACGCGTTCGTACCTGGCAGTCACGGTGGAACCGGCCAGACGTTCGACTGGGCGTTGATACCAACCTCCCTGCCGCTGCCGATCGTGCTGTCGGGCGGCCTCGACGCCGCGAACGTGGCGTCGGCTATCAGGCGCGTGCGACCGTGGGCGGTCGATGTGTCGAGCGGCGTCGAGAGCGACAAGGGGATCAAGGACGCGGCGAAGATCGCCGCCTTCATGCGAGGGGTGCGCGATGCGGATGTATGACCTGCCCGATGCCCGAGGACACTTCGGACCGTATGGTGGGGTTTTCGTAGCCGAGACGTTGATCCACGCCTTGGGCGAGCTGCTGACGGCGTACCAGCGTTGCCGCAGCGATGCCGCGTTCCAGGCCGAGTTCCGTGACGAGCTCGTGCACTACGTCGGCCGGCCGAGTCCCATCTACCACGCAAGGCGCTGGTCTCAGCAGCTCGGCGGAGCGCAGATCTACCTGAAGCGCGAAGATCTGAATCACACGGGTGCGCACAAGATCAACAACACCATCGGCCAGGCCCTGCTCGCCCGGCACATGGGCAAACCGCGCGTGATCGCCGAGACGGGCGCGGGCCAGCATGGCGTTGCGACCGCCACCGTCGCAGCACGCTACGGCATGGAGTGCGTCGTCTACATGGGAGTGGAGGACGTGAAGCGTCAGGCGCCCAACGTTTATCGCATGAAGCTGCTCGGGGCGACGGTGGTGCCGGTGGAAAGCGGGTCCAGGACGCTCAAGGATGCGCTCAACGAAGCCATGCGCGACTGGGTGACCAACGTCGAGAACACGTTCTACATCATCGGCTCGGTGGCGGGTCCGCATCCCTATCCGATGATGGTGCGAGATTTCCAGTCCGTCATCGGCGAGGAGTCGAAGGTGCAGATGTCGGAGCAGGTAGGGCGTCAGCCGGACGCGGTCATCGCCTGCGTCGGCGGCGGATCGAACGCCATCGGCCTCTTCTATCCCTACATCGAAGACAAAGGTGTGCGCCTCATCGGTGTCGAAGCGGCGGGGCTCGGGCTCGCCAGCGGCAAGCATGCGGCCACGCTCTGCGCCGGGCGGCCGGGTGTGCTGCATGGGGCGCGCACCTACCTCATGCAGGACGAGAACGGCCAGATCACCGAGACTCATTCGGTGTCGGCCGGCCTCGATTATCCGGGGGTCGGTCCCGAGCATTCCTGGCTGAAGGACAGCGGGCGCGCCGAGTACGTCGCGGTCACCGACCAGGAAGCGCTCGAAGCGTTCCATGTCTTGTGTCGCTCGGAGGGGATCATCCCTGCGCTCGAGAGTGCCCACGCGCTTGCCTATGCTGCCCGGATCGCGCCGCAGATGAGCCGGGATGCGATCCTGCTGGTGAATCTCTCCGGGCGCGGCGACAAGGACATGAACACGGTCGCTCAGCTGTCGGGAATGCATTTCTAGCGGGCGGTAACAACGCGAGCGGGTCCGCCAGGTCCGGGAGACGGCGATTCGCACGCAATCACGGCACACAACACATCACTCCATGTCCCGCATCGAAGCGACGTTCGGGCAGCTCAAAGCCAGCGGGCGCAAGGCCCTGATTCCTTTCTTCACGGCCGGGGATCCCGAGCCCGCGCTCACCGTGCCAATCATGCAAGCCCTGGTACGCGGCGGCGCCGACGTGGTCGAGGTCGGCGTCCCGTTCTCCGATCCGATGGCGGACGGTCCGACGATCCAGCGATCGTCCGAGCGTGCGCTCGAGCACGGCACCTCGCTCAGGCAGATCCTGGGGTTCGTCTCCGAGTTCCGTGCCACCGATGCGACGACGCCCGTGGTGCTGATGGGTTATGCCAACCCGATCGAAGCCCTGGGGCAGGAGACGTTTGCCGACCGGTGCGCAGAGTCGGGGGTCGACGGCGTGCTGGTGGTGGACTATCCGCCGGAGGAATGCGGGGCACTGGTGCAGCTCCTGGCGGCACGGGGCATCGATACCATTTTCCTGCTCTCGCCGACCACGACCGAGTCCCGCATGGACGAGGTCGCGCGCTTGGCGCGCGGCTACATCTACTACGTATCGCTGAAGGGCGTCACGGGCGCGGGCCATCTGGACTTGGCGGAACTGCGCAGCCGCATTCCGCGCATTCGTTCCCACTTCGGCGTGCCGGTCGGGGTCGGCTTCGGCATTCGCGATGCTGCCACTGCGCGTGCCATCGCCTCGTTCGCCGACGCGGTCGTCATCGGCAGCCGGCTCGTGGAGGAGATCGAAGGTGCGCCGCGCGGCCAACTCCTCGAACGGGTGACGGCGTTCATGCGCGAAATCAGGACTGCGCTCGATGGGTAAGGTGCGCCGCTTGGCACCGGGGAGCACGAGATGAGCTGGCTGCAGAAGCTGTTGCCGCCGAAGATCAAGCGCTCCACCGGCGATGGCAAGAAGGTCGTCCCCGAGGGCCTGTGGGTCAAGTGCGAAGCCTGCGAGGCGGTGCTGTACCGAACCGACCTCGACAACCAGCAGAACGTCTGCCCCAAGTGCAGCCATCACATGCGCCTCACCGCGCGCGAGCGACTCGACCATCTGCTCGACGCGGAGGGCCGTTACGAGATCGGCGCCGAGGTGCACCCGGTCGACAGCCTCAAGTTCAAGGACAGCCGCCGGTATGCGGAGCGGCTGGGTGTCGCCCAGGAGGAAACCGGGGAGCAGGACGCGCTCGTCGTCCTGCAGGGGAGCATCAAGACTCTCCCGGTCGTGATCGCCGCCTTCGAGTTCCGCTTCATGGGCGGCTCGATGGGCTCGGTGGTGGGTGAGCGCTTCGTGCGGGGGGTGCACGCCTGCCTCGAGCAGAAGCTGCCCTTCGTATGCTTCAGCGCAAGCGGCGGCGCACGCATGCAGGAAGCGCTGTTTTCGCTCATGCAGATGGCGAAGACCACGGCCGCGCTCACCGAGCTCGCGAAGGCGAAGCTGCCCTTCATTTCCGTGCTCACCGATCCCACCATGGGCGGTGTCTCCGCGAGCTTCGCCATGATCGGCGACGTGGTGATCGCGGAACCGGGTGCGCTGATCGGCTTTGCGGGGCCGCGGGTGATCGAGCAGACGGTGCGCGAAACGCTCCCGGAAGGTTTCCAGCGCGCCGAGTTCCTGCTCGAGCACGGTGCCATCGACATGATCGTGGACCGGCGCCAGATGCGCGAGCGCCTGGCAAGCCTCCTCCAGATGCTCACCGGGCAGCCCGCGGCTGCAGCCTGAGCTTCGGCCCGCTCCATCGCCTGATAACCGCTCACGCCGCCGGACGCCTCCCATAGAGCCACCATCGACCGCCGCCTCCTGCCCCGGCGAGCACGGCACGCTGGCCGACTGGCTCGTATATCTGGAGCAGTTGCATCCCACGACGATCGCGATGGGGCTCGAGCGCGTCGCACGCGTCCTCGACTCACTCGCGTTGCATCCAGGTTGGCCGATCCTTACCGTCGGCGGCACCAACGGCAAGGGTTCGACGTGCGCCATGCTGGAATCCATTCTGCACGCCGGCGGCTATCGGGTCGGGCTGTACACGTCGCCGCACCTCCTGCATTACAACGAGCGCGTGCGCGTCGCTCGCGTTCCGGTCGGCGACACGGAGCTGTGTCGCGCCTTCGCCGAGGTCGAGCGCGCGCGCGACCGCACGCCGCTCACCTATTTCGAGTTTGGAACCCTGGCGGCGATGATCGTGTTTCTGCGCGCGCGTCTGGACGTTGTCATCCTGGAGGTGGGGCTCGGCGGCCGGCTCGATGCGGTCAATGCCTTCGACTGCGACGTCGCGGTGATCGCGAGCATAGACCTCGACCACATGGAGTATCTGGGCGATACGCGCGAGAAGATCGCCTTCGAGAAGGCCGGCATCTTCCGCCGCGGCAAGCCCGCCGTCGTGTCGGAACCCGAATGTCCGCGGTCGATGATGGAGCACGCGCAGGCGATCGGTGCGCAGTTGCTGCGCATCGGCCACGATTTCGCCTGCGCCGGCGACGGCACGCAGTGGCGCTATCGGGGACCCTGTGGCACGCGCGGCGGACTGCCCTATCCGGCGTTGCGCGGCGAGTACCAGTTGCGCAACGCCGCGGCTGCGATCACTGCGCTCGATGCGCTGCGCGACCGA
Organism: Burkholderiales bacterium; assembly: GCA_039807745.1. Lineage (GTDB taxonomy): Bacteria > Pseudomonadota > Gammaproteobacteria > Burkholderiales > JAEUMW01 > JAEUMW01. Next base: position 45,122 of record JBDHRV010000007.1, read on the forward strand.
CTGCCCGTCAGCATGCAAGACATCCGGCGCGGTCTGCTCGAAACGGATGTCGCGGGGCGCTTCCAGGTACTGCCCGGTCGCCCGACCGTAATCCTGGAGGTGGCCCACAATCCGCACGCGGCGCGCGGCCTGGCCGAGAACCTGCGGCGGATGGGCGCCTTCCGTGAAACGATCGCGGTGTTCGGGATGCTCAAGGACAAGGACATCACAGGCGTGGTGGCGCAGGTCAAGGACCACGTCACGCGCTGGCTGGTGGCGGACATCCGCGAGCGGCGCGGCGCGTCGGCGGCGCAGCTGCGGGAGGCGCTCGTCGGCGTCGGTGTGACGGCCGACATCGTCGCGTTCGAGAGCGTCGGCGCGGCGTTTCGCGAAGCCTGCAGGATTGCTTCCGCGAATGATAGAATCCTCGTCTTCGGATCGTTCCTCACTGTCGCCCAGGCGATGGCAGAACGCACTCAGACCGATACCAAGGGGCGCGCTTCACGGTGAGATCCGCGGCTCGTTCCCCGGCCCATTGCGCATGACCGCAGCCTCCCGCCGCGTCAGGCGAAACACGAACTCAAAGCGTCCCCCGTTCACACATGCCCCGTACCTCGGTAAGCGACGAGGAGATCGTCCTCAAGAAGCGCGCGCGTCGGCGCCTGATCGGTGCCATCGTGCTCGTCACGCTCGTGATCGTGCTGTTGCCCATGTTCCTGGACAGCGACCCGCGACCGCTCAATCAGGAGATCAGCATCCAGATTCCCGCCCAGTCGACCGAGTTCTCCTCGCGCGTGGCGACGCTGCCGACGCCGGCCGCCCCGGAGAGCGGGCATGCCGGCGAAGCGAAGGAGGCAGAAGCCGAGCCCGAACGCAAGGCAGGGCAGTCCGAGCCGACGCCCGCCGAAGCGGAGAAGCCGCGTGCCGCCGAGGCAGAGCGGCGTGCGGAGCCGGAGAAGCGCGTGCGCGAGGAGCGGGCAGTACGCGCCGAGTCCCCGGTCAAGCCGACGGCCAAAGCGGAGACCAAGCCGCAGCCCAAAGCCGAGACGAAACCGCCGCCCAAGCCTGCGCCGAAGCCGGCCCCCGATGCGCCGCGGGAAAGGGAGGCGGGCGGCGATGGCTTCATCGTGCAGGTGGCCGCGCTCACCGACCCGGAGAAGGCAAAATCGCTCAAGGGGCGCATCTCCGAGAGCGGCATGCGCGCTTATACCGAGGTGGTGAAGACCGCTCGCGGCGATGTTACCCGTGTGCGCGTGGGCCCATATCCCAGCAAGGAAGCGGCGCAGAAGGCCGCCGACGAGCTCAAGAGGCTGGGACTGTCGGGCGTCGTGGCGCCGCGCGGCTGAGCGCCGCGCGCCCCGGCTGCCGTGAGCCCGCGCGGCTCGTCGGCGCAGCCGCGGCATGGAGCGGGAGCGGCCGGTGTCGTTGACCCTCGTCGACCTCGCCGTGATCGTGCTCATCGCACTTTCCGTCCTTTTCGCCCTGTGGCGCGGAGCGGTGCGCGAGGTGCTGTCCCTCGCGTCGTGGGTGATCGCATTCTTCGCGGCGAAGTTTTTTGCGCCCAGCCTCGCCGGATGGTTTGCGCCATTGTCCAACTACCAGAACGTGCGTCTCGGCGCAGCCTGGATCGCGATATTCGTGGTCGCGCTGATTGCTGTGAGCATCGTCGCGATCCTGCTGTCGGGCGCGCTCAGATCGATCGGATTGGGCTTCGCGGATCGGTTCCTGGGCGCTTGCTTCGGTCTCGCGCGCGGCCTGCTGATCGTGACCCTGCTGGTGCTTGCCGGCGGGCTCACCAGTGTGCCGCAGACCGAAGCCTGGCAGAAGGCGGTGCTGCGCCCCACGGTCGAGAGCCTCGGCGTCTTCGCCCGCAGCTTCCTGCCGGAGGATCTGGCGAAGTACGTGAAGTTCAAGTGATACGGAACGCCCACGCCGGACCACGCGGGCATCCGAAGGAGTCAGCGCCATGTGCGGAATAGTCGGAGTCGTCGCAAAGTCGCCGGTCAACCAGCTGCTCTACGACGCACTGCTGGTGCTCCAGCACCGCGGCCAGGACGCGGCGGGCATCGCCACCGCCGAAGGCAACCGCTTCCACATGCACAAGGCGAGCGGACTGGTGCGCGATGTCTTCCGTACCCGGAACATGCGCGACCTGTCGGGCAACATGGGCATCGCGCACTGCCGCTATCCGACCGCGGGATCCGCCTACAACGCCGCCGAGGCCCAGCCGTTCTACGTGAATTCGCCGTACGGCATCGTACTCGGCCACAACGGGAATCTCACCAACTCCGGCGAGCTCAAACGCGCGCTCTTCCGCGACGATCTGCGGCATGTCAATACGAACTCGGACTCCGAGGTGCTGCTGAACGTGCTCGCGCACGAGCTCGTGGAGACGGCCACCAACTACCATCTGGACCCGGCGGCCATCTTCTCGGCGGTCGCTGGCGTGCATCGCCGTTGCCGCGGGGCGTATGCCGTGGTGGCGATGATCGCCGGCTACGGCCTGCTTGCTTTCCGCGATCCGTACGGTATCCGTCCGCTGGTCTTCGGCAAGTCAGAGACCGAGCGGGGGGTGGAGTACCTGGTGGCCTCGGAAAGTGTCGCGCTCGACACGCTGGGCTTCGAGCTCGTGCGCGACGTGGCGCCGGGGGAGGCGATCCTGATCCACGAGGACGGCAGCTTCCACAGCTGCCTGTGCGCGGCTCGCGGTTCGCTCAACCCCTGCATCTTCGAATACGTCTATCTCGCGCGACCCGACTCGCTGATCGACGGGGTATCGGTCTACGAGACGCGGCTGCGGATGGGCGAGAGCCTCGCGGAGCGGATCGAGCAGGACTATCGCCACCTCGACATCGACGTCGTCATCCCGATCCCCGATTCCAGCCGGCCCGCCGCGCTCGAGCTCGGCTTGCGGCTCGGCGTGCCGTTTCGCGAGGGATTCATCAAGAACCGCTACATCGGCCGCACGTTCATCATGCCGGGGCAGGCGGTCCGGCGGAAGTCGGTGCGCCAGAAGCTGAACGCGATCTCGCTCGAGTTCAAGAACAAGAACGTGCTACTGGTGGACGATTCGATCGTGCGCGGCACCACCAGCCAGGAGATCGTGCAGATGGCGCGCGAGTCCGGTGCGCGCAAGGTGTTCTTCGCCTCGGCCTCGCCCCCGGTGCGCTATCCCAACGTATACGGCATCGACATGCCGACGGCCACCGAACTGATCGCCAACGGCCGCACGCACGACGAGATCCGCGCTGCGATCGGTTGCGACGCCCTCATCTATCAGCATCTCGATGCGCTGGTGCGCGATGTACGTGCGGGTAGCGAGCACCTCACGCAGTTCGAGACCTCATGCTTCAGCGGCCACTACGTGACGGGCGATGTCACCGCCGAGTATCTGGCCGGCGTGGAGGCAAGCCGCAACGACGGCGCGCTGCGCGCCCAGGCGGAAACCAGCACGCAGCTCGACCTCAATCTCGCCACCGTGGAATGACGGCGGTTGACAAACCGGGATCGATGCGTTTAGTTTCTCTACTGCGCCGATTTGATCTCCAGCTTGCGGGCGCGGGAGCCGAGGCGGTTCCGAAATCCAGCTAAAGCGAACTTGGGCCCGCTTTCGCGCAAGCTGAGCGGGCTTCTTGTTTTCCGCGCACCGCGTGGAAGGGAGTAATGCATGGACGAGCAACTCGACATCGAGACCCTCGCGATTCGCGCAGGGATCCATCGCACCGCGTTTGGCGAGCACTCCGAGCCGATCTTTCTCAGCTCGAGCTTCGTTTTCGAGAACGCGGCCCAGGCGGCCGCCCGCTTCGCGAATCAGGAGCCGGGCAACATCTACTCGCGCTTCACCAATCCTTCGGTCACCGCCCTGCAGGAGCGGCTGGCGGCGATGGAAGGGGCGCAGGCATGCGTGGCCACCGCATCCGGCATGTCGGCCATCCTCGCGTGCTGCATGGGGCTCATGAAGGCGGGCGAGCATATCGTGTCCTCGCGCGGGATCTTCGGCGCCACGGTGCAGCTCTTCGACGGGATTCTCCGCAAGTTCGGCGTCGAGACGACCTTCGTCTCCGGCACCGATGTCGAAGCATGGCGGCGCGCCGTGCAGCCGAACACGAAGCTGTTCTATCTCGAGACGCCGTCGAACCCGCTCACGGAGATCTCCGACATCGCGGCGCTGAAAGAGGTCGCGCGTGGGGCGGGCGCTTGGCTGGTGGTGGACAACTGCTTCTGCACGCCCGCTTTGCAACGGCCGATCGAATTCGGCGCGGATCTCATCATCCACAGCGCGACCAAGTACCTCGACGGGCAGGGGCGAGTGCTCGGCGGCGCCGTGCTCGGTCCGCAATCGCTCATCATGGACGGGGTCTTCGGTTTTCTGCGCACCGCGGGGCCGACGCTCTCCGCCTTCAACGCGTGGGTCATCAACAAGGGGCTCGAGACGCTCAAGATCCGCATGGATGCGCAATCCGCTTCGGCGCTAGAGCTCGCGCGCTGGCTCGAAGCGCAGCGGCAGGTCGAACGCGTCTACTATCCCGGTCTGCCCTCGCACCCGCAGCACGCGCTCGCACTGCGGCAGCAGAAGAGCGGCGGCGCCATCGTGTCGTTCGATGTGAAGGGCGGGCGTGAAGCGGCATGGCACGTCGTCGATTCGACGAAGCTCCTGTCCATCACCGCGAACCTGGGCGATACCAAGAGCACGATCACCCATCCTGCGACCACCACCCACGGGCGCATCTCCGCCGAAGCGCGCGCCGCTGCCGGCATCGGCGAGGGACTGCTGCGGATCGCAGTTGGCCTGGAGTCGATCGAGGATCTGAAACGCGATCTCGCGCGGGGGCTGGGAGCTTGATGGCGCGGCTGAGAGGATCGCCGATGCGCAGACTTCTTCTTCTGACGCTGGCCGGGCTCGCGACCCTCATGGTCGGTTGCGCCAGCCGCCCGATCAACGAGCCGATCACGAAGGTCGATCGCGCCGGCGGTTATCGCGCCACGGTGCAAGCCGCAAAGCGAGCGAACCAGGATAACAAGACGCTGTTCGCGCTCGCGTTCTCCGGCGGCGGCACGCGCGCAGCGGCGTTCTCGTACGGCGTGCTCGACGAGCTGTACCGCACGCAGATCGTCGTGGACGGCCAGCACCGCCGCCTGGTCGACGAGGTCGACCTCATCACCGGAGTGTCGGGCGGAAGCTTTACCGCGCTCGCATATGCGCTCTATGGTGACAAGCTCTTCTCCGAGTACGAACAGCGTTTCCTCAAGCTCGATGTGCAAGGTACGCTCACCGCGCGCACGTTCAATCCGCTCAACTGGCCGAAGATCGTGGGCGGCAGCTACGGGCGCTCGGAGCTCGCCGCGGATTACTACGACGAGATCCTCTTTCAAGGGGCGACCTTTGCCGATCTGTTGGAACGGCCCGCGCCGATGGTGATGGTGACAGGCACCGATATCTCGACCGGGGCGCGCCTTGCGTTCACCCAAACCGATTTCGATCTGCTCTGTTCCGATGTCTCGAAGGTCCATCTTGCGCGCGCTGCGGCGACCTCGTCCGCGGTGCCGGTCGTACTCTCGCCGGTTACCTTGAACAACTACGGCGGTACCTGCGAATTCGAGTATCCGGCGTGGGTCCGGGACGTGGCCGATGCCGACAATCGCAAGCGGCCCGCAGGGCGTGCGGTATTGCGCTACAACGACATGCGGGAGTTCCAGAAGAGCGGGGAGCGGCCGTTCATTCATCTCGTCGACGGCGGTGTCTCCGATAACCTCGGCATGCGCGGAATTCTCGAGGGACTCGAGGAGCTCGAGGCGAGCGAAGCATTCCGCAAGGAAGCGGGGGTCGTGGGGGCACGGCGGGTCGTGGTGATCGTCGTCAATTCGCGCTCCGCGCCGAGCACGGATTGGGACAAGGGCGAATCCGCGCCGGGCTTCGTGAGCCAGCTCCTGCAGTCCTCCAGCGTGCCCATCGATCGCTATTCGTACGAGTCGGTCGAGCTCATGAAGGACCTGGTGCAGCGGTGGCAGACGAACCGTGAGCTTGCAATTGCCCAGGCGCGCCTGAGAGGCAAGACGGAAGCTGAAGCGGAGGCGAGCGTGCCGGAAATCTCATTGTATGCGATCGACGTAAGCTTCGATTCGATTCGCGACCCGAAAGAGCGTGCCTATTTCATGAATCTGCCGACGAGCTTCGTGCTTACCGGCGAAGAGGTCGACCGGCTGCGGGACATGGGCGCGCAGCTCCTGCGCACGTCGCCCGATTTCCGGCGTCTCGTGAAGGAAATGGGCGGCACGGTCAAGTAGGGAGAGCTTGCGGTGGGCGATCGCTACCGAAGCTTCGCGCAGTTCTATCCGTTCTATCTGTCGGAGCATCGCAACCGCACCTGCAGGCGCCTGCACTTCGTCGGCAGTGCGCTTGTGCTCGTAGTGATCGCCGCGGCGATCGCGACCCGCGATCCGCTCTGGCTGATCGCTGCGCCCGTCGTGGGCTACGGCTTCGCGTGGGTCGGACACTTCGCGTTCGAGAAGAATCGTCCCGCGACGTTCAAGCATCCGCTCTACAGCCTGATGGGCGATTGGGTGATGTTTCGAGACATGCTGAGCGGGCGGATTCCGTTCTGATCGCGGCTGGCTTGGGCGGGCGGTCCGGACGTCGGGGACGATAGCTGCTTGAATCCCTTTCGCACTTGCAGCCACGCACGCTTGTGCAAATTGCCGGCTAAGAGAGCCTACTGGCGGACCGCTTGGCCAGGCCCACCGCCCCCTGCCGCAGCTCCTGAATAGCAGCGGCAGACCTCGGATTAGCCCAAAAGTCTGATGCAACCCTGCTAAAGAGATGCTATACAGGTAAGTAGAGAGCCGCGGCGGAACCGATCTCGCGGTGACTCGTCGAGAACGCGGAACAATCAGACGGGTTGGGGGGCGTCATGTCCCAGGAAGAGCTGTTCCACTCGTGCGTCGGGAAGCTCTACGAGATGGCCCTGGAGCCGGAGGGCTGGGGCGCGTTTCTCGACGACTTCTGTTCCGTCATCGATGCTGCGTTTGCACACTACGTGGCGTGGGACGCGCGCGTGGATGCAACCATCTTCAGCGCGAGCTCGCGGTGGATTCCGACCGGGAGCGAACAGGCCTATATCGATCACTACGGCGCCATCGATCCCCGGCGCAAGCTCATTACGGAGCGTGCGGACGGAAAATGGGTGCTATGCCATGAGCAGTTCGACGAGCGCTACGTCTCCCAAAGCGAGTTCTACCAGGACTTCCTGATCCCGGTCGGCGGGCGATACGTCGCCAT
>JBDHRV010000121.1:0-11120 GCA_039807745.1 Burkholderiales bacterium
CGGTGCGACATCGTCGGCATAGATCTGATCGCCGGTGAGGAAGAGCTGCTGCGGCCGGCGCTTCACTTCGTCGCGCGAGACGCGGATCGACTCGTCGAGCGCGGACATCATGTCCGCAACCTCGGCGTGCGGCCGGCGGCACGAGCCGTGCGCGATGCGCAGATCGACGAGATCGGCCGGCGGCAGGACGAAGGTGGGCAGCCGGTTCGCCTCGTAGCCGAGCGCCTTGTGCGGAAGCCGCGCGGTCTCGCCCGTGCCGGACTGGGGTTGATCGCGCAGGAGACCGAGCGACTTCAGGTCGGCGGTCGCTGTGAACGCACCTTCGGGCTCGCCGAACGCCACGTTGTAGGAGAAGGTCTGGCCGGCGGCGAGCGCGCCAGAGGGAGCGGCGGTGATGACTGCAACATGGAGTCGATCGCCGACGCGGATCGTGTTGGCTTCACCGCTGAAGAGCGGCGCATCGCCGGAGACGAGGCCGTCGCCGGTGCCCGTGTCGCGGGGCCCCTGCCAGACGGATAGGCGGACGCTGCGCGACGCCTTCAGCGCCACCCAGACGGAGACAAGGTCGGGCGCGACGCGACGCACGATCGGCCCGGCCAACAGCAACGGCCAGTGTTCCAAGCGCCAAGCCCTCCCGTGCCGAGTCGGCGAAAGCGAGGTTGAGCTGCGGTACTTTGATCGAGCGCAGTCTAGGGGGAGGTTCGGCGCCGGTCAATTCCGAATGCGTGTCCGAATGCGCCGCTCACCGTCCCTGCGCTGTCCGAGTGGCGCGCCACCGTTGGCGTGCATCGGAGAGCGTCGCTGCCCCTCTCGCTCCATGCCATGCGATTGACTTCCGCCAGCGCGACCTTACAATCCCCATAGTCACCGCCGGCCAAGGTTCAGTCCACCTGACGCCGAGTATCCGGAGAATGCGTACGATTGGTCTGATCCGGACGAAGAAGAGGAGAGAGCTCGCATGTCGTCATCGAACTTGTACGGAGACTTCGCGGAGAACCCCGATTATCTGCTCGCGCTCATGCTCAGTGCGCCCAGTGTCGAACCGCCTGACGCGCTGGCGAGCGCCACCATCGAGTTCGCAAGAACTGAGGTAGTCGCCAGAGTCAAACATGAGCAACTGGCCTCCACGGGGCCCCGCCTTCTGGCCTCGAAGCAGACCATCTTCGCTGCCATCCTGTTGCACCATCTGCTCAGTCAGAGAGGCTCGGAGTTCGCCGACTCACTCGTCGATCGGGCCAGTGCATTTGGAAGTCGCGCTGCCCGCGTGAACGCGGACTTCAGTCCGAGCTTCCACAACGGCTGGTATCCGCTCGGCCATTCGCCTGATGCGGACAGTTCGACCTTCTTCCAAGAACTCGACATATCGCCCCAAGACCTGGGGGTGGCGCAGCAAAGGACAGCTGCCGCGCTGGCCTACTTGGAGCGCGAGGGGGCGGCCATAGCCTGAGTGCCATCGCGCGCGAGGTCGGCTTGTCGGTATCGCGCGTCAGTCGTATCGTGGCTACCCATGTGGAGCGCGACCAGGCAAAAAGCAAGACCTGACCCCTCTGACTCTGACCTCTTGACCCCTCTGACCTCTGGCAGGCAAAAAGCAAGACCTGACCCCTCTGACCTCTGGTGACCCCTCTGACCTCTGGTGGCCGCGCCTCAGCTCAAATGTTGGGCCTCAAGGGAATAAGTGAATGAGACATCTCCTCGCGCTAACCTTCTTCCTGGCAGCTGGTCTATTCGACGTGGACGAGGAGTCGTAAATGCCTGTCGTCAAGTGTCTCCTCTGCCTCGCCAACTCCAAGAAGATGTCCGGCCGCTGCGTGGCCGGACGGGAAGTGCTCGACAGCGGTCCCGGCCCCTGGATCAGGCCTGTCAGCGCGAGGCCGACCGAAGAAGTGTCCGAAGACGAGCGCCAGTACCAGGACGGCAGTGATCCGCGAGTGCTCGACGTCATCGATGTCCCGTTGATCCGGCATCAGCCGCATGCCTGCCAGACGGAGAACTGGTTACTTGATCCTAGCTACTACTGGTCGAGGGTCGGGCAGATTGGTTGGGCCGAGCTTCAGCGTTACGTCGAGAACCCGGCGACCCTGTGGACAAATGGTCGCAACACGTACAACGGCGCGAACGACGAGATTCTTCAAGGCAACGCAGATGTATTGCCGAACTCCCTCGTCCTGATCCGTGTCCCTGATCTTGAACTGAGAGTGTTCGCACCGGGGGCTGCCTTTGGGAATCCGAAGCGCCGAGTGCTGGGTGACTTTCGGCACCGTGGCGTCCGGTACGCGCTTTGGGTGACCGACCCGGTCATCGAACGTGACTATAAGGCGCGACCCGATGGAACGTACACACTCGGTGAATGCTGCCTCTGTGTGAGCCTCGGCGAGCCGATGCAGAAGCAGAACGGAGAGTCGTGCCGCTACAAGCTCGTGGCGGCGATTATCCAACGTGAAGGCATCCAGCCATGAGCAGTCCGATCACCGTCTACACCGTGGGGCATTCCACCCACACAATCGGGACTTTTTTCGATCTTCTCGAGCGGAATGGAGTGACCGCCATCGCTGATGTCCGCTCCAGTCCGTTCAGTCGCCACAACCCGCAGTTCAACAAGGAAACTTTGTCGGCCGGTTTGAAGAAGCGCGACATTGCCTACGTCTTCGTCGGCAAGGAACTGGGCGCTCGGTCGGATGACCCATCCTGCTACGAGGGCGGTAAGGTCCGCTATGACCGTCTGGCCCAGACCTCGATCTTCAAGGCGGGCATCGACAGGGTGTTAAGCGGGGCACAGAAGTATCGCATCGCGCTGATGTGTGCCGAGAGGGAGCCGTTGGATTGCCACCGCACGCTGCTGGTCAGCCGTGCGCTGGAGCAACACGGGGCATCCATCGTCCACATCCTTTCGGACGGGAGTACCGAGGCGCAGCCGCAAACGATGTCTCGGTTGCTCGCTCTGGTCGGACTGCCGCAGGTGGATATGTTCCGCAGTCACGATGAACTGGTGGCGACCGCCTGCGAGCTGCGGGAACAGAAAATTGCGTACGTGGATGACGCCCTCGCCGACCAGGAGCGATCGTGAAGCTGTTTACAATTGGATTCACCAAGAAGCCGGCGGAAACCTTCTTCACGAAGCTGAAGCGCTCCGGCGCGAAGCGAATCGTGGACGTGCGACTAAACAACATCTCGCAGCTCGCGGGGTTTGCCAAGCGCAACGACCTGCAGTTCTTCCTGCACGAGATTTGCCGAATGGACTACGTCCACGTGCCGGAGCTGGCCCCGACACAGGACATCCTCGACGAGTACAAGAAGAACCAGGGCGACTGGGCCGTCTACGAGCACAAGTTTCTGGAGTTGATGCGCAAGCGGGAGATCGAGAAGAAGATTGACCCCGCGGTGATCGCGGACGGCTGCCTGCTGTGCAGTGAGGACAAGCCGCATCACTGTCATCGGCGGCTCGTCGCCGAGTATCTCAAGTCGCATTGGGGCGACGTTGAGGTTTCGCACATCGTTTGATTGGGGGGAGAAGCATGGCAATTGCCATCAACGAGAGCACGCGATGGGGTCAGATACCGTCTTTTGCCTCCGGAGAGATCTATGCTAACCGCCATGGCCAGACCCCTGCGCATCGAATTTCCTGGCGCGATCTATCACGTGACCTCCCGCGAGGACCGACGCGAACCCATCTTCGAGGACGACACCGATCGCGACGCCTTCCTCGCGGTGCTGGGCCGGACGCTCCCGCGATTCGATGGCTGCGCTCTCGCCTACTGCCTGATGGGCAATCACTACCATCTTGTCCCTCACACGCGGCCGGCGAACCTCTCGTCCATCATGCGCGACGTGAACGGCATCTACACCCAGGCGTACAAGCACCGGCACGGCAGCGTCGGCCATCTGTTCCAGGGACGTTTCAAGGCGATCCTGGTCGACCGCGACGCCTATCTGTTGGAGGTGTGCCGCTACGTCGAACTCAACCCGGTGCGGGTCTCAGGGCCGGCCGCAGTCCAGACGAAGGGATCGCACGAGCCCACCGCGAAGGCGGCTACAGCCTGAGTGCCATCGCGCGCGAGGTCGGATTGTCGGTATCGCGCGTCAGTCGTATCGTGGCTGCCCATGTGGAGCGCAGCCAGCCAAAAGGCAAGACCCCTATGATATCCGTCGGCGGATAAACGCCATTCGTTAGCGTGCCTTGAACATCGGTGCTAGGCTATTGCGCATGAGCGATGCCGACGTTGCGGCAATATTGAAGCTTCCACCGGAGGAACGGATGCGCCTCGTGGAACTGATCTGGGAAAGCCTCGTGGCGACGCCGTCCACCATACCGCTAAGTGACGCCCATCGGGCGGCGGTGGATGAGGAGCTTGCCGCGCATCAACGAAGCCCGGACGACGTTGTAACCTGGAAAGAGGTTCTCTCCGAAGTTCGCAAGGCGCGGTGACTCTGCCGGTCGTTTATGCCGGCGTGTCCAGCATGATCTCGCTGGCGCATTCGATTGGTACGAGCTACAAAAGGCCGCAACTTGGCGAGGAGTTTCTCGCTGCCGTACAGGCTACCTTGCGGGCTGTCGAGCAGTATCCCGACATGTTCACGGCCATCCATGGCGAGGTTCGCCGAGCCGTTGTTTCTCGATTTCCCTTCGCGGTTTTCTACACGGTCGAGGCTCGACGTATCGTGGTTCTCAGAGTCCTGCATACGGCTCGCAACCCGGTGCTTTGGCCAGCTCTGCGGCGGCCTGCCCGCTAACCACCGCATTGATACCGACAGCTTCGCGGCGGATCATGCGGGACGATATCGGTTACCGAATCGCCGGCCACAGCGTGGAGATCTTCGAGGTTCGTCCCGACTGGCAGCACTAGAATCGGCGCTTTTTCTGCCGTGGGCGCCACGCACGGATTATTGCTGCGAATGGTGAGCGTCGAGCGCGAGGAAGTCGCGGCGCTCGTCTGGTCCTTCGCGTATTTCTTCTGCCTCCTTTGCGGCTATTACATCCTGCGCCCGGTGCGCGACGAGATGGGCATCCAGGCGGGCGTCGACCAGTTGCAGTGGCTCTTCACGGCGACGTTCCTGACCATGCTCGCCGTGGTGCCGATCTTCGGCTGGCTGACTGCAAGGCTGCCGCGGCGGCGCCTGCTGCCGGTCGTGTACGTGTTCTTCGCGCTGAACCTGCTCGGCTTCTGGAGCGCGCTGCGCGGCGGTGTGGAGACGGATGTCGTGGGGATGCTGTTCTTCGTCTGGGTGAGTGTCTTCAATCTGTTCGTCGTGTCGGTGTTCTGGAGCTTCATGGCGGACCTCTACTCGACCGAGCAGGCGAAGCGGTTGTACGGCTTCATCGCGGCCGGCGGCACTGCCGGCGCGATCTCCGGGCCGTTCGTGACGGCATCGCTCGCGACGGTTATCGGGCCGACGAATCTGCTGATCGTGTCGGCAGGGTTTCTGATGCTTGCAGTCGTCTGCATCGGCCGACTCGGGACATGGGCTCGCGGCCACGAGGCGACACGGCAGGCGGCGCAGGGCGAGCCCATCGGCGGCAGTATCTGGGCGGGTCTCACGACGGTGCTGCGCTCGCCCTATCTCATTGCCATGTGCGCCTATCTCGTGTGCTACACGGTGCTCTCGACGCTGCTTTACTTCCAGCAGGCGCATCTCGTGAAAGAGGCGATCGCCGATTCGGGCGAGCGCACGGCGCTCTTCGCGAAGCTCGACCTCACGGTGAACCTGCTCACGCTCGCGATGCAGGTCTTCGTCTTCGGACGGCTCTCGAAGGCGGTGAGCACGACGGTGATGCTGGTGCTGATGCCGTTGGTCTCCTGCGCCGGATTCTTCGTGCTCGGCACCTGGCCGTTCCTCGCGGTGCTTGTTGTGTTCGGGGTAGTGCGCCGCGCGGGCGAGTTCGCGCTGTCGAAGCCGACGCGCGAGACACTCTTCAACATCCTCACGCGCGAGGAGAAGTACAAGTCGAAGAACTTCATCGACACGGTCGTCTACCGCGGCGGCGACACGCTCTCGGGATGGGTCTCGACGGGCTTGCGCGCGGTGGGCATGTCGATCTCGGGTGTGTCGTACGCAGGCGTGGTGATCGCGGCGGCGTGGATCGGCGTGGCGCTCTACCTCGGGCGCACGCACGATGGCTTGCAGCGGACCCGAGCGCGCGCGCCGGCGGGTGCATAATCCGGTCAGAGCGTACTGAGGAGGGGAGTGATGGCCACGAACATGTTCATCCGCATCGGCGAGATCAAGGGCGAGTCCCACGACAGCCGGCACAAGGACGAGATCGAGGTGGTGTCCTGGGCGTGGGGATTGACGAATCCGTCCCCGGGTTCGTCCGGCGGGGACGGGACAGCTGGGCGCGCAAGCTTCCAGGACCTCACATTCGCGCACCTGATCGACCGGGCATCGCCGAGCCTCATGCTCGCCTGCGCATCGGCGCAGCGCCTGCCCGACGCAAGGCTGACCGTGCGCCGCCCCGGCACCACGACGCCCGAGGAGTTCCTGCTCGTCAACCTCGAGGATGTGATCGTGACGAGCATTCAGACTTCGGGCGCCGAGGTCGCGGGTGGGCTGGTGGAACAGGTGACGCTCGCCTTCGCGCGGGTCGATTTCGAGTACCGGCGCCAGATGCCGGATGGATCGCTCGACGCGGGTGTGCACTTCAAGTGGGATCTGCAGGAGGACCGCCCCGCTTGATTCGTCGTCCGTCCCGAGCCTCACGGCGTACCGCACTCAAGCAACTCGCGACCATCGGCGTACTGGCAGTGGGCACGGCACGTTCTGCGCGGGCGGCGTCCACGTCGCTGTCGAGCCGGAAGATCCCGAAGAGCGGGGAACTGCTCCCGGCGGTCGGGCTCGGCACCTACCGCGCGTTCGATGTCGGCGGGTCGGGCGTGGAGCGGGCGCCGCTCGCGGAAGTGCTGCGACTCTTCGTCGCGGCGGGCGGCACGGTGGTCGACAGCTCGCCCATGTACGGCCGGGCCGAGGGCGTGATCGGCGATCTCGCCGCCGAGCTCGGCTTGACGAAGTCGCTCTTTCTCGCGACCAAGGTGTGGACCACGGGCCGCGAAGCGGGCGCGAAGCAGATGGAAGATTCCTTCCGCCTTTTGCGCACCGACCGCATCGACCTCATGCAGGTGCACAACCTGCTCGACCTCGGGACACACCTGCGCACGCTGCGGGAGTGGAAGGCAGCGGGGAAGATCCGCTATCTCGGCATCACGCACTACCACGAAGGCGCGTACCGGGAGCTCGAACAGCTGCTGCGCGGCGGCGACTACGATTTCGTGCAGCTCAACTATTCCATTGGCGAGCGCGCCGCGGAGCAGACGATCCTGCCGCTCGCGGCGGAGTGGGGCGTGGCGGTGATCGCCAACCGGCCGTTCGCGCAGGGCAACCTCTTTTCGCGCGTGCGCGAGGCGCCGCTGCCGGCCTGGGCCGCGGACTTCGATTGCACGAGCTGGGCGCAGTTCTTCCTGAAGTACATCCTCGCGCATCCCGCGGTCACCTGCGTCATCCCTGCCACCAGCAAGCCCAAGCATCTCCTCGACAATATGGCGGCGGGGACCGGGCGACTGCCCGACGAGGCCGCGCGCCGGCGCATGGTCGATCTCGTCGAGTCACTCTGACGTGGGGAGATTGATCGCGGTCGCGCTGCTCTACGCGTTCGCGTCCGCCGGCACACTCGCCGCAGAAGCGCTCGTCGTCGGCTCCAAGCGCTTCACCGAGTCGTACATCCTGGGCGAGATCGTCGCGCGCGCAGCGCGGGACCACGCGCCCGTCCAGTACCGGCCGGGGCTCGGCAACACCGGCATCGTGTTCGCCGCGCTCGCGGCGGG
Organism: Burkholderiales bacterium; assembly: GCA_039807745.1. Lineage (GTDB taxonomy): Bacteria > Pseudomonadota > Gammaproteobacteria > Burkholderiales > JAEUMW01 > JAEUMW01. The sequence goes on from JBDHRV010000121.1 coordinate 7,815, forward strand.
CAGCATCGACGTGTATCCCGATTACACGGGCACGCTCGCGCGCGAGGTGCTGCGGCTTAGCGGCGATGCCACGCTCGACGAGATCAACCGCGCTCTGGCGCCGCAGGGCATCGGCGCCGGCGTGGCGCTCGGGTTCGCCAACAGCTACGCGCTCGCGATGCGCGCGGACCGCGCCGATGCGCTCGGCATCCAAACGCTCTCCGACCTCGCGCGGCATCCCGATCTGCGCTTCGGGCTCTCGCAGGAGTTCATGGGACGCACCGATGGGTGGCCAGCGCTGCAGCGTGCCTACGGCCTGACGCGGATCGTGCCGCATGGCCTCGACCACGGGCTCGCTTACGAGGCAATCGCGCAGGGCGAGATCGACGTGATCGACGCCTACAGCACCGACGCGAAGCTCGCGCGCTACGCGCTGCGCACGCTCGACGACGACCGCGTCGTGTTCCCGCGGTATGACGTGGTGCTCGTCTACCGCCTCGATGTGCCGCAGCGCTTCCCCGGGGCGTGGGCCGCGATCGGCAAGCTGGCAGGCAGCATCGACGAAGCCGCCATGAGGCGCATGAACGCGGCGGTCGAGCTCGACGGCAAGAGTTTCGCTGCCGCCGCCGACACCTTCTTTGCGCAAACGACGAGCGCCAGCGGTGGCGGGGCGCGCGGCGGCCTGTTCGCGGCGCTCTTCGGGGCCGACTTCTGGAAGCTCACGCGCGAGCACCTGATGCTCGTCGGCGTGTCGCTAGCCGCGTCCACGCTCCTCGGCATACCGCTCGGCGTGCTCGCCGCGCGCCGGCCGCTGCTCGGTCAGGGGGTGCTCGCAGCGGTGGGTGTGATCCAGACTGTCCCGGCGCTGGCGCTGCTCGCGTTCCTGATCGCGGCGCTGGGGACCATCGGCACGCTGCCGGCGCTGGTGGCGCTGTCGCTGTACGCGCTGCTGCCGATCGTGCGCAACACGCACGCCGGGCTCACGGGCATTCGACCCGGGCTGCGCGAGGCCGCGCTCGCACTCGGGCTGTCGGCGCGCGACCGGCTGTTCTCCATCGAGCTGCCGCTCGCCGCGCCCGCGATCCTGGCCGGCGTCAAGACCTCCGCCGTCATCAATGTCGGCACCGCGACCATCGCCGCCTTCATCGGCGCGGGTGGTTATGGCGAGCGCATCGTGCAGGGGCTGGCGTTGAACGACCGGACGCTGCTGCTGGCGGGGGCGATTCCGGCCGCCGTGCTCGCGCTGTTCGTGCAAGGTGCGTTCGAGTGGGCGGAACGCCGCTTGCTGCCGCCTGCGGCCAGGGGCTGATGCGACCGCTTCGTGCGGTGCTAGACTGACGCACGTGATTGCGCAGCTTTCCTCGGTGCTCGAGGCCGACCCACGTATCGCCTACGCACTGCTCTTCGGCTCGAAGGGTCGCGGGACCGCGCACGATCTGAGCGATACCGACGTCGCGATCGGACTCGCGGCGGGCGCAGGGTTGTCGGCTTGCGAACTGGGCGATCTTCTGTCCCGCCTCGAAGCCGCGGTCGGCGGGCCGGTCGATCTCGTCCTGCTCGACGAAGCACCACCGGGACTTGCTTACCGCGTGTTCCGCGATGGTCGCATCATTCTCGAGCGAGATCATCACGCCTTCGTCGACCGGAAGGCCCGCGCAATCCTCGAATATCTCGACTTTCGGCCGATCGAACAGCTCTTCACGCGGGCTGTGCTGGAGGCGGCGAGGCGTGGTTGACGCGACCGTCGTCGCGAACAAGATCGCGGCAATCCGCGATGCGGTGGAGCGCGTTCGTGACACCCTTCCGAGCGGACTGGAGACGTTCCGGGCAGACCGCACGGCGCGCGAGGTGGTCGTTCTCAACGTCTTCGTGGCGCTGCAGGAAACCGTTTCGCTTGCCGCGCACTGGCTGGCCGACAGCGGAACCAGTGTCCCGGGGAGCTACCGCGAAATCTTTCTCGAACTCGCTGACCGGCAGCGGATTCCGCGTGCTCTGGCGCAGCGCCTCGCTGCCGCCGCGAGCTTCCGCAACCTGGTCGCTCATCGGTACGCGGCGCTCGATGCCGCGCGCGTATACGCCATCGCGTCGAGCGAGCTGCATGATCTGCTCGAGTTCTGCGAGATCGTGAGCCGCGAGACGGCGGGAGACGGAGACTTTCGGCAGCCATGACAATTCCCCGTACAAGTGATCCGAAGGAGTGCGAGATGACTCGATGGTGGGAGTCAATCGTCTTCGCACTCCCATGTTTGATGGTGTTGGTGTTGACACTAATTCCTCTCTCGGCAGCGCAGAAAGCAGCTGCTCAATCGAGTCCAGCGGTGCCCATTGGGCAGGAGGTGCCCGAGCGTTGGGGCTTCTTTTTCGATTCCGGCGGCTGGCACCTCGGATACCAGGCTACCGACGGTCGTGAGGCCATTCGCGAGTACGTCGTGCAAGGTGAGACCGTTCACAATTGGCGGAAGCTGATAACCAGCCATTACTACAACTTGGATGTCACTCCGAAAGTCTTCTTCCAGCGACTGGCGCAATCGGCGACCCAGCGTTGTCCCGGCTTGAAGATCTCGGTGATCGAGGAGACACCCGACACGATCATCTTCGAGTGGGAGAACGGCAACGACTGCGACGGTCAACCACCTCAGCGCCAACTGCACCGGATATCGCGCGGACGTCCGGGGGTTCTATCCCTCCAGTTTGCCGAGAAGAGACCCTACTCCGACGAGAACCGCGATCTTTGGTTGTCGATTCTGAGAAATGCTGTCGTGCTCGAATCCCGACCTCCAGCACCGCGATCGGAACCGGCACCGGCGAGCCGTTCCCTGCCTGCGTCTGCCCTGGGTCCGCGTCCCGCCAATGAGGTCTCGGAGTATCTCGAGACCCTGGGTACGGGCGTGGCGATTGATACCCGAGACCGCGTTGCCCGGTTAGTCATCACGCTGAAGCCGACCAGGCGGCTTCCTCCCTGGGCGTATCTGGAGGCCCATTTCGAGAACCCTGTGCGCGCCTCGGATCCCATCGTGGTCGGGGAAACGTGGGACGCGCGAGACGACAAAGTGCTCATCGGCACCCCGCCGCTGAAGGAGCTGAAATGCTGGAACTACGAGGTGGTCGTTTACGTGTACCAGGACCAGACGAAGGCCAAACTGCTGGGTACCCATCATCAGCGTATTCAGTCCACGGTGAATCTGCAGAAGGCTGATTTCGACAAGAACCTTCAAGACGTCATGAGGGGTGCAAGCTGTCCCTGAGGGCGCGATCGCTGGCAGCCGTCTCCCCTGGTCGCTAGAATTACGCCGGTTCCACATATTGCAGGGGGGTAGAACGAGTGCG
>JBDHRV010000122.1:0-11108 GCA_039807745.1 Burkholderiales bacterium
ACACCCTGCTTCAGGCTGGCGGTGATGAAATCGTCGAGGTCGCCATCGAGCACGGCCTGCGTGTTGCCGACCTCGTGGTTGGTCCTCAGGTCCTTGATGCGCGACTGGTCGAGTACGTAGCTGCGGATCTGGTGTCCCCAGCCGATGTCGGTCTTGCTGTCTTCCATTTTCTGTTTCTCGGCCTCGCGCTTGCGCAGTTCCGCTTCGTAGAGCTTCGCGCGCAGCATCGACATCGCCTCCGCGCGGTTGCGGTGCTGTGAGCGGTCGTTCTGGCACTGGACCACGATGTTCGTCGGCAGGTGCGTGATGCGGATCGCGGAGTCGGTCTTGTTGATGTGCTGGCCACCGGCGCCGCTCGCGCGGAAGGTGTCCACGCGCAGATCGGCCGGATTGATCTCGATCTCGATGGTGTCGTCGACCTCGGGATAGACGAACACGCTGGCGAACGAGGTGTGCCGGCGCGCGTTGGAGTCGAAGGGCGACTTGCGCACCAGCCGGTGGATCCCGCTTTCCGTGCGCAGCGTGCCGTAGGCATATTCGCCGCTCACCTTGATGCTGGCGCTCTTGAGTCCGGCCACCTCGCCCGGCGATTCCTCCAGCAGTTCGATGTCGAAGCCCTTGCGCTCGCAGAACTTGAGGTACATGCGCTCGAGCATCGCCGCCCAGTCCTGCGCTTCGGTGCCGCCCGAGCCGGCCTGGATGTCGACGAAGCAGTTGTTCGGATCCATCGGGTTGGAGAACATGCGGCGGAACTCGAGACCCGACACCGTCGTCTCGATCGACTCGACATCGCCCGCAAGCGTCTGCAAGCCCGCTTCGTCGCCCTCGGCGCGCGCCAGCTCGAAGAGCTCGCGCGTGTCCGCAAGATCGCCGTCGAGTTGCTGCAGGGCCAGCACCACCGATTCGAGCGACTTGCGCTCGCGCCCGAGATCCTGGGCGCGCTTGGCGTCGTTCCAGACGTCGGGGTCCTCGCTCTGCGCGGCGACTTCCTTCAGGCGCGCCTGCTTGCCGTCGAAGTCAAAGATACCTCCTGAGCTCAGCGGCTCGGTCGGTGAGGTCCGACAGCTGGTGATCGATTGCGTTGAGCGCTTCGGCTTCCATGGCAGTTTCCCGATCGAACGCCGGCCGCGGCGGGCCCGCGAAAGCGCAAAAGTATAGCGCAGGCTTGCGCCGAGGGCGTCGGCACGCGAGCGCTCATGCCCAGGTCGGATCGGAGGGCGGCGCCCAGTGGTCGAGCCGGAGCTCGAGGGCGCGCATCCCGTTGAACTCGTTGATCGCGAGCCGGTAGACCGCCTGGATCTCGGTGGGGAGCGGATCGGTCCGCCCGAAGACGATGCTGTCGAAGCGCCGGCCACCGCGGGCAAGGCGCAGCTTGAGATGCCGGCCGCCGACGACGCGCTGATCGACGACGTCGAAACAGTCGACGAAGGCGGGGGCAGGGAAGCCCTGCCCCCAGGTTTCCTGCTCGAGGCGATGGGCGAGATCGAGCGTGGCGTCCTCGGGCGCGAGACTGCCGTCGGTCTCGATGAAGTGCTCGAGATCGGCCGGCGTGAGCAGTCCGCGCACCGTCTCCTCCAGCGCCGCCGCGAAGTCCCCGAGGCGTGCGGCGGGGATCGACAGTCCGGCCGCGGCCGCGTGGCCGCCGAAGCGCAGGATGAGACCCGGATGGCGCTTCGCGACGAGGTCGAGCGCGTCGCGCAGGTGCAGTCCGCGAATGGAGCGGCCCGAGCCCTTGAGCTCGCCCGCGCCGCCCTGCGCGAACGTGATGACGGGGCAATGGAAGCGATCCTTGAGCCGCGACGCGAGGATGCCGATCACGCCCTGATGCCAGGCGGGATCGAAGAGGGCGAGGCTGAAGCGGTCCGACTCTGTCACCTGCGCCAGCGCGGCGAGCGCCGTCTCCTGCATGCCGGCTTCGATGTCGCGTCGTTGGCGGTTCAAAGCGTCGAGCTGGTCCGCAATCGCGGCGGCGCGCGCCGTGTCGTCGGTGGTGAGACCGTCGATGCCGAGCGACATGTCCTGCAATCGCCCCGCGGCGTTGAGACGCGGTCCCGCGACGAAGCCGAGCTCGTAAGTGCTGGCGCGCAGCGGGTCGCGCGCCGCCGAGCGCATGAGCGCCGCGACGAGCGGACTCGCCTTCCCGGCGCGGATGCGTCGCAGGCCCTGGTGGACCAGCAGGCGATTGTTGCGGTCGAGTCCGACGACATCTGCGACGGTGCCCAGCGCGACCAGGTCGAGGAGGTGAGCGAGATTCGGCTCCGGCTTCGACGCGAACGCCCCGCGCCGACGCAACTCGGCGCGCAGGGCGAGCATCACGTAGAACATCACGCCGACGCCTGCCAGGTTCTTGCTCGGGAAAGCGCAGCCGGGCTGGTTCGGATTGACGATGCAAAGAGCGTCGGGGAGCGTGCTGCCGGGCAGATGATGGTCCGTCACCAGCACTTCGATGCCGAGATCTTGCGCCGCCGCGACACCTTCGACCGACGCGATGCCATTGTCGACGGTGATGATGAAAGCCGGCTTGCGAGCAGCCGCGATGCGCACGATCTCGGGCGTGAGGCCGTAGCCGTAGTCGAAGCGGTTCGGCACCAGGTAGTCGACCTGGGCACCGAAGGCGCGCAGCGCACGCACGCCGACGGCGCAGCCGGTGGCGCCGTCCGCGTCGTAGTCGGCGAGGACGAGCAGGCGCCTGCCGTCGCGGATCGCGTCGGCGAGAATGCTTGCCATCGCATCGGCATGGCGGAGCGCGCCGACCGGTAGCAAGGCATCGATGCGGTGCTCCACTTCGGATGCGGCCGCAATGCCGCGCGCGGCGTAGAGGCGCGCCAGCAGCGCCGGTACACCGTCACGCAGCAGGGCCTGCTCGCGGTCGGGCGGCACGGTCCGGGTCACGATGCGCGGCATGGGTCGAGCAGCCCGTCAGGCCGGGGCGTAGTGGGAGAGCGCCCGCGTGCCGCGCCAGAAGCGCCGCAGGCTCGCGCGCGTTGCTGCGAACGCGACGCCGGCGGTGTCCGTGAAGGTGACGATGCCAATGCGTGCGAGCCGGCCGCTCCTGAGCGCTTCGAGCAATGGTGTGAACACCGTCTGCTCCAGGCGCTCCAGCTCTGTCGCGAGCGCGGTGTCGTCGCCGTAGGCGCGCACGATGTCGAGGCTCGCGTCGTACCAGAGCACCTCGCCCGGCGGGCCGTCGGCGAGCAGCCGGCGCAAGTCGGACTCCGGCGGCTTCACCGCGCAGGCCGCGGCGCGCGCCAGACCGCATACCACGGGATCGTTCGCGATCACGAGCGAATATGGGCGCTCGATGCGTGCGGGAGCCCGGCCTGCGCCCCAGAGCCAGACGCTGTTGACCGCGAGCGCGCCGCGCGCTTCCCGCTCCGCGTTGGGCGGCGCGTCGTGCAGCAGCATCTGGATCTCGTTGCCGAAGCGGTGCCAGGCGAGCGCGTCGCGCCCGCGCGGGAGGAGGGGATCGATATGGCGACCCACCGCGCGGGTGAGCGGCGTCGTGACGATCTCGGGCGGCACGGGTACCCGCAGGTACCAGCGCTCGGGCCGCAGCGGATAGAAGACGAAGCCGTCGGCCGAGAAGTGTCGATTGAGCGCATCGGTGAAGGCTTCGGCCTCGCTCTGCGAGATATCGAACGCGCGATGGTCGGCGAGGATGAGCTGATCCCGATTGAGTCGCAGGTGCACGGGGTCCGCACGCAGCCAGCACGCCGCGCCCGGCTCGCCGCCGTCGGCCAGCAGCGAGAGCGCGCCCGCCGGCAGTTCGGCTGCGTCGACACCGAAACGGCGCATCAGCCACCGGTCGGCGGAAGTCTCGCGCGGCGTCGAGCGGTCGCTTCGCGCCAGGAGCGTTTCCAGTCCCGGCAGGCGAGGCAGCGGCATCCCAGCGCTGTCCGTCCGCTGTGTTGGGAGCAGTCCGGGCAGCAGGAGGTCGACGGTGGGTGCGGGGGCGGTCGCCATGGCGCGCTTTCTACTCTAGCATGCCGGTTGCGATACGCTGACCGACTGCCAGGATGCGACAGAAGCGAGACGAGCTTGCCATCTCCACCCGCGGGCGCGGGCTGTGGGATTTCACCGAGGATGTACGCCGCTGGGTGGCGGCGAGCGGGATCGAGAACGGCCTGCTTACCCTTTTCATCCGCCATACCTCCGCCAGCCTGCTGGTCCAGGAGAATTACGATCCCGAGGTGCAGCGCGACCTCGAGCGGTTCTTCGCCAAGCTCGTGCGCGACGGCGACGCCATGTTCGAGCACACCATCGAAGGCCCCGACGACATGCCCGCGCACGTGCGTTCGGCGCTGACTCAAACCAGTCTTTCGATCCCGGTCGCGAACGGCGCTCTGGCGCTCGGCACATGGCAGGGCCTGTACGTGTACGAACATCGCACGGCGGGCCATCGACGTCAGGTAATGCTGCACCTGATCGGCGAGTAGCCCCGCCGTCAGCTGGCTGGCGCCGCGCCCCTGTGGCACACTTCGCCCTTTTTCGACGGCGCTTCCCCGCTTGCAACCCTACGAGCTCTACATCGGCCTGCGCTACACGCGGGCGAAACGCCGCAACCAGTTCATCTCCTTCATCACGCTCACCTCGATGCTCGGCATCGCGCTCGGCGTGGCCGCGCTCATCGTCGTGCTCTCGGTGATGAACGGATTCCAGAAGGAATTGCGCGCGCGCATCCTCGGTGTCGCGTCGCACGTGCAGATCACCGGTCCCAACGACAAGCTCGCGAGCTGGCAGCAGGTGGCGGACGAAGCGGGCAAACATCCGCACGTGATCGCCGCGGCACCCTACGTGTTGGGGCAGGGCATGCTCTCGACCGACCGCGGGGTGCAGGGTGCACTGATCCGCGGCGTGCTGCCGAGCCTCGAGAATCAGGTGGCCGACATCGGCCAGCACATGAAGTCGGGCAGTCTCGATGATCTCGAACCGGGCGCGTTTCGCATCGTGCTCGGCTCCGAGCTCGCCCACACGCTGGGCGCCTATCCCGGCGACAAGGTGGTGCTCATCGCGCCGCAGGGACAGGTCACGCCGGCCGGTATCCTGCCGCGGCTCAAGCAGTTCACGGTCGCCGGGATCTTCGAGGTCGGCATGTTCGAATACGACTCGGGCCTTGCCCTCATCCACCTCGACGATGCGCAGAAGCTCTACCGTCTCGACGACCGGGTCTCCGGTGTGCGCTTGAAGCTGGACGATCTGTTCGCCGCGCCGCGGGTGGCGCGCGAGCTGATGCTGTCCTTGTCGCAGGACGCCTTCGTCGGCGACTGGACGCGCAGCCACGCGAACTTCTTCCGGGCGGTGCAGATCGAGAAGAACGTGATGTTCATCATCCTGCTGCTGATCGTTGCGGTCGCTGCGTTCAATCTGGTGTCGACGCTCGTCATGGCGGTCACGGACAAGGAGGCCGACATCGCCATCCTGCGCACGCTCGGCGCGGCGCCCGGGTCGATCATGAAGATCTTCGTCGTCCAGGGCACCATCATCGGTGTCGTCGGCACGCTGCTCGGGGTGGTCGGCGGAGTGCTGCTCGCGCTCAACATCGACGTGGTGGTGCCGGCGATCGAGCAGCTCTTCAACGTACAGTTCCTGTCGAAGGACGTGTACTACATCAGCGACCTGCCGTCCGAGCTCGAGTGGACGGACGTGCTGACCGTCGCGATCGTCTCGCTCGCGATGAGCCTGGTCGCCACGCTCTATCCGAGCTGGCGTGCATCGAAGATCAATCCGGCCGAGGCCCTGCGCTATGAGTGATGCGGGAGAGCCGGATCGGATGCGGTCGGGCGCGGTGCCCGTCGTTGCCTGCCGTCGGCTCGCGAAGACCTACATGCAGGGCAAGGTGCCGGTGCCGGTGCTGACCGGAGTCGACCTCACCGTGGGGCCAGCCGAGCATGTGGCCATCGTCGGCGTGTCGGGCTCCGGCAAGAGCACGCTCCTGCATCTGCTCGGCGGGCTGGATGCGCCCACGTCGGGAGCGGTGGAAGTGATGGGCCGCGACCTCCAGTCGATGAGCAGCAGGCAGCGGGGCGACTGGCGCAATGCCCACCTTGGCTTCGTCTACCAGTTTCACCATCTTCTGCCCGAGTTCTCGGCGGTGGACAACGTCGCGATGCCGCTCTATATCCGGCGGATGCCGGAGCGGACCGCGCGGGAGCGGGCAACCGAGGTGCTGCAGCAGGTCGGACTGGGACATCGGCTCACACATACGCCGGGCGAGCTTTCTGGCGGCGAACGCCAGCGCGCGGCGCTCGCGCGGGCACTGGTCACGAAGCCCGCCTGCGTGCTCGCCGACGAGCCGACTGGAAATCTCGATCGCAAGAACGCGCAGGCCGTGTTCGATCTCATGCTCGAGCTCAATCGCGAGCTCGGGACCAGCATCGTCATCGTGACCCACGACGAACATCTCGCCGATCGCGCGGATCGGATTCTGCGCCTCGAGGACGGCATGCTCGTCGACGCCCAGCCCCACATCCCGACCGCCGATATCGACTTCGTTGGCGGCTAGCCACACCGTCGTTTGGCGGCGTGGTCATTCCCGCCTCTGGCCCGCATGTTGCTGCAAAGCAGCATGAACCGCCGGAAGATTCTGAAAAATAAGAGTTTTCAGTCGGGTATCGCGAGCAAACGGCGCGGACTTGCACCACCGGGCGGCGTCACTGCACCAAAGCGAGACATGCGTGACAGCGCAGGTCGCGCGAGGTGCCTTGTGCAACGCGGTTCCCGTGTGCGAGGTGATCATGAACGAGCTCTACGCGATACTGCTCTCCTGGGCGGTCACGCTGTCCGGCTACCCGATGCCGGATCATGCAGCCGAAGTGGTACCCGTTTCCCATGACTACCTGGTCGACCATGCCTGCAACGGGCGCGAGTGCAAGGTCATGGGGTGGTTTCCGCCAGGACACATCATCTATGTCGATGACCGGTTGCGACCCGGCGACAGCATGCTCGCCGCCTCGATCGTGGTCCACGAGATGGTCCATCACCTGCAGCACGAGGCAGGGCGCATCGATCCCGGGAAATGGAGCTGTGAGAACGCCATCGCGCTGGAGCGCGAGGCCTACGGGGTGCAACGCGAGTTTCTGCTTCGCTACGGCGTGTATCAGCCCGTCGGCGCCAGCATGCACCGCGTCGGCTGCGAGCTTACGCAGCATGCGGATGCCGATCCGGCGCGCAACGTAAGCGGCATGGCGTCGGAGTTGCCGTGAATCTCGCGGCGGTGGCTGCGACCCGGTTATTCGGGCAGCGCTTCTTCGTCGGGCGGCAGCGCGGCGTAGCGCACCTCGAGTTCGCAGCCGTCGGCGCGCCGCCAGCGCTTCCAGTGGTCGGTGTAGTCGAACGAGCGGCGCAGCCGCACGATCGTGTCCCCTGCTTCCCAGGCCCGATAACTTCCCTGGGCAAAGGGTGCGCTGGGCTTTTCGAACACCTGGTGCGGCAGCACGGCTGACGGGAATTCTGCCGAGAGCCGACGCTGCATTCGATCGTAGGTCTCCCGGCATTCCGTCTGGACCCTTTTGACTGCCTTGGGGGTGAGATTCCTGGACTTGAGGCTCGACGTCAGCACCACCGCATCCAACCCCTTATTGAGCGGATCGAAACGGAACGAAGCGGAGAACGGAATGCCGTCGAGCACGTAGTGCTCCATCTTCATGACGACGCAATCGTGACCTTCGGCTGCGAGCGCCTGCCGGGACAGTTCGTCGTTGCAGCTCTCGTCGTCACGCTCCGCCGCCTCGCCGAACTTGCTCTCGATCGTGTCCAGTGGGGCGCCCCAAGGGATGCCCTGAAAGCCACGCGAAACTCGCTCGGACGCGGCCTGCGGCAACGGTGCGAATGTCGCTGCGGCAAGGTCGCCGAGGACCAGCGTCGCGGCGAGTGCGCTCGATGCCAGGGCAAGGCGGCTGTGGCGCCACACGCCAGCAACTTGTCGTTCGCGCTCGATGGGTCGATGAGGCTGGAAGGCTCTGCGGCCTCCTCTTTTCTGGGGCATGCAACAACTCCTTGGCTTTCCGGTGTGTTCCCGGCTGCCCAAAAGGGCGAAAGAATCCCAGGGCGGGACCCGAACGGGGCAAGAGTATAGGCGGAAACGAGTGCGGGCGGCGTCAGGCGATGCCACCCGCTCGCAGGATCGAGGCGCGCTGCGCCCCGATCGTCACAGGGAGGCAGAACCGGCCAGGGATGCGGAACTGTGCACCGAAGAGCGGCGGGGCTTCCGCGGGCAGGAGGCCCGCTTCGCTTGAGTGATGTCGCGAGCGATACAAATCAGGGCGAGCAGCGCCTCGTCGAAAAGCTCGCTATCGGGGTCGGACACATCGACCTCCGCGTCCTCGATACCGGGAAGCGTACCGGACTTGGCCGCTTGCGCGGCCCGTTCCGTGCACACGTCGCGCAGGTACTTCGCAGCCAGCCGACCCTGCTCCAGCTCGAACCCGGCCCAGACCACCACGCGCTCGAAATCCTTGGTGTCGATCCAGCGCAGAACGTCTCGCATCATCGCTTGACTGCCATGCTGCGCATCGAGCACGGCCCGAAACAGCACGGCGCGCCACAGCTGGATCTCTGGCAGCATCAGGTTCAGGCCGGCGGTGCCAAAATCGGGATCGGGTTTCATGCGTTGTTTTCCCCAAGTCCAGCCTCGCGGCCGGGAAGTCGTTGATTAACAAAAGCGTTGTCGTGCGAGCCTCTTTTCAGCAATCGCGATGCCAGCCGAGTACGACACGCGCCAGTACGCCGCGAGTCGGCGCGAGCCCCTGTGGCTCAGGCCTTTGCATTGGGAGTGGAGGTCGCGAGCGGGCGGTGACCGCCGGCTATTGCGGTCGGGCGATCGTCGTTTTTCCCGCGGGAGCGTTCAGTATTCGACGGGAATTGGATCGAGGCTGCGCCAGAGATACCAGGTCGCGACCGAGCGCCACGGTGCCCAGGCGCGACCGAGGGTGCGCAGCCGGCGCGGCGGAACCTTCCGCCCCTGGTTGTATTGCAGGCTGATCGCCTTTTGCAGACCGAGATCGTCGAGCGGAAGGACGTTCGGTCGTTGCAGGTGGAAGATGAGAAACATCTCGGCGGTCCAGCGGCCAATCCCCCGCACCAGAATGAGCTCGGCGATGATCGCTTCGTCGTCGAGATCGCTCCAGCGCTCGGCGCTTACGGTGCCGTCGAGGAAATGGCCGGCCAGGTCGCGCAGATAGGCGATCTTCCGCCGGGACAGTCCGCAGGCACGCAGTTCGACGTCGCTGCGCTCGCAGACTGCGCAAGGCGCCGCGTCGCCAACCACCGCGACGAAGCGCTGCCAGACGCTTTCTGCCGCCTTCACTGAAATCTGCTGGCCGACAATGGCACGGGCGAGGGTGGAGAACGCGTCGCCGCGACGCTGCAGCGAGATGCCAGGGAAGCGCGAGATCAGCGCGTGCAGCACGGGATCGCGAGCGGCCAGCTCCTGCGTCGCCTGATCCCAGTAGAGCGGCTTCACATGCTGGCGGAATCGCTCTTGCGCGCCCGCGAGCGGGCTCTTTTCCGCCACGCGCGGACTGCCCACACCCGCCACGCCCCGCGCACGGCGAAGTAGCCAGCCACGGCAAGCAGCAGCGCGAACAACGGCAACCCCACTGCGAGCGGTTTGCCCATCGACAGGAGCCAGTCCCACAAAGCCGGCAGCCACTCCGACCAGGGTTTGTCCGCGAGACTGAAAGGGGCCGGTGGACCGTCGTTCTCACTGCTCGTCACCCACGCGCCGACCTGATAGGCCGCGATGTAGAGCGGTACGATCGTGAGGGGATTCGTGTAGAAGGTGGTGAATACCGCGACGGGAAGATTCACCTTGAGGATGACCGAGAGAACGGTCGCCGAGGCGACCTGGGTCGGCCCCGGCACCAATCCCGCGAGCAGCCCGACCGCCACGCCCCCCGCCACGGACCGGCGATTCAAGTGCCACAGGTTGGGATGGGCGAGAAAGCTGCCGAACCGGGCGATGAAGGGATTCCCGGTGACGCTCTCGTGGCTCGGAAGATACTTTCTGAAGAGCTTTCTAGGCACTGGTTTCCAGCAAAGGCAGTCTGGCAAGCCGGCGAACTTTACCGCAAAGCCTGTCCGCAAGACAGATTGCCCTGCCTCTGTCGAGCGCAGGTCAGTCGCGCGTCGTGCGATGAAAGTCCCGCCCGAAGTGGCCGGACCTCCGGTCAGGCACGACGCGAAACGTTGCGGCGAGACGCATACCATCGAGCCGTGAGACACGCCGGTTCCAGGTCGACAGAAATCACGGGCGCGTGGCCTGCGCGTCGGCGTGCGCGACGAGGGAGGCGTGCGCGGTGCGCCTGACGATTCTCGCATTCTGTCTCGGAGTCGGTTTTCTTCAGACCATGCCCGAGCTTCCATCGATAGGCGGCGCATGGGTGCTGTTGCCGTTCGCAGCTGTGGGTGCCGCTTGGCTTGGGGCATCACCGGGATGGAGGCGGTTTGCGTCACTCCTCGTTCTGGCCTGCGCTTTTGCCTTCGGCTTGCTCTGGGCGGCAGGCCGTGCCGAGCAGCGGCTGGCGGGCCGGCTCGCGCCGTCTCTGGAAGGCACGGACCTGCGCGTGACTGGTGTGATTGCCGACCTGCCGCAGACCCACGAGCGCGGCCTGCGCTTCGCCTTCGACGTCGAGCGCGCGCAGGCCGGCGCGCGCGTGCCAGGGCGGCTTCTCCTCAACTGGTACGGTCGTGCCGACGACGAGGGCGAGCGTACCGCCACCGTGCCCGCGCTCAGGGCCGGCGAGCGCTGGTCGCTGACGGTGCGGCTGAAGCGGCCGCACGGTACCGCGAACCCGCACGCCTTCGACTACGAGCTGTGGCTGCTGGAGGAGGGTGTCGGCGCGACCGGCTACGTGCGCCGCGACCCGGGCAATCGGCTGCTGGATGCATTCGTCTGGCGCCCGGGATTCGCGGTTGCCCGGCTGCGCGAGATCGTCCGCGAGCGCATCCGCCAGTCGCTTGGCGACGCCCCTCACGCCGGGGTCATCGTGGCGCTGGCCGTGGGCGACCAGCGCGCGATTCCGGCGGCGCAGTGGCAGGTCTTCACGCGTACGGGCGTGAATCACCTCATGAGCATCTCCGGGCTGCACATCACGATGGTGGCGGGCCTG
>JBDHRV010000123.1:0-11079 GCA_039807745.1 Burkholderiales bacterium
CCCCCCGCTACCCCCCGATCGTCGGACGACTGGAAGCTGTCGGCGCCGGCAACGCCGAACTGGTGGGCGCCGGCAATACCAGCTTCAAGGGTCCGGTGACGGATGACCAATCTCACTGTGTGCATGCAGGCGGAGCAAAGGCTTCGAAGGGAAGGTTCACACTTACCAATGCCCAGGGCAGGAAGATCGAGGGGCGTTACTTCGCCGAGCTCGTTCCGACATTCAATCCAACATCTTTCATAATCAACGGTATGGCTTGCGTCGCGCCTCACACTCGGCTCCACGTGGACCACGACTGCTTTCGGCCAGCACGCGGCCTCACCGATCTGGTCCTCGGCAACGCGACGATCTTCCTCGATCAGCGCGTTGATGACTAAGAGCGCGCACTGACACCGCGACGATCTTTATCGATCAGGTGCTTCGACTGAAATGACGAAGGTGATGCGGGGGGCTGAGTCCTGGCCTTGTTCATGGGCTCGGCCACCTTACCTTAGAGCGACCGCAGGAAGTTCAGCAGGTCCTGCTGCTGGCTTGGAGAGAGCTGGTTGAACCTCGCGATCACCGCATTCGCGGTCGGTTGGCTTCCCGGATGTACGATCACGGCAACTGGGGAGGATCGGGCGACTTTGGAACGCCTGTAGGAACGCTGATGCTGCAGGCCACAAACACCTCAGCGCGCGTCGAGCGCCTTGCATTGCAGGGCAAGACCGGTGAAGCCCCCGGCAGCGGTGAAATAAGCTCTCACGCCGACCGCGATGTGATCGGTCGGGCAGTTTCGTGCTGGCTGCCAGCTGTCGCAGCCGCCTAGGGTCACGGTCTTGCTTGGCTCGGCCGCCTTGCTCACGGTTCCGTCCTTGTTCACCGTGGCCGCGTCGATGCGTATGCCTCTCACCTGCGGAATCGTGCCGCTGGTACAAACGCTGATGCCGCGCACAAAATGTGGTGCGGTAAACGCCGCGGTTCTCGTGGATGCTGCCGCGGGCCTGCAGGCTCCCGACCCTGACAATGTCGTGGTGAGCGGCAGAGATGCATTGATGTTCGGTTGACCTGGAAGATCCTGGAACGAGAGGGACAGCGAGCATGGCACCTCTTCGTCCTCGCCGAGCGAGATCCCACTCAGAGCTATCCTCTTGTCCGAGGTGACCCTGCTTTGTGAGGACACGGTGGCCGGGATCGGCTTATGGGAAGGGCCCAACACGTCGAAGCCCGACACCGGCGTGATATGGGCTGCGGCGCTCTGTGTAGTCACGACCCAAGGCTGAGCGAGAATCGCGACCACGCCGTACTTCGGCGTTGATCCCTCGCCGCACTGATGGCCATTGACGTAGGTGAACCGCTGCTCCTCATTGGTCTTGAGCGTGCGCGTGAACTGGTGCCGGTGGACGGTAGGGAACGCGTCCGGAAGCTTGAGCGTGACACCGCGCTCCCGCCGTCGGATGTGCAGCAGATTGTCCCAGTCGCCAAGCGTTCGCGGACCGCCCGGTAACACGCAGCCGGCAGGGGTACGGGCGTGCGCATCGAGCACGCCATCGCTTCGAGTCTTGCGGATCTCCCACAGCCGTTGCTCGTAGATCTCGAAGAAAGTTGCCTGCGAATCGCAGTAGCCATTCTGGAGCGCTGCCTCGAGGTGCTCCGGACTGTCGACTCCGTTTGTCGCATTCGTGGTCTGAAAGCCGACGATCTGTCCGTCGCTGCCGGCCTGCCTGGTCCATCGATTGGGCCGACAGTCCTCTATGCCATCGTTGTCATTGTCCCCGCACTGCGGCTTGAGGGCGTTGTGCTGGACGACGAAGCGTGTCCCATACGTGCTCGCGCCATCCTGCAGCACGCATTCCGTCTGCTGGGCGCCACTGGGGAGCGTACCTTTCGGGGGAAACTCGCATGGATTCCCGCCCCGAGCCTTGATATCTTCGGCATCCCAGATGTCCAGTCCGGGCTGGCCCAGATACTGGCGGGAGTCGTTTACCTGCGGGAATCCATCCTGAATCAGCATGTAGCTCATGTCCTTGCCCGGATAGGATTCGGCGAGCACTTCCATCTGCTTCTGATAGAACTCCCGCAGCTTGGTCGGCGTGTACCCGACTTCTGCCGCCGTCGCCCACGTCTCGGTATTGCACGGGCAGTCGGACGCGGTTTCGCATCGTTTCGGCAATCGGTTCTCGTCGGTGAACAGATTCATCCCCGACGGCTTGATGGAGGCGAGCGCCCGATACCAGGCGTTCTTCGTCTTGACGTGTTCGGCGACCTCCCGCAGCAGCTCGAAGTAATATCTCCGATACGCTTCGTCGGCGGGGCTGCCGAGGTCCATGTCGGACCCGCATCGGTCGGCTTCGAGATTGCTGCCGCCATCCTTGAAATGGAGTCGCCGGACTGCCGGAAGCCGTTGCCTCGTAGGCGCTCCCGGGGATGGCATATCGATCTCGGGGTGGAAGATCCAGTCGGGGGTGCCGTGCTTGCCGGCTCTGAAGACGAGGCTGTACAGCTTGCCGTTCCCCACCGCCCTTCCGATCTCGCGGTCCAGGGCAGTCCAGTCGAACCGACCCGGACCGGTGTGCACGGCGTTCCATTCCATCCGGATCAAGACGCCGGTAATGTCCGGGTCCTGCCACGTGTCCTTCATGGTCGCGTAGGGCTCGCCCGTCTCGCACAAGCATCGGACGCCGGCTTCGGTCTGGACCTCGAGCTCCAGTGTCTTGTCCGCCTTGCACGCGTCGCAGTCGCGCCGGCCTGATTTCTCCTCGAAGCCGGACCACATCGCGCCGCTCCCCATCGGACCCAGGGCAAAGATGCCCGAGGCGCCCGCCGGCATCGGCCCCGTGAATTCGTTGGGATCGCCCGGGTCGTAGCGCTTGTAGTCGGCGCAGATGTCCAGGCCGGGCACCTGCTGCGGCTGCAGTGTGGGTCGGACCGGAATGATGGCGTGGGTCGTGAAGGTCTTCCCGATGGTCCCTGGCGGGAGCCCCGGAATGGGGAGCCGCCACGCGACGGTGTCACCATCGCGGATCCGGACCCACTGTGGTTCGAACGAACCGTCCGGTTTCACGGTCACGGTAACCTCGACGGCTCCAGCGGCACCTATGCCGAGCAGCGCCATCGCAAGCAGCAATAGGACAAGCAGCTTGCGGACGCAGGCGCCAAGCGAGAGAAAGACGAAACCTGTCACCGCACCGTGTCCTGTCCAGAGTCAAGCCTCACGGCAGTGTCCCAAATCCCTGCTTGTACAGCCTGCGGCAAAGCAGGCGCACGCCGGTCAGGCTGCGTGGCTTCTTCTCATTGTCCTCGCGCTCGAAATGGAGCTCCGCTGCCGTTGCCAGTTGACCTGCGGGACACGAAGCCACTGTCTTGGCCCAGTGATGACAGTTGGTTCGCTCTTTGAGGGTGGTCAGCGGCAATGGATACAGATCACCATTGTTATCGATCGCCTGCCCAAAGATCTGAAATCCCTTGACTTTGTCATCCTGCCGATCCATGCAGACCCGGATGCCGGTCATGAACGCACGCGTTCCCCAACGATCGTCGAAGTTCGCGAGCAGGGCCGTCGAGGTGGGATCCTTGCCCGTGCCGCACTTTTGTGTACTCACGTCGGGTCTGTCGAAATAGGTCATCAGATTCTCGATCTTGAGCGTCACTTCGCAGGGATCGTCTCCCCGCTCGCGCCAAGAGATTCCATACAGCGCTTGATCGGTCGCGTTCTTGTCACCTACTGTTACCGGGACACTCGCCTTGCCAGACAATTCGGTCGGCTGTGGTTCACCGGTCACAGAAATGCTGAGTTGACTCAACGGGCAGCCAGGCCCATAGCACGCTTTACAAAAGCGCGTGAGATACGGTTCGAACAGATAGACCTGCGGGACCGTCGTCGCGGCGACTCCACTTTGTGCTGAGGTGGGCATGCAGCCATCGCGCGCCATCGAGAAGTGCTCAGTGCAATCCTTTCCCCTTGGGAGGGCGTCTGTGCCTTCAGGCTTTTCGGTTACAGCCGCCTGGGTGGTCACCGCGACCCGTGGGAAAGGGAACGACGGCCCGCCCCCCTCGATAACGTACAGGGCGTCCGGGAAGCCGAGTTCCAACAACGACAATGGCACAGGTCGCTCGGAGCACGTTGAGACGCTGGTGGTGCGGCAGTGGCCGACGTAGTACTTCGGCCTTCCTGTCGGCAACTTATCGTACCAGTCCGCTACTACCCCCACGCCACAGCGGTCATCGCCACCATCGAGCATGACCAAGGCGTTCGCGCCGAAGTGCTGCGCGATATAGGCTGCATGGCCGGCGCCCTGCGAAAACCCCGCGACGACGATATTGCTCCAGACGATCTTGTTGAGCGGGCCCAGATAACTGTCCCAGTGGTCATCGTTGCTGCCGTCTTGCAGGTCGTCATCACGCAACTTCAGCAACAACTGACGGAGCCGCGAGATGATGGAATCACCCCCCTCGATCTCCAGGTAACCGGACTTGTCTAGACCGGTGACGATTTCCTCCCGCCCTGGGCCGGAGCACCTGGTGCAATCGTTCTTGTCAGCGCATTCGATACCAGGATCGGTTCGATTGTCATACGAAAGGCCGATGGTGCGATAGCCGGCATAGGCGCCCATCTGCAGTACCAGCTCGTGCAGTCTGGGCTCCATCTCCGTCCCCGGCAGGAACACCAGTAGCTGCGAGGACACTTGCGCGCCCGCGGCGGGCTTGTACACGCGGTGCGAGGCGCAAGGGGTGTCCGCGCTGCGCCCCGAGCAGAACGACGGCTGATTGGTGGTGTTGAGGTCAGAGGGAAAATAGTCGGCGCCGCTGGCGTCGGTCACCTCCTGCGGCGGGTTCGACGAGAAGTCCGTCGCCCTTGGGCAGTCAGCGCGGGCCGCATCCGCGGCAAGCGCAAACAGAACCAACATCGCCTTCGCCAGCAGGTGCGCGCGTCGCATGGTCGCCTCCGAACTGCAAGGCGGAGATGCTACTCACGTGCGAGCCCGCGGGTCCATCCTCCATCCGGACTAGTACGACCCGATCTGTCAGCGGCGCGTCGGACTGCATTGCAGCCCGACTGCGTCGCATCTGCGTGGCCGCCTAGAGCGACCGCAGGAAGTTCAGCAGGTCCTGCTGCTGGCTTGGAGAGAGCTGGTTGAACCTCGCGATCACCGCATTTGCCTCGGATGCGCTACGAGAGCTCCCACTCGCGTGCCACTGGATCGCCTCGAGCAGATCCGACGTGCGCCCGTCGTGCAGAAACCAGATACGCTGCCCGAGCCCCCAGAGCGGTGCCGTCCGGAACTCCTGTGGCCCTGCCTGCCCTTGGCTGACGCCGTCGGCGAGACCCGGCCCCATGTTGTGGACGGCGAGGTCGGAGTAGAGATTCACGTTCTTCTCGCTCAATGCAGCGACGGTCGACCGGCCCGTCCTGAGGGTCGGGGTGTGGCAAAGCGCGCAGCCGGTGCTGGTGAACAGATTGCTCCCCCTCCCGATGGAGTCCCTTCCGCCCGGCGTGTCCGCGGCAGGCGCCGGCGGCGCCAGGAAGCGCATGAACAGCGCGAAGAGCTCGATCGCGCTGAGCCCGCTTTCGGTCACGTCGTTAGGAACGGCTGCAGCAGCTGACGGGCAGCTGCGGCGCTCCTGCGGGAAAAGCTCGTTGCTGATGCCCATCTCGACGTTGTAGGCCTCGCCGGAGAAGAGCAGCAGCGACTGGTTCTGCGCCTTCCACCCGAACCGTGAGATGGTGCCGTCATTCCCGTTCACGTTCGGCTGGCCGGTGATGGTGCCGACGCGAACCCGGTTCACCCGTCCGCCGATGCCGAAGGATCGCTTCTGAGCGCCGTTGGCGGCCAGGTTCGCAAGAATCGTCGTGTCCGGAATCTGCTCGATGAGACCTGCGCCGAACACCGGGGTGGGAATGCGGAAGCTCACGTTTCGATTTCTGACGGCTGCCTCGAAGTTTTCCTGAGGGCCACAATTGCTGAAGAGGGAATGCACGCCGCCATCCGAGGTCCCGTTGGCGTTCCGTATGAATCTCGCCTCACGGACCGGCCCCTTTTCCGACAGGAACGATGGAACGGCGTTGCGTATGCTGGCGGCGAACGCGACCTGGGGATTCACGGCCGGGCTACTGCCCCCGGTCGCCGGCTGCGAGTGGCATCCGACACAGCTGTTCAGGTTCATGGTCGGGCCGAGACCATCTGTGGCGGTTTCCACCTCCATGAAGTCGGTCCTTCCCACGTTGAAGTGCGCGGCCTCGCTTCCCGTGAGCGCCGGCAGCGCTCCCCCGGCCCCTGCGGGCCCGGGACGCACGCCCGGATCCTTGGCCACGGCGGTCTGGGAAGCGGCGTCTGCAACGTATAGCAGACAGGAACCGGCCAACGCCGGCACCAGCAACATCGACACAGCGATTGTTCTGTTCATGACCCCCTCGGCTCATGTATGCGTGCGGTTTGCCTGCGCTTGGAACGACTCGACTGCACCCGGACGCGATACTTGGCGAGAGCGGCGGCGAGTCGGCCGGACCGTTATCCGCGACATCCGTGCCGGGCGCACAGGAGCGTGCCGGGCTGGCACAGATATGGCGCGCTCGGGCACGCCTCCCTCACCTTGCTCATGAGACGTCGACGATCACGACTGACCGCTCAACAGACCGGGCGACTGCTCGAGCATTTCGTCGCGGGTACGCCAGCGCGCACCGCTGCGGAACTGGTGAGGGTCAACCGGAATACGGCCACGCGCTTCTATCACTGCTTGCGCGAGGTGATCGCCGAACACCTGGAGAGTCTCAGCCCCCTCGGACCAGTGGGCTCGTGGCAACGATTTCAGTCTTCATTCGGCGACACGCAGACGAGGGGCACCGCTGCAAGCGAAGCAGGCGAGGATGTCGTGCTGGCGTTGCTGACGTGCGGCGGCAAGGTCTACACCGCATTGATCCCGCACGCGAAGCGGGACGTCGTGCCGCCGGGTGCGAACATCCATGTGGCAACGCTCGATGTATGCGAGCTGCTCGACGTTCGCAGCCGTCGACGCACACGACGAAGACAACGCGAAGGGTCGCTTGCCCTGCGGGCGCACCTTGGCGGCATTGCAAACTTCCAGAGTCAGGTCAGGCGAAACCTACGGCGATACAACGGGGTTCCGTCGCATCACTTGCTCCTTTTTCTGAAGGAGTGCGAATGGCGCTTCAACTACGGCTCGCCGCGGCGGCTGCTGGAGACTCTCGCCCGCTGGTTCGCGGAGAGTCAACCTTCGTAAGCTATGCCAGCCCCTGCAAGTGCGGTGTTGGATCGACCGGGTTTGCCCCTGGTTTCTGTCGCCAAGACCAGACGCCGTCGGCGAAGTCGCGGACAGCTACTTGTTTTGGATGACACTTTGAAGTCTGCGCGCAGCGACCGCCCCCGGCCGGCAGGCAGCAGTGGGCTTTACTCGACCGGCACGCCCCACCTCCCGGCGAAGGCGCGTGTCTCCCGCGGCTTGCGTGCGCGCGGCGCGACTTCCTTCGCGCGCTGCTCTTCGGTCAAGTGGTGGGGCGCGGCCTGGTAGCCCACCGCGATCATCGCCATCGGCGTGCAGCCTTCGGGAATGCCGAACTCGGCGCGTAGCCGCTCCGCGTCGAAGCCCCCCATCTGATGCGCGGCGAGTCCGAGCGCGACCGCCTGCAGCACGAGGTTCTCGGACGCGGCGCCCGTGTCGTACTGCGCCCAGCGGTTCGGCGTGCCGTTGTGATCGAACGTCGGGCTCGCGACCGCCGAGAAGAGCAGCGGCACGTTCTTCACCCAGCTCTGGTTACCCGGCGACAGGCAATCGAATGCGCGCTGCCATCCCGCGCCGTCGGTGGCGCGGTCCCACACCAGGAAGCGCCACGGCTCGTCGCCGAAACAGGAGGGCGCCCAGCGTGCGGCCTCGATCAAGGCGTTCATCTGTTCGCGCGTCACGGGGCGCGTCGCATCGAAGGCGCGCGGACTCCAGCGCGCGGCAAGCAACTCGTGGATCGGCACCCGCGTGCGCGCGGGCTTGTGGGGTAGATGCGGGTGGTCTTCGTTCACCGTGGATCTCCTGCCTGGGTTAGCGGGGTTCGACACTACGGTGCGGAAGGAGGTTCGGTCTGCCCGGCGACGCTGACCGACACGACGTCTGTGTCTTCACGCGACCAGCCGCCGCCGAGCGCACGGTAGAGCTGCACGACCGCGACGAGCTCGCCCAGTTGCGTGCGCGTCAGGGCGAGCTCCGCGTTGAAGAGCTCGCGCTGGGCATCGAGCACTTCGAGATAGCTCGACACGCCGTGCAGATAGCGCTTGTCGGCAGCCGTGAACGCGCGTTGCGCCGCCTCCACCAGTCGCACCTGCGCGTCGCGCGATTCGCGCGTCTTGCGGTACGCGACGAGCGCGTCGTCGACCTCGCGAAACGCCTGCTGCACCGACTGCTGGTAGCGCAGGATCGCCTCTTCCTGCTGCGCGTGCGCAAGATCCACGGTCGCGCTGATGCGGCCGGCATCGAAGATCGGCACCGTGAAACCGGCGGCGCCCTGCCAGACGCGCGCCGGACCCGTGAAGAGATCGGACAGGGACTTGCTCGCGTAGCCGTAGTCGCCGGTCAGCGCGATGCGTGGGAAATACAGGGCGCGCGCTTCACCAATGCGGGCGTTGGCCTCGACGATGCGCTGCTCGGCCGCGCGCAGATCGGGGCGCTGCTCGAGCAGCGCCGAAGGCAGCCCCGCGGGCACCTCGGGAGGAACCGGCTGCTCGGCCAGCGCGATGCCGCGCACGATCGCGCCGGGATTGCGCCCGAGCAGGATCGAGAGCCGGTTCTCGGTCTGCGCGATGCTCTGCTCGAGGAGCGGGATCGCCGCGACGGCGGCCTCCAACTGCCGCTGCGCCTGCGCGAGGTCGAGCTCGCTCGCTATGCCGCGGTCGTAGCGGCTGCGCACGATGCGCAGCGACTCGGCACGGGTGTCGCGCGTGCGGACGGCGACTTCGAGATCCTGGTCGAAGGCACGCAGCTCGAAGTACGCCTGCGCGACGTCGCTCACGAGCGCGATCACGACCGTGCGCTGGGCGTCCTCGGTGGCGAGCAGGTTCGCCCGCGCCGCGGCCGACGCGTTGCGCAGGCGTCCCCACAGATCCACCTCGAACGCGGCGTTGGCGCTAAGGGCGAAATTGTTGTTCGTGAACGGCTCGCGCAGCGGTGGATAGGTGCGCTCGGAGAAGCGCTCGCGCGTCGCGGATCCGCTGGCGCCGATCTGCGGCCAGAGCGCCGCGTTCACGATGCCCGCCTCGGCGCGCGCCTGCTCGATGCGCGTCACGGCGATCTGCACGTCCTTGTTCTCGGCGAGCGCGACGCCGATGATCCCCTGCAGCGTCTCGTCCTGGAACACCTGCCACCATGCAAGGTCGGCGAGCGACCGGGTGTCCGTGTCCGGCGTGCGCCAGGTCGCCGGTGGATCGGTGGGCGGGCGCTCGTACTTCGGCGCGAAGGAGCATCCCGCGAGCAGCACGGCACTCACGACGACCGTGACACCGCGCCTCATCCGGATGTCCCATGCGGCGCGCCGGCCTTGGCACGCGCCCCTTCACCCCAGCCCCAGCCGATGTCGTGCACATCGTCGGCAAGCACCGAGGTTTCCGGCCGCAGCCGGATGAAGAGCGCGAGCACGAACGCCATGCCCGTCAGCGCCAGAAGAAAGCGGCGTCCCGCGCGCTGTCCGGTCATCCGGGCGTTGTAGGTCACCCACTCGCCCACGACGCTGCCGGCCTGTTCCATTGCGATCGGCCGCGGACTGCCGCGCGCCATGACATGCTGCTGCACCCGCTCCATGACCTGCGCGTAGGCGGGATTGTTGCGGTCGACGCGCTGTCGCAGCAGATCCTGACCGATGTCCGTTCCGCGCTGGATCAGGACGACCACCGCGAACGAGCCGAGGACGGTCGCCGCGAAGCGCAGTGCGACCTTCACGCCCGCCAGCTGGCGCACGGCCGGCGGGTCCTGCCCCGCGAACGTAAGGCGCAGTGCCGTCGGAAACACCACGCCGGCCCCCAACGCCCAGACGACCAGCATGGCGACGATCGTCTCCTTCGCGGTGTAAAGATCGGCCGCGTAGAACCACAGACCCCCGCCCAGGTTCACCGCCAGCCCGATCCAGAGCGCGACGACCGTCCACTTGCGGCCGTACACGAAACCACTCGCGAGACAGGACAGCACGATCGCCACGCCGGGGACGAAAAGCACCCAGCCTTCGACCACGCTCGGATAACCGCGCAGATTCAGGTAACTCGGCAACGTGTTCAGCATGCCGAGCGTGACGGCGCCGAACATGGCGATGACCGGAAGGGTAAGCGCGAGGGTGGGAAAGTTGCCGAGCCGCAGATTCACCAGCGGGTCAGGCGAAGTCAACGCAGCCCAGACGAATCCCGCGAACGCGAGCCCACCTGCGACGGCGCCGAAGGCGATGAGATCGGAATCGAACCATCCGTAATACTGGCCCCGAAACACCAGGAGCATCCCGACCGCCAGCGCCACCGCGAGCAGCGCCGTCTCCAGTCCGTTGAGCTCGAGCGGAACCGGCCGTGCCGGCCGGTCGTGGATCAAGGCCCGGTGGCCCGCCACGGCGAGCATGAGGAAGGAAAGGCCGGCGGTCGCGTAGATGGCGCGCCATGAGGTCTGAAACTCCAGGAATCCGCCGAGAGCCGCGCCGATGAAGATCCCGCCGTAGGTCGCCGCGTTGAAGACGCCCATCGCGAGCCCCTTGCGACGCGGAAAGGCGAGCCACATCTGCGAGAGCGCCACCGACAGCACGAGCCCCTTGGTGCTCATCAGCAGCCGCCCGAGAACCATCGTCGCCAGCGATCCCGCGCACGAGGCGATGACGCACCCCGCCCCGGTCATCAGGGCGCCCGCGAGAAAAACGCGCTCGGAGCCGTAGCGCGCGGCAAGCCGCACGCTGAGCAGCGCCCAGATCACGAGCAGGACCATGTAAGGACCGGTTGCCCACTGATAGCCGTAGCTGTCGGTGTCGAGACCCTGCAGCACCTGTGTGTTGGAAAAGAGCAGTCCGGTGAACGCAATCTCGGCGAGCGCAACGCTCGGTGTCGCGACGGCCAGCACCCACCACTTGCGCGC
>JBDHRV010000124.1:0-10864 GCA_039807745.1 Burkholderiales bacterium
TGCCGTGATGCTCGGTCATGTCGTGTCGCTTCCTCTCACCACGCGCTCGTTGAGTCCGGACGGCAAGACGTTGGGCAGCCAATGGGCACCAGGAAGAACCGCAATGCCGTGTCCGCCTTGCCAAGGTTGTTGCTCATGGGTCAGTGCCTCCTTGAATCGGTTCGACCGATCCCGCCATATCGTGCCTGGATGCTACACAGGGGGACCTCGGCCATAAAGGGCATTACTGCGAATGCACTCATGAGTCGGATTCATGGATTCGGGAGGAGTATCTTGGGGGCGGATTGATGAGCTGTGCTCATGGCTCTATTCGAAGTTCTCCGCTCAATCCGAGCACTCAAGGGTGCTACATTCTCGTACCGGCAGCCACCAGATTCGCCACCACCAGGACGATTGGCTGTATCGTTTGTCAATGCGCCCAGGCCCCATGGCGCCATGGATCGTTCATCTCTCGACGATTGGAACCCGCATGAAACCGCTTGCAGCCATGTCGTTCTCATTCGCACTGTTTGTTTCTGGCATATCCGCCCACGCCGAGGGCATCCAGATCACGCCCGCTGGCAGCACCCCAACGGCGATCGGCGACGCCCGGAACTTCTCCGGCCAGGTCGCGGTGGACATCAAGTCTGCCGGCGACAGTGGCAAGCACGGCAGCGTCGGTCTGGTCGATTTCATGCCCGGAGCGCGCACGGCCTGGCATACCCACCCCGCAGGCCAGTTGCTTATCGTCACCGAAGGCAGGGGCTGGGTGCAGGAGAAAGGTCAGCCCGTGCGTGAGATCAAGGCGGGCGATGTGGTCTGGATCGAGCCCGGCGTCAAACACTGGCATGGGGCGGCAAGAGACAGCCGCATGAGCCACATCGCGATCGCCTACCTGCAAGACGGCAAGGCGGTGGACTGGAAGGAGCTGGTGAGCGATGAGCAATACAACGCCCGCTAGGCACCGCGCGATGGCATTCGCGCTGGCCCTGGGCGTGGCGATCGCCTCAGGCAGTGCCGCTGCGCAATCCGCCCCCGCACAGGAGTCGAGTAACATGACCACACAGAGCACAACCCCTGCGGCCGATACCCTCAGCGCGCAGCAGCAGGCGATTCTGCCCATCGCGGCATTCGCGGCGGCGGGCGACATGGCCGGACTGAACACCGCGCTGAATCAGGGGCTCGATGCCGGTCTGACCGTCAGCGATGCGCGCGAGGTGCTGGTGCAGCTCTACGCCTACGCGGGCTTCCCGCGCAGCCTCAACGCGCTCGCCGAACTAATGAAGGTGCTCGATGCCCGCAAGCATCGTGGCATCGAGGACGCGCCGGGTTGCGAACCCAGCCGCGCCATTCCGAAGGGCGATGCGCTACGCGCCGCCGGCACCGCCAACCAGACCAAGCTGGTCGGCCAGCCCGTACAGGGGCCGGTCTTCGAGTTCGCGCCCGCCATCGGCGAATATCTGCAGAGCCATCTGTTCGGTGCCATCTTCGAGCGCGACAACCTCGACTGGCAAAGCCGCGAGCTGGCCACCGTCGGCATGCTGTCGGCCCTGCCCGGCGCCGAAGCGCAACTGCAATCGCACCTGCGCATCAGCATGAACGTGGGCCTGACGGCGAAGCAGCTGCAACAGGCCGTGCAGGTGCTGGACGAGCGTGTCGGCGCCGACAACGGCCGGCGTGCGCGGGAGGCGCTGGAGCGCGTGCTGGCCGCATCGAAGCGCTGAACGCGCATGTCATCACCAGAAGCACTCATGAAGATCACCAAGACAGGTTCCATCCCTTCGGCCAAGGGACCGGCCGCGGCGCCCTGACGCCGGAAAACGACGGGCGTGTCACGCCCCCTTTTTGTGACAAGGAGAGTATTCATGCAAAAGCGCACCTTGGGGAAAAACGGTCTTGAAGTCTCGGCCCTCGGCTACGGCTGCATGGGGCTGGACTTCGCCTACGCCCACAAGCTCAGCCGCCAGGATGGCATCACGCTGATCCGCCAGGCGGTGGATCGCGGCGTCACGTTCTTCGACACGGCGGAGGTCTATGGCCCCTTCACCAACGAAGAACTCGTGGGCGAAGCCCTGCGCCCCGTGCGCGACCAGGTGGTGATCGCCACCAAGTTCGGCTTCGCCATCGTCGACGGCAAGCAGGCGGGGCCCGACAGCAGGCCCGAGCACATCAAGGCCGTCGCCGATGCCTCGCTCAAGCGCCTGGGTATCGAACAGATCGATCTGTTCTACCAGCATCGCGTCGATCCGAACGTGCCCATCGAGGACGTCGCCGGCGCGGTCAAGCAGCTGATCGCCGAAGGCAAGGTGAAGCATTTCGGCCTGTCCGAACCGGGGGCGCAGACCGTGCGCCGCGCCCATGCCGTGCAGCCGGTCACCGCGTTGCAGAACGAATACTCGCTGTGGACGCGGGGCGTCGAGACCAATGGCATCCTCGACGCCTGCGAGGAGCTGGGGATCGGCCTGGTACCCTACAGCCCGCTCGGCAAGGGCTTCCTCACCGGCGCGATGAGCAAGGACACGAAGCTCGGCGAAGGCGATTTCCGCAATATCCTGCCGCGCTTCACACCCGAGGCGATGGAGAAGAACCAGGCGCTCGTCGACCTGCTCAAGCGCATCGCCGCCGGGAAGAAAGCGACGCCTGCCCAGATCGCGCTCGCCTGGCTGCTGGCGCAGAAGCCCTGGATCGTCCCCATCCCCGGCACTACCAAGCTGCACCGCCTGGAAGAAAACCTCGGCGCGGTCGATGTCACGCTGAGCGCCGCCGATCTTGCGGAAATCCAGTCGGCAGCGGCGGCCATCCACATCGAGGGCGAGCGCTATCCCGAACGACTGATGAAGACCACCGGCCTTTGAGGAAAACAAAGATGACCGACAACATCAAGGACAAGGTAGTCGTAATCACCGGCGCGTCGAGCGGTCTAGGCGCCGAGACCGCGCGCCATCTCGTCAGGGCCGGCGCCAAGGTCGTGCTCGGCGCACGCCGTCTGGATCGTCTGCAGGCGCTGGCGAGCGAACTGGGCGTGTCCAAGGACGCCGCCTTCAAGGTGGATGTGACCGATCGCGAGCAGGTCAAGGCGCTGGTCGATCACGCCGTCAAGCTGCACGGCCGCATCGACGTGATGATCAACAACGCTGGTCTGATGCCGCTGGCGCCTCTCGACATGTTGCGCTTAGACGAATGGGACCAGTGCATCGACGTCAACATCAAGGGCGTGCTCTGGGGAATCGCCGCGGCGCTGCCCTACTTCAAGCAGCAGAAGAGCGGCCAGTTCATCAACGTCTCGTCCGTGGCCGGCCACACCATCAGCGTCGGCGGCGCGATCTACTCGGCGAGCAAGTATTCGGTACGGGTGATCTCCGAGGCGCTGCGCAAGGAGGTCAAGCCGTACAACATCCGCACCACCGTGCTCTCGCCGGGCGCGGTGGACACCGAACTGCCGGCGTCGGTCGGTGCGCCCGGCGTGAACGAGGCGATCGCCGACTACTACAAGCACAACGCCATTCCGGCCGACAGCTTCGCCCGCTGCGTGCTATTCGCGATGAGCCAGCCCGAGAACGTCGACATCAACGAGATCCTGTTCCGGCCGACGGTGCAGGAACTCTGAGACTGAAGGAGTAGAAGATCATGAACGGCAAGAGCCCTCTCATCAAGCTCAATAACGGCGTCGCGATGCCGGCCTTTGGATTGGGCGTCTTTCAAGCCTCGCCCGAGGACACGGTCAAGGCCGTCGCGACCGCCATCGCAGGTGGCTATCGGCTGATCGACACGGCCAGCGCCTACAAGAACGAGAGCCACGTCGGCGAAGGCATCCGCGCGAGCGGCATCGGGCGGGAGCAGATCTTCGTCACCACCAAGTTGTGGCTGACGGACTACGGCTTTGACGCGGCGCTGCGCGGCTTCGACCAAAGCATGGCCAGACTTGGGCTCGATTATCTCGACCTCTACCTGTTGCACTGGCAAACAAGAGACCTCGATGCAACCGTTCAGTCCTACAAGGCTGCCGAGAAGCTGCTCGCCGCGGGACGGGTACGAGCGATCGGTGTTTGCAATCACACGGAACAGCAGCTCGATGCGTTGATCGCACGCACCGAAGTCGTTCCCGCGGTCAACCAGGTCGAGCTCCATCCCTACTTCGTCCAGAAGGAGCTTCGACAGAAAGACGCGGCGCTCGGGATCGTGACCGAGGCGTGGTCGCCGATCGGTGGAGTGAAGCGCTACTGGCCCGGAGCTTCCACCCCCGGCAGCGGGGATCCGCTGGCGGATCCGGTCATCACCGGTATCGGCCGGGCGCATGGGAAAACGGCCGCGCAGGTCATTCTGCGCTGGCAGTTCCAGAATGGTGTCGTCGCCATCCCCAAGTCGATCAATCCGGCCCGGATCGCCGAGAACATCGACATTTTCGACTTCGTGTTGAGCGACGCGGAGATGGCGAAGATCGACGCGCTCGATACCGGTGTGCGCGGCGGTCCCGATCCTACGCAAATCGATACCGACAGCTTCTCCAGCTGACCGGATGCATCCGGTCGTACCAGCAGAGGCGACACAAGACAGAAGGAAACACCAAATGAAAATCGATCTATCAGGCAAGGTGGCTCTCATCACGGGAGCAGGCTCCGGAATGGGCTTGGCATCGGCCGAGTTGTTTTTGGAGGCTGGCGCGTCCGTGGTGCTCGCGGGCAACCACTACGACAAGGTCAAGGAACAAGCCGACCGCCTGGCATCGCGCGGCAAGACGCTGGCGCTGCAATGCGATGTCGCCAAGGAGGATGACGTGAAGGCGCTGGTGGAAAACACCGTCAGGCACTTCGGCCGCCTCGACGCCGCCTACAACAACGCCGGCTGGCAGCCGCCGCTAGCGCCGATCACCGAGGCCAGCACCGAGGACTTCGACCGCGTGCACGGCATCAACCTCAAGGGCGTGTGGCTGTGCATGAAGTACCAGGTACAGCAGATGTTGAAGCAGGGCGGTGGCGGCACCATCGTCAACTGCGCCTCGATCGGCGCCATCGATGGCGTCGCCGGCCGCGCCAGCTACTGCTCCACCAAGCATGGCGTGGTGGGCATGACCAAGTGCGCCGCGTTGGAATGGGCCGCAAAGGGCATCCGCATCAACGCGGTGTGCCCCGGCGTGATCGACACGCCGATGGTCTCCACGATGATGACCGGTGAGGCGGATGTCCTCAACGCGCTGATCGACCAGGTGCCCATCAAGCGACTGGGCCGCGCCGATGAGATCGCGCAAGCGGTCCTCTGGTTATCCAGTGATGCTTCGAGTTTCGTGATCGGCCATTCCCTGGTCGTGGATGGTGGGATCACCGTTCAGTAGCAAGCGACTTTCAATGCGGCGACACAACGCCCGTGCCTTCGACAGGCCGCTTTCCGACACATGAAGGAGACCCCCATGCCGACCCTCGTACATGGCTACGCCGCCCATTCCTCCGATGCCGATCTGGTTCCCTGGTCGTTTGAACGCCGCGACTTGCGCCCCGATGACGTGGAACTCGACGTTCTGTTTTGTGGCGTTTGCCACTCCGACATCCATCACGTCCGCGGTGATTGGCGGACCGAAACCTATCCGCTCGTTCCCGGCCATGAGATCGTCGGCAGGGTGACCCGGGTAGGTCGGGAAGTAACCCGCTACAAGGTGGGTGACCGGGTGGGCGTCGGCTGCATGATCGATTCCTGCCGACACTGCGCCTCCTGCGAGCACGATCTGGAACAGTATTGCGAAAGCGGATTCACGCTGACCTACGCCGGCCACGACCGCCACGATGGCTCGATGACCTATGGCGGCTACTCGAACAAGATCGTCGTCAGCGAGCGGTTCGTGCTGCGCATTCCGGACGGTCTGGATCTCGCCGGAGCCGCGCCGTTGTTGTGCGCGGGCATCACCACCTATTCGCCCTTGCGCCGCTGGGGCGCGGGACCGGGGAAGAAGGTCGGCGTCGTCGGCCTCGGCGGACTCGGTCACATGGCGTTGAAACTAGCCAAGGCGATGGGCGCCGAGGTCACCTTGTTCAGCCGCTCGCGTGGCAAGGAGGACGACGCGCGCCGGCTGGGCGCGGATCACATCGTCATTTCCAGCAGCGACAGTGAAATGCAGGCCGCGGCCAACACCTTCGATTTGATCATCGACACCGTTCCCTACGACCACGATCTGAAGCCCTATATCGCGACACTTGCCGCCCAGGGTTCCATCGTGCTGGTAGGCTATGTGGGCGTTCTGGAGGACAAGCTCGATACGGTCCCCCTGTTGTTCCACGGGCGTTCTCTCGGCACCTCCTTGATCGGCGGCCTGGCGGAAACCCAGGAGATGCTCGATTTCTGCGGGCAACACGGCATCACGTCGGACATCGAACTGATCGATATCAAGGACATCAATCTGGCCTATGCCCGGATGCTCAAAAGCGACGTGAAGTATCGCTTCGTGATCGACCTGGCCACGCTTTCAACCCGGTCCAAATGAACCAAGGAAACATCATGAAAAAGGTAAACTTCAAGAATCGCTCCATCACCATGGCCGGCAGTCTCAACCAGCCGCAAGGTTTCCAGGACGGCACGCGCTACCCGGCGATCGTCGTGGTGCATCCCGCCGGTGGCGTGAAGGAACAGACCGCAGGCGCCTATGCCTAGCGCCTGGCCGATGCCGGCTTCGTCACGCTGGCCTTCGATGCCTCGTACCAGGGCGAAAGCGGCGGCGAGCCGCGCTACCTGGACGAACCCATGAACCGCGTGGGCGACATCTACAGCGCGGTCGACTACCTCACCACCTTGCCCTTCGTCGATGCCGGGCGCATCGGCATCCTCGGCATCTGTGCCGGTGGCGGTCATTCCGTCAAGGCGGCCTCGCTGGATCGCCGCATCAAGGCCGTGGCCACCGCCAGCGCGGCGAACGTGGGCAACGCCGCGCGCAAGGGCTGGGACGGCAAGAGCCCGCTGTCGGCCTTGCCGGCGACGCTCGAAATGCTCGTCAAACAGCGCACGGCGGAAGCCGCCGGGGCGCGGTAGCCTACGCGCCCTATGTGCCCAACGCCGGCGAAAGCAGTCCCTTCCGCGATCTGCGCGAGGGCACCAACTACTACTGCACGCCGCGCGGCCAGCATCCGAACGCGCCGAACAAGATGCTGATGAGCTCGCTCATCGGCTAGATCGCGTTCGATGCCTTCGACCTGGTCGATCCACTGCTGACCCAGCCCCTGATGATCTGTGCCGGCAGCCAAGCCGATTCGCTGTGGCAAAGCCGGGAGCTCTACGCGAAGGCACCGAGCAGCGACAAGGAGCTGTTCCTCGTCGAAGGCATGTCGCACATGGATCTGTATGACGGTGCCGGCCGTGATGCGGTGCTCGACAAGATCACCCCCTTCTTCAAAGAGAGTCTCTCCCTATGACAGCCATGAACAGAATACTCGTCATCACCTACCCGAGGAAAGATGATCGCATCGCTGGGGTCATGGAAGCCGAGTATGCCATGACCAGTTCGTGGCGCGATCAGGGCATCATCGAACACCTTTTCCCCAAAACGAACGACGGCGGCGGGATCGTCGTTTTCAACGAGACGAGCATGGAAAAAGTTCAGGCGCTTGTGGCGCAACTTCCGCTGTTTCCCTTCTTTGACAGGGTGGAGTATCTCCCGCTCACCAAGATCTATTGAACCCGAGACTTCCAGCATCATGAACAACGAACCCAACAAAACCATCGGCATCATCGGCAGCGGCATGATCGGCGCGAATGTCGCGCGCCTGGCGACCGCAGCCGGCCTGAAGGTCGTCATCTGCAATTCACGCGGGCCGGAAACGCTTGCCGAACTGGTCGCCGAACTCGGGCCAAACGCCCGCGCCGCCACCCTGCCGGAGGTGGCCGCCGCCACCGATCTGATCGTGCTGGCGGTGCCGCTCTCCGGCTACGCCAACCTGCCTGCCGATACCCTGGCCGGCAAGATCGTCATCGACACGATGAACTATTACCCGCAGCGTGACGGCGCGATGCCGGAGGTCAGAACCGACACCGTCGCCACCAGCGAACTCGTCCAGCGGCATCTGAAAGGTTCCCGCGTGGTCCGCGCCCTCAGCAACATGGACTTCGTCCGGCTGCGGACCTGCGCCCGCCCGGGCAGCACCCATGATCGCAGCGCGCTGCCCATCGCCGGCGACGACACGGCGGCGAAGGTCGAGGTCATCGCATTTCTCGACCAGATCGGCTACGACGCCGTCGATATGGGGCCGCTTGCCGAGAGCTGGCGCAGCGAGCCGACGATGCCGGCCTATGTGCTCCCCTACATGAGTCCGGAGGCTTCCATCATCCGTCCGGTTGCCCGCAGCCTTTTCCTGTCCTCGCCCGGCCGTGCGGTCAGCCGCAGCGAGGTCGAGGAATTGGTCAGAATGGCCGTTCGCCACGACAAGATGTTCGGCGCCTTGCCGGTCTTTTCAACCAACGAGACCTGAGATGAGCACGGATACACAGAAGCAAAAGATTCGCGTCGGCATCGTCGGCATGCGTCCCCGCGAGAGCTGGGCCGCCATCGCTCATCTTCCGGCGCTCCGCCGGCTTGGCGATGATTTCGAGGTCGTCGGGGTTGCAAATTCGACGCTGGAAAGCGCCCGCGCCGCTACCCAGGCGCATGAGATCCCGCAGGCCTTTGCCAGCGTTGCGGAGATGGCCGCTTCGCCGGATATGGATCTCGTCGTGGTGACGACGCGGGTACCGCAACACGCCGACGCCGTGAAGGCCGCGCTCGCCGCCGGAAAGCATGTCTACTGCGAGTGGCCGCTGGGCCGAACCCTGGCGGAATCGGTTGAACTTGCCGACCTGGCGCGCGCCAACGGCTGTCTTACGGTTACGGGCACCCAGGCCCGCGTTTCGCCCGCGATCCGGCAACTCCAGCGCCTGATCGCCGATGGCCATATCGGGCGGATCGTCTCCACCAACATCAGCGGCTATGTCGAAACCTGGGGGCCACGCATCACGGATCTGGCCGGCGAGCGCTACCTGCGCGAGCGCCGCAACGGAGCGAACCTGCTCACCATCCCCTTCGGGCACATGATGGCGGCGCTGCGGGACGTGCTCGGTGAGATCGCCGAAGTCTCGTCCATGCTCACCACGCGATACCCACAAGTGCAGGTGGCCGAAACAGACGCCACCATCCCGGCGGACGCGGCAGACCATATTGTCGTCGCCGGCCGCCTGGCGAACGGCGCTCCGCTGGCGATAACCTACGTCGGTGGCACACCTCCCAACGAGGATGGATTCATCTGGGATATCCGCGGCACGCAGGGCGATCTGCGGATCACCGGGCCTCATGGCTATGCTCAGATCGCAGCGCTCAGGATCTGGGAGCGGCGTGCGACAGACACGCGGTTGCGCGAGGTTCCCCTGGAGCCCGATCCGCTTGAGGCAATCGGGCTTGTTGCAGGCAATGTCGCGCGGATTTACCAGCGAGTCGCCCGCGATCTCCGCTACGGCACGCAGACTGCGCCAACATTCGACGATGCGGTGGCACTGCACCGTGTGCTGCACGCCATCGAAAAATCAGCGGATGATGGCGTGCGTGTCGAGGTCGACGCCCCGAATCGTTCGCTGCCATAGCGGCAGCGTAGATCATATTTGGCTGAGCATCTCCTTGGTGGAGATGTGGTAGAAATCGATGGCGCTCGTTCATGGATTGGGTCAAGGCAACCCGATATTCGAAGCCGGGGTTCGTCAGTGGCAAGCTGATGCCGGCCACCCCCCAATGACCCCGGTTGCAGTGGATCCTGATGTTCGTCGCGACGATCCGGTTGATCGCTGCCCTGTTCAAGATCGATCGGGCGCCAAGGGTTCTCGCCGATGACTTTCGCTGAGACTGCAAACATTTCCGCCGATCTCGTCGCGCGATTGCGCGGCGCGCGGCGCGTCGTGGCGCTCACCGGCGCGGGCATCTCTGCCGAGTCCGGCATTCCCACTTTCCGCGATGCGATGACGGGTCTCTGGGCGCGCTTCCGGCCCGAAGAGCTCGCCACCCCCGAGGCGTACATGCGCGATCCGAAGCTGGTCTGGGAGTGGTACGCATGGCGCCGCGCGCGCGTCGAGCAGGCCGAACCCAACCCAGGTCACCGCGCGCTCGTCGAGCTGGAAGCGCGCGTGCCGGATTTCCTGCTCGTCACCCAGAACGTCGACGGCCTGCACGCGCGGGCGGGCAGCCGGCGCATCGCGGAACTGCACGGCAACATCATGCGCACGAAGTGCTTCGATTGCGATCGGGTCGCGGGCGAGCTGGAGCAGTGGGGCGATGCGGTGCCGCCGAGCTGCAGACACTGCGGCGGCATGCTGCGACCCGACGTCGTCTGGTTCGGCGAGATGCTGCCGGCGGAGGCGCTCGGCGAGGCGATGCGTGCGTCCACCATATCCGACGTGTTTCTTTCGGTCGGCACGTCGACCGTGGTGGAACCGGCAGCATCGCTGCCGTTCTATGCACTGCGCGGCGGCGCCGTGGTGATCGAAGTCAACCCCGATCCGACGCCGCTCACGCCGCATGCGAGCTTCTCGCTGCGCGGCCCCGCGGCGACGGTGCTGCCGGAGCTCGTCGCTGCGGTGTTCCCCGAGGGCAGGTAAAGCGTGTCTATTGCCGGTTCGGCGGCAACTCCGCGATGCGCGCGTCGAACCAGCCGATCCAGTCCTGATTCGGCATGAGCCGCCCCGCTTCCTTGAGCTGCATCAGGATGTCGCGCCCCCGCAGCAGATAGCCGCGACGCGCGTCGACGTCCTGGCCTTGTTCGGGCATCCCCAGCTTCGAGCACAAAACCGCGACATCGATCTGCCACTGCGCGTTCGCCGGATCGCGCGCGGCGAGCGCCTCGGCAATCGCGAGCCCCTTGCGGTAGGCGGCGAGCGCCCCCGGCCCGTCGCC
>JBDHRV010000125.1:0-10680 GCA_039807745.1 Burkholderiales bacterium
CGTCTGCTGGGTGTCTCGGTTCGCACGTTGCAGGAGTGGGAGCAGGGACGTCGCGCACCATCCGGGCCTGCGCGAATGCTCCTGGCCATTGCGCATAAGAACCCGAAGGTTCTGCTGGAAGCGGTTTGACATCCGCTCCGAAGCGTTTCTCAACTACCCCGCTACCTCCGGCGAAAAGAACAGCCGCGCGCGCACGCTCTTCGTTTCATCGGCTTTCACCATCAGCTCGCAGGTCCTTCCGACCCGCCACTGCGGCGACGCGGCGCCTCGGCACAGGCTCCACAGCGCCTGGGCGTAGTCGCGCGGACCGCCGAGCGCGCTCATCAGATCACCGACCGCGCGGTGCTTGGCTTCATCTTCCGGTACCAAGGTCCAGCCGGAGTTGCCGACGCGCAGCGCGCGTCCGTCGTCCTCGTCGAGTGGCGTCACGAACACCCAGCGCCCGCTCCTGCCGGGCCAGCGTAGCAGGTGCCCGAGGCCCTGCATCGCATGCACCCAGCATCCCGGCGCAATTGTCTCGGCGAGCGATTCCGGCGGCGCGTGGCGACTCAAGAGCCAGTGCACGGCGACCCGGTGCACCCCCGTGTCGTCGGCTTCGATCCGGCACGACCAGGGACGAGCCGTGAGGGCTGGGAGGCACACCTGCTCCAGGCGCTGCCGCTGCTCGCGGGAGAGTATGCGATGCAGCCGCGCGAGCGCCACTTCCGGGGAGGGATCCCGCAGGTCGACGAAAACGGACTGCCGCGCTTCGGTCCAGAAGAGCCAGGCGCCAAGTCCGCGGTGCTCGGCCGCGGGAAGAGGTTCGAGAAACCGCGCCAGGTGCTCGAGTGTCCGCGGCGGTACCAGACCTTCGATCGATTGCGCGTCGAAGCGCTCGCCGACGCGAAGTCCCACTCGAAACGCCGGCGGACCGGGCGCATCGACGCTCAACTGGATCGGGGTGCCGGCCTCGAAGCAGGAGCGCGCGCTGCCTGCCGCCGTCGCTCGAGCGAGACGCCGCGCGAGCGGCTGCGCGTCACGACCATAGCCCGCGAGCAGCGCGGTCCGCAGGAGAAGTGCCTCGACATCCCACATAGATGTCCCAACTGAGATTCGACCCGCCAGACAATGTCGGATGGGATGGAGCCGCGCTTCGGCCGAGGGGCAGTGTGGCCCCCGCGAGCGCGGTACGCCGCTGGAGTTCCGGGAGAGCACAGGACGAATGCGGCCATCGCCCGCAACCGGTCCGGCGTCACTCGCCGGCCGCCGCCCGGAACCAGGCCGATTCGCGCATGAGGTCGAAGTAGCTGCCGTGCGTGACGATCTTGCCGCGTTCCAGCAGATAAATGACATCGCACTCCCTCACCGTCGTCAGGCGATGCGCGATGACGATGATGGTCTTCTTGCGCGACAGGTTGTGCAGCGCCTCCATGACGCTCTCTTCGGTGATGCCGTCGAGCGCGCTGGTCGCCTCGTCCATCACCAACACGCTCGGGTCGCGGTAGAGCGCCCGCGCGATTCCGATGCGCTGGCGCTGGCCGCCGCTCAGACGCAAGCCGCGTTCCCCCACGGCAGTCTCGTATCCCTCGGGCAGCTCCGACTCGATGAACCCGGCGATGTTCGCGATGCGCGCCGCTCGCCGCACCGCAGTCATGTCGATATCCTCGTCCGGCATGCCGAACGCGATGTTGCGGGCGATCGTGTCGTCGGCAATGTAGATATGCTGAGGCACGTAGCCCAGGTTCTTCTGCCAATTCGCGAGGTTGTGTGGAGTTATCGCGACGCCGTCGACCAGGAACTGCCCTTCGGTAGGAACGAGCAGACCCAGAATGATGTCGACGGTCGTGGTCTTGCCGCAGCCTGTCGGTCCGACGATACCGATCGAAGTGAGGGGTGAGATCACTATGTCGAGATCGCGCAGTGCCGGGGTGGGCGTATCCGCATAGTGGAACGAAACGCGGCGCAGACGCAGCTCGCGAACGAATGGCAGAACCGGAGCGTGAAGCGCCTTCTCCAGCCGCTCCATGCTGTCCGCATCGCCGCCCTGGTCACCGCCCAGGTCGTGGTAGAGGACATCGAGTGAAGGGGCGTTGTAGCGCAACGTGGTGATGGATGCGAACAGTTGTTGCAGCGCCGGCATCAGACGATAGCCCGCGAAGGCGTACAGGGCGAGCAGCGGTGCGATGTCGGTCGCGCGTTCGCCCCGACTGACGAGATACATCACCACCAGCAGGATCCCACCGAACGCGATGGTCTCGAGCGCGTAGCGGGGCAGCTGCGCGATCAACCCTGCGGTGACATTGTTTCGGGCGTGGCGATGCGCATGTACCGAGAAGCGCTGCAGGAGCGTGACCTCGCGCCCCAGGACCTTCAGGTCCTTGATCCCGCACATGGCTTCCCCTGCCACCTTGTGTCTTTCCTGGTTGGCCGTGATCTGCTGCTTGCCGACCTCGCTCAGCTTGCGCCGCGCCGTGAGCAATATCGTTCCATAGGCAGTACCCAGGACGATCGCTATGGCTAGCGCGACGATCGGATCCACCGCGACGAGGAGGGTAATGATCGCGAGGCACATGAGCGAGCTTGAGACGATCGTGGTGGCCGGAGTCAGGACACCCGTCACGACTCTGGTGACCTCGGTGATCACGTTCGACCCCAGTTCGGCCGTGTTGCGCTTCAGAAAGAACTGGTAGGGCCGTGCGACGTAACGCGCCAGCAGACGCCGCGACAATGTGTAATTCAGCCGATTGTGATAGCGCAGCGTGAGGAACGTGCCGGTCGCCTTGACGCCATTGCTCGTCACGAGCAACGCGAGCACGACGAGACCCAGGAACAGCAGGAACGACCGGTCGCTGGGGAAGCCGAAACCGGTGTAGACAGCATTCAGCCAGCGATTGCTGTGTATGACTTCCGGATTGGTCACGACAGCCATGAAGGGCATGATCGCCGCGATCCCGGCCATCTCCGCTGCCGCCACCAGCACGAGCACGCACACCAGCACCGCAAGCTTCAGGCGATCACGTCTGTCGAGCAGTGCGAGTAGGCGGCCGATAGTGGTCAGCATGGAAGATCGGGTAGGAACGGGGTGCCCAGGGATCGGCGCTCGCAGGCCGATGACTCATCCTGCGGAGCGGCGTTCGTCGCTTCCAGGTCGCGTGCCAGGCATGCGCACACCGAACCGAAGCAGTCGGCCCAACTTCGACGGAATGATGCGCCGCGACCCTCAAACAACATCCAACGCAAAACGAGAGACCTCGCAGCCGAGCCAGACGAACAGGCCCTGAACCGCTTGCCAGCGAGACCGAAAACTGGCGAGCTCTCCCTGGGAATAGAAATGCTTGCAATAGCGGGAGGAATACAGTCGATCGAGATACTCACTCGGGAATTTCAGAAGCCTCTTGAACCGCCGGTACACCTCCGCATAGACCTTGTCCGAAGCGTCGTTCCGCTGCATGACGTTCGCTGCGCTGGTACCGAGGAACTCCCTCAGAGCCGGCTTCGCCACGCGATCGAGATCCTCGAGACGGACCAGCAGCACCCGTGAGTTCGGTCCTCCATAGATCTCGTAGCCCCGTGACAGCGGAAAGGGGGTAGCGAACACGTCCACGCCGAACACCGGCTTCAGCTCGGCATCGAACCATGTCAGCGGGTCTCCACCAAGCCCGAGCGGGGACTTGCCTTCAACATAGGCGTCGAGAAACATCTCGACCAGGCGCGCAGCGACTTCGTCCACAGGGCGGGCGTTCAACTCCTGCGCCGGCCAGAAATCGAACATCAGCTCCAGGTCCTGAAAAAAGGACGATACGTTCCTGGCGACCGGATCGCGCACCAGTGTCACGACATCCCATACCGTGCCGGGCGGCGCAGACCTGATTGCGTTGCCGACCTGCTGGCCGAGCCAAACGTAGCGCGGCATGAACCGTGACATCTTCCGCGTGCCCCAATACGCGCGGGCGCGGCGCCTGTACTGCGCTTCGTCCGCCTGGAGATTCTCCGATCTCAGCCAATGCACATGCGCAACGCCCCGCCCATCGAGCGCCGCATCGAGCGTTGCCGCAACCGATGACGACCCCACTTTGCCCACCGTGTAGACAATCACCGGGTTGGTCGTGATCGGATCGGGCAGGGTCGACTTGTAATGGGCTTTGGCGAAAAGGAAAGAACGTCTCGCGACGCCGTGCACGACTCGTCCAGAAATCTGACTGAGTACCGAGGATCCACGATTTGCTGACGCCACCATGATTCTCCTTCGCGCACGAACGGCGCATCGGCATGACCAGAATCTCCAAACAGATGCGAACGTTAGCGTCGGCTTTCGTTACGGTCAAGCCGCGGTGGCCCTGGAATGGTAGCCGCGGAGCCGCCTACCGGCGATCCCTAGGTATGCGCCAGAAGACCGACGCCTCCTCCGCCACGCGGCCGAGCAGCCGCCGCCGCCGCCGCACGTGCTCCGGTCTTGCGCCCTGCCGCGCCACGAGGCGTTCGGTAAGGGCGATCGCGGCAGCGAAATCACGGCCGATATGTTCCTGGTACTTCGCAAGCCGCTCCAGCGCTTCCGCGACGCCCTGCGCTGCCAGATCCTCCCAGATCGGCACCGCGTGCTCCCACTCGCCGCGCCGCCGATACAGGCGCGCCAGCTCGAGCAGGCCGGCGACCCCGAGTGATGAGGCCTTCCCGGCAAGCTCGCGCAACGCCCCCGCATCGTCGCCCTGCCGCAACCGATGTCGCGCAAGCGCCCGTGCATCCGCATCTTCGTGACCGCCACCACCGTAGATGTGTGCAAGCCGGGACAACAGCCCTGCGAGGCTCACGAGATCCCAGCGATTGTGTTCCAGTACGCGCGGTACATCGTCCATTCGACCGTGGCGCATGAACTCGGTCCACACCATCGGCACGAGGTGACCGCCCAGGTCGTTCTCACGCGCGAAGCCGAGCAGTCTCTGTTCCGCGGTCTGCAACCTGCAGTCCGGCCAACGCCCGCCGAACGCGGCGCGGGTCGGGTGCAGCAGGTCCAGGTGTCCCTTCGACTGCAACGGCGTCGCAAGGCGCAGGAGCCGATAGCGCGTCGCGAGCAGCGGTACGTCGAAGCATTTGCCGTTGAACGTGACGAGGTGCGTCGCGTCCGCGAGCCAGCTGCGCGCGTGTTCGAGCATCGCGGCCTCGCCCCCGAACCCGGTCAGGAAGTACTGCCGCAGGCGCAAGCCCTCGGGTTCGGGCCGTGCGAGGCCCAGCACGAACGGCAGCGTGCCGGTGCCCCCTGCCAGCCCGGTGGTCTCGGTGTCGAGGAACAGCAGATCCCAGGGCCGCACCGGCTGGCCTTCGTTCAGCACATGCAGCGGCGTTTCGAACAGCGTGCCGATGGGTTCGGCACCGTGGACATGGTCGCGGAAGAAGCACTGCTCGGCGACGACGACCCCGGGCGCGATCGAGCTGCCGCCGAGCATCCTGGCGAGATCGTGGTCCCCCGTGCGCCGCACTGCCGCGCGCCGCGTCGAATGCTCGATCAGTCGTTGCAACCGTTCCGCCGTGGCCGGCACATCCGCAGATGCGGGGGGACGCGCACTCTGCCCCGCGCCTCCCTGCTTCGAGAGCAGTGCGAGACGCTCCTTCAACTTCATGCCGAACGACCTGCCCGCAGGAGATCGAGCACGGCGAGCGCGGCGCGCTTCGGCGAGCCACCGCGCGTCTCGTCGGAGGCGAGGATCGGCCCGATGCACGCGGGGCAGCCGTGGCTGCACTCGCAACCGGCGACCAGTGCGACGGCATGCTCGACGACCTGCTGCCTCAAATCGAAGAGCGGCGCGGAGAGCCCGACGCCACCGGGATAGTTGTCGTAGAGATACACCGTCGGCCGGAAGTCTCGCATCCCCTGCGCGACGTCCACCGGCTCGCCGTCGAAGCTGCGCGCAGCACCACGACCGTCGGTGCCGAGCGTCGCCGACCAGGTCGTATCCGAATCGCCCACCGCGCGCCCCAGGTCCCGTCGCTCGGACATGGTGAGCAGCGCGGCGATGTAGTGCATCGCGTAGGCCGCGCCGAGGAAGCCGTCGAGCGCCTGCCAGCGGTCGGGTATCGCCGCGAGCAGCGCTTGCGGATCCGCCTGCCACCATACCGCCGTCGTGTGCAGCTCCTGATCAGGCAGATTGACATTGCCGTAACCGACGTTTTCGTGCGTGTAGTAGCGGATCTTCTTGTAGCCGGGGATGCGGCGCACGAGATACACCTCGCCGTTCGCGCAAGTTCCAGCGCCCTGCCGCGCCTCGTCGAACCGGTCGAGGATCTTGAGCCGGGTGTAGTCGATCGCATCGGTGTAATAGTCGGCCCGGGTTTTCGTCACGAAAGCCTTGCGGCCTTCCCAATCGAGCCGCTCGACCTGCCACGGGCTTGCCTGAACCAAGTAGATCGCGCCCTCGAAAATCGTCATCGGCGCGCTCGAGTAATCCACTTCTGCGATCACCTCCTGCTTGCCGTCCGTGGTGTCGATGACGACGAAGTTGCCCTCCGCCACCGAGCGCAGGCTGACCGCATTCGCGGGGTAGCTGTCGGCCATCCAGTGCCATTGCGCGCCCTCGCGATGCACCACGCCCTGCTCTTCGAGATACGCGAGCAGCGCACCGAGATCCTCGCCGCCGAACGACTCGCCATCGCGAAACGGCAGCTCGAAGGCGGCACAGCGCACGTGGTCCATGAGGATCAGCAGCTGGTCCGGTGCGATGCGCGCGTGCTCGGGCGACGCACCGAGAAAGAACTCCGGATTGCGCACGATGAACTGGTCGAGCGGCTCGCTGGTGCCCACCAGCACGCCGAGCGCCGCGCGGTTGCGCCGCCCCACGCGGCCGAGCCGCTGCCAGGTACCCGCGACGGTGCCGGGATATCCATTGAGGACGCAGACATCCAGCGCGCCGATGTCCACACCGAGCTCCAGCGCGGAGGTCGCCACGACACAATCCACCGCGCCCGCGCGCAGCTTCTTCTCGGTCGCGCGGCGCTCCGTCGGCAGGTAGCCGCCGCGATAGGCGAACGTCCGCGCCGGCTTGCGCGGGTCGCGATCGAACACGTCCTTCAGGTACTTGGTGATCACCTCGACCATGAGGCGCGTGTTGGCGAAGACGATCGTCTTCAATCCCGAGCGCACCGCGAGGCGCGCGATGCGCGTCGTCTGCGAGCGGGCCGATGCGCGTAGACCGAGATCGGCGTTCAGCACCGGCGGGTTCCACAGCAGCAGATGCTTTCTGCCCTGCGGCGCGCCGCTCTCGGTGATGGCCGCTACAGGTGCGCCGATCAGCTGCTCCGCCAGCTCCCGCGGGTTGGCGATGGTCGCCGAACACAGCACGAAGGTCGGCTGGACGCCGTAGAACGCGCACACGCGCCCAAGCCGCCGCAGCACGTTGGCGAGATGCGAACCGAAGACGCCGCGGTAGGTGTGCAGCTCGTCGATCACGACGTACTTCAGGTTCTCGAAGAACTGCGCCCATTTGGTGTGATGCGGCAGGATGCCGACGTGCAGCATGT
This sequence comes from Burkholderiales bacterium, assembly GCA_039807745.1. Classification (GTDB taxonomy): domain Bacteria; phylum Pseudomonadota; class Gammaproteobacteria; order Burkholderiales; family JAEUMW01; genus JAEUMW01. The sequence continues at coordinate 7,489 of JBDHRV010000125.1, forward strand.
CGGGGTTCGAGACGACGATGTCGCCCTTCGTGCGCACCGCGATCCGCGCGTCGCCCGGCGTGTCGCCGTCGAACGTGTACGCGCGCACGCCGAGACTGCCGGCGTCGTTCAGTTCGAGGATCTCCGCGACCTGGTCCTGGGAGAGCGCCTTCGTGGGAAAGAGGTAGAGCGCCTTCGCTCGCGCCTCGAGCGCCGCCTGCAGCACCGGCAGGTTGTAGCAGAGGGTCTTGCCCGACGCGGTGGGCGTGACGATGACTGTATGCCGGCCCGACCGGATCGTGTCCCACGCTTGGCGCTGGTGACTGTACAGGCGCCCGATCCCGCGCACTCGAAGCGCCGAGGCCAGGCGATCATCCAGGTCGACGGGAAGATCCGCGAAGCTGCCGGTCCGCGCCGGTACCACGAGCTCGCCGGTGATGCGCCCCCGATACTTCTGCTTCAGCCGCTCGATCAGGGGCTCGATACCCGGTGGGTCGGGGCGCACGGCGCTCGCCGTTTCTGGGACCTCCTCCGACTGGTCGAAGAAACGGTCGACGATATCCTCCATCGTCTGTTCTCCATCTGTTCTCTCGTGCTAGTATATCGGCCAGTCAGGCAGTTGCAAGCGCAACCTCGACACCGAGGCAGATGACATGTCCCTCACGCGACGCCAGGAAGAGGTCTACCGCTTCCTCTTCAACCACCGCTTCGACCACCCGCCGACGCTCGACGAACTGTGCCGGGCCATGGGCCTCAAGTCGCGCGGATCGCTGCACAAGCTCATTCAGGCACTGATCGACGAGGGGCTCGTCGAACCCCTCCACCAGAAGCAGCGCGGCATCCGTCTCACCAACTTCCACGAAGCGCCGGCGGAAGACATCGAGCTCCCGTTCCTCGGCTACATCGCTGCCGGCAAACCGATCGAGGCGATCGAGAACCGCGAGCCGGTCTGCCTCGCCGCCTGGACGCGCAGCGGGCGCGAGTGCTACGTGCTGGGCGTGAAAGGCGATTCGATGATCGACGACGGCATCCTCGACGGCGACTGGGTCGTCATCGAACGGCGCGACTGGGCGCACAACGGCGAAGTCGTGGTCGCGCTCATCGACGGCCATGACGCCACGCTCAAACGCATCGAGCAGCGCGCCGGCAAGGTCACGTTGCATCCATCCAACGCCAGAATGGCGCCGATGACCTATGCGTCCGATCGCGTGACGATCCAGGGTGTGGTGATCGGACTCGTACGAAATTTCCGCTAGGAGCCATACCTGGGCTATTGTTGCGCCCGGCCCTTCGACTCCGCATCCGAACCATGACCTTTACGACCTCCCGCCGCAGCTTTCTGCGGTCAGCCGTCGCGCTCGGGATGAGCGCACCGCTCCTGGGTACGAGCCGTCTCGCGGCTGCGCAACAGAAATCGCTCAACCTCGCGCCGCCCGAGAAGTTCGGCTTCGAACTCCTCGTCGAGCGTGCCCGCAAGATGGCGCAGCGCGAGTTCGTGCCGCTGCCGCGCCCCATGCCCGACGTCGTGCTGAGCCTCACCTACGACGAATGGGGCAAGATCCGGTTCGACCCCCGGTATGCGCTCTACGCGGATGGGCCTGGCGCCTATCCGGTCACGTTCTTTCACCTGGGCGAGTTCTTCCAGAAAGGCATCCGCATGCACGTCGTCGAGGACGGCCGCTCGCGCCAGATCCTCTACAGCAACGCGTACTTCGACATGCCGCGGAACAGCCCGGCGCGCAAGCTGCCCGAGCAGGTCGGATTCGCCGGGTTCCGCCTGCAGGAAGCGCGCACGCGGCCCGACTGGCGCACGCAGGACTGGATGGCGTTTCTCGGCGCCTCGTATTTTCGCGCCATCGGCGCACTGAACCAGTACGGACTTTCCGCGCGCGGCATCCTGATCGACAGCGCGGAGCCGACCGCGGAGGAGTTCCCCGACTTCACCGACTTCTTCATCGAGGAGAGCCGCGCCGAGTCCGATCCGGTGCTCGTGTACGCCTTGCTCGACGGCCCCAGCATCGCGGGCGCGTACCGCTTCGCCATCCGCCGCACCGAAGGCGTGGTGCAGGACGTCGAGGCGGCGCTGTTTCTGCGCAAGGACATCAAGCGGCTGGGCTTCGCGCCGCTCACCTCGATGTACTGGTTCGGCGAGACCGACAAGCGCCGGTTCGAGGACTGGCGCCCCGAGGTGCACGACTCCGACGGACTCGCGATCTGGACCGGCGCGGGCGAGCGCATCTGGCGGCCGCTCACCAATCAGCCGTTTGCCGTCACGTCGAGCTTCGCCGACAACGATCCCAAGGGTTTCGGGCTGCTGCAGCGCGACCGCGCGAACGAGAACTATCTCGACGGGGTGAACTACGAACGGCGCCCCAGCCTCTGGGTCGAGCCGCTGGAGCCCTGGGGCGCCGGCTCGGTGCAGCTGATCGAGATGCCGACCAACGACGAGATCCACGACAACATCGTGGCATATTGGCGACCCGCGGCACCCGCGCGGGCCGGCGCGTCGTATCGCCTCAAGTACCGTCTGCACTGGCTCGCCGACGAGCCCTTTGCGCCGAGGGTTGCACGCGCCGTTACGACCCGCATCGGACGCGGCGGAGAACCGGGTACCGTGCGCCCGCAAGGCGCGTACAAGTTCGTGGTCGATTTCGCGGGTCCGGCCCTCGATCCGCTGTGGGGCGACACCGTCAAGGCATCGCCAGTCGTGACGGCATCGCGCGGAACGCTCGGTCGCGCCTTCATCGAGCCGGTTCCAGGAACGCGCCGCTGGCGTGCGGTCTTCGATCTGAAAGCCGAAGGCACCGAGCCGGTCGAGCTAAGGCTCTACATCCAGGGCAACGGCGATGCGCTCACCGAGACATGGCTGTACCAGTTCCGGCCGCCAGCTTGAGAGAATGCTGCGCCGTCGCGGGTTGTCGCGTTTGCTTGGCTGCGGCTAGAACGTGTACGAACGCAGTCCATCGTACACACCATGCGAACCAACATCGTTATCGACGATGAGCTGATGGCCGAGGCACTCCGGGCCACGGGCCTCAAGACCAAGCGGGAAGCGGTCGAGCTCGGCCTCAGAACCCTGCTCCAGCTTCGCAAGCAGAGCGATCTGCGGCGTCTGCGCGGCAAGGTCGCGTGGGAAGGCGACCTTGATGCCATGAGGCGGGACAAGTGATTCTTGTCGATTCCAGCGTCTGGATTGACTACTTTCGCGGTGCT
>JBDHRV010000126.1:0-10576 GCA_039807745.1 Burkholderiales bacterium
ATCTCGCTGCGGGTCGATCAGCGGAAAACGTCTAGGTATGAATAAGCCGGCCACCTGCAAACGACCAGTTCTCCCAGGCGGTCTCCTTGAAGCAGACCATCACGTGCTCGGGATTCAGACCCGCTGCTGACAGATCCCCCATGAGTTGCTCCAGAAACTTCTTCTTGACCTTGACGCTGCGACCCACGGACCAGAGGATCTCGATGAGCGCGAAGTCGTCGTTGCGTTCCGACGCGAGATCGGGGTAGCGCGGATCGAAACGGAAGTCGTCGGCATCCAGTTCGATGACCCGCTGGAACTTGTCCGTCGCGGGCACACCCGCCGAGACCAGCGCCGCGTGCACGGCATCGAGCACGGCGCTCTTGAAGGCGCTGGACTTGGGTTTGCGAACGGTGAGGGTAACGAGCGGCATTGTTCTCTCCTTCGTGTGGTCGCGCATCGGGCGGGGAAGCCTTCGCGTGTGCCGGGTCTATAGCAGCACCCGCTCGATTCCCCCGCTGTTGGCTTTGGCCACGTACTCGCTCATCCAGTTCTCGCCCAGCAGGTGTTTCGCCATCTCCACCACGATGTAGTCCGCCTCCGTCTTCGCGTCGTGGTCGAACCGCGAAAGTCCCTGCAGGCATGAAGGACAGGAAGTGAGGATCTTGACCGGGCCGGCGAACCCGTCCTCGCGCAGCGCCGCGGCGCCTTTCTCCATCTCCTCCTGCTTGCGGAAGCGCACCTGCGTCGAGACGTCGGGCCGCGTGACGGCGAGGGTGCCCGACTCTCCACAGCAACGCTCGTTCAAGGTGACGTCCTGTCCCATCAGCCTGTTCACCACCTTGATCGGTTGATAGGTCTTCATGGGCGAGTGACAGGGATCGTGGTACATGTAGCGCACCCCGTTCACGCCTTCGAGCTTGAGGCCCTTCTCCAGCAGATATTCGTGGATGTCGAGCAGCCGGCAGCCGGGAAAGATGCGGTCGAATTCGTACTTGAGCAACTGGTCCATGCACGTGCCGCACGACACGATCACGGTCTTGATGTCGAGGTAGTTGAGCGTGTTCGCCACGCGATGAAACAGCACGCGGTTCGCCGTCGTGATGGCCTGTCCCTTCACGGCCTGGCCCGCTGAGGTCTGCGGATACCCGCAGCACAGATAGCCGGGGGGCAGCACCGTCACCGCGCCGATGTGGAAAAGCATGGCCTGGGTCGCGAGGCCCACCTGCCCGAAGAGCCGCTCCGAGCCGCACCCCGGAAAATAGAAAACGGCGTCGGAGTCATCGTTCGCCTTGTGCGGATCGCGGATGACGGGCACGACCGTCTTGTCCTCGATGTCGAGCAGGGCGCGCGCGGTGCGCTTCGGCAGGCCGCCGGGCATCGGCTTGTTGATGAAGTGGATGACCTGCGCCTGCAGCGGCGGGCGTCCTACCGTGGCCGGGGGATGTCGCGTCTGGTTGTTCACGAGCCGGAAGCGGCGCCCGAACTCGTGGCCGATGCGCTGGGCACGGTAACCCCAGTCGATCATCACCTTCTTCACGAGCTTGATGGTGGCCGGGTCGGTCGCATTCAGGAAGAACATGGACGCGCGGGCGCCCAGATTGCGCGGCCGCTTGCCGTGGCGGCGCAGGAAATTGCGCATCGCGATCGACACGTCGCCGAAATCGATGTCGACGGGACAGGGCGTCACGCACTTGTGGCAGACCGTGCAGTGGTCCGCGACGTCGCCGAACTCCGCGAAGTGCGCGAGCGAGACTCCGCGCCGGGTCTGCTCCTCGTAGAGGAACGCCTCGATCAGCAGCGAGGTCGCGAGCACCTTGTTGCGCGGGCTGTACAGGAGGTTCGCGCGCGGCACGTGGGTGGAACAGACCGGCTTGCACTTGCCGCAACGCAGGCAGTCCTTGATCGAATCGGAAATGTCGCCGATCTCGGACTGCTCGAGGATGAGCGACTCGGCGCCGAGCAGATTGAAGGACGGCGTGTACGCATTGCGCAGATCCGCCGCGGGCAGGAGCTTGCCGCGGTTGAAGCGGCCTTCGGGGTCGACCTTGTTCTTGTACGCGACGAACTCCTCCAACTCGGCGGGCTCGAGGTACTCGAGCTTCGTGATGCCGATGCCGTGCTCGCCGGAGATCACGCCACCGAGACCGCGCGCGAGCCGCATGATGCGTGCGACGGCGGCGTTCGCCTCCTGCAGCATGCCGTAGTCGTCGGAGTTGACCGGGATGTTCGTGTGCACGTTGCCGTCGCCCGCGTGCATGTGCAGCGCGATGAAGACGCGGCTCTTCAGCACGCGCCGGTGGATCGCAGCGCAGGCCTCCAGGGTCGGAGCGAATGCGCGCCCCATGAATATGTCCTGCAAGGGCGCGCGCACTTCCCGCTTCCACGATACGCGCAGCGTGCGATCCTGCAGGATCGAGAACACCGTGCCGGGATGGCGCGCGAAGCTCGCGGCGTCGGCGCCGAACTGCACCGCGTAGTCGGCGAAGAAGCGCTCACAGGGCACGTCGAGGCCATCGAGCAACGCCTGCCAGCGCACGTGCGTCGCGAGCAGGAGCTCATTCGCCTGATCGACGCGACGCTCCAGCAGCTCGGGCGCCGCGATCGGCACGTCGTCCTGCGTGAGCGGCAGCTCGCCCGCGAAGAAACCCGCCAGCGCTTCCAGCAGTGCGAGCTTGTTGCGGATCGAGAGCTCGATGTTGATGCGTTCGATGCCGTCGGTGTAGTCGCCCATGCGCGCGAGCGGGATCACCACGTCCTCGTTGATCTTGAACGCATTGGTGTGCTTGGCGATGGCGGCGGTGCGTGCGCGGTCGAGCCAGAACTTGCGGCGCGCCTCGGCGCTCACCGCGACGAAGCCCTCGCCGCTGCGCGCGTTGGCGATGCGCACGACGTGCGAGGCCGCTTCGCCCACCGCGCTGTCGTCCTCGCCCACGATGTCCGCCAGCAGCACCATCTTCGGCAGCCCCGCGCGCCGTGACTTGGTGGCGTAGCCGACCGCCTTCAGATAACGGTCGTCGAGGTGCTCGAGGCCGGCCAGGATGGCGCCGCCGGGACGCCGGTCGAGATAGTCCTTGATCTCCACGATGGACGGCACGGCGTCGCGCGCCTGGCCGAAGAACTCGAGGCAGGCGGTGCGCACGTGCTTCGGCATCTCGTGCAGGACGAACCGCGCGGAGGTGACGATGCCGTCGCACCCCTCCTTCTGGATGCCGGGCAGCCCCGCGAGAAACTTGTCGGTGACGTCTTTGCCGAGGCCGGCCTTGCGGAATCGCGCGCCAGGGATCTCCAGGATCTCGGCTGGTCCGCGCGCGGTCTTGCCGTCGGGGGCGAAGCGATCGATGCGAAAGCGCGCCGTGGCGACATCGTGGATCTTGCCGAGGTTGTGGTCGAGACGCGTGACTTCCAGCCAGTCCGCGTCGGGCGTGACCATGCGCCACGACGCGAGATTGTCGAGCGCCGTGCCCCACAGCACCGCCTTCTTGCCACCCGCGTTCATCGCGATGTTGCCGCCGATGCAGGAGGCGTCGGCGGAGGTCGGGTCGACGGCGAACACGAGCCCGGCTGCCTCCGCCTTCTCCATCACGCGCCGCGTCACGACGCCGGCGCCGCACGCGATCGTGGGCACCGGACCTGCCACGCCCGGCAGACGCACCGTCTCGACTTGTCCGAGGTGGTCGAGCTTCTCGGTGTTGATGACGGCGGCGAGCCTGGTGAGCGGAATGGCGCCGCCGGTGTAGCCGGTGCCGCCGCCGCGCGGGATGATCGTGAGGCCGAGCTTGATGCATGCGCGCACGATGGGCGTGACTTCCGCCTCGGTGTCGGGATGGACCACGACGAAGGGATACTCGACGCGCCAATCGGTGGCGTCGGTGACATGCGACACGCGCGCGAGCCCGTCGAACTGGATGTTGTCGCGCCGGGTGATGCGCGCGAGGCGGCGCACCACCTCACGGCGCTTCCTGGCAACCTCGTCGAACCCGCGTTCGAACGCATCCACGGCCCGCCGCACGGCTTCGAGCAGCAGTTCGACACGCGCATCGTGCACGTCGCGGCGCTTGTCGATCTCCCGCAGGCGATGGCGCAACGCCTCGACCAGCATCGCGCGCCGGCGCGGATTGTCGAGCAGATCGTCTTCGAGATAGGGGTTGCGCGAGACGACCCAGATGTCGCCCAGCACCTCGTACAGCATGCGCGCCGAGCGGCCGGTACGGCGGCTTTCGCGCAGCGCGATGAGGAGATCCCAAGCCTCGGGCCCGAGCAGGCGGATCACGATCTCGCGATCCGAAAACGAGGTGTAGTTGTAGGGAATTTCCCTCAGCCGTGCGGTCATGAACTGGTCTACCTGCGCCGCGGTCGGCGCTCGAACCCTTTAGTGAAGGCCGGAGTCTACCGCGCTGCAGCAATCGTGGCGACCCGCCGCGAACGGGGGACGCTGCGGATGAAGGGATGCACGTCGATAAATCCTTGAATTGACGTAACGTCCACGCACGTCGCGGCGGATCGACCGGCTCGTTTTACCTGACGTGCTCAGGTGTGCGGTAGAATCTCCGGGCGGGGTGACTGTCCCAAGCAGGCGTCACGCGTCGCCCTAATCGATCCGCTTGGTCCTGCACGGCACTCGCGGTTTCGTCCCAACGCAAGTTCATCGGAAACACTCATGGTCTTTCCCGACCGAGCGCCCCACGGCGCGGCGAGGAGGCGTCTTGCGCGCTCCTCCAACGCGGCGCGCCGGGGCGCGCCGTGGCGCCTCGTCCTGGTCCTGCTCTGCGGGGCTGTCGGCTCGACGCTCGCGCGAGCGGAGCGCATCATCACGCTCGACGATGCGATCGCCCTTGCGGAAGAAATGAACCCGGGCGTGTCGGCCAACCTGGGCCGCGAGGAAGCGGCGCGCGCTGGAATCGTCACCGCGCGGCAGTTTCCCAATCCCTCGGTCGAAGGCAATGCGGGGCCGCAGCGGCCGCGCGGCGGTTCGGGAACCCCCTCGGGCACCGCCTGGGGGGTCGGTATCGCGCAGCCGATCGAGTATCCGTCGGTGCGGGAGTCACGGCGGCGCACCGCGGAAGCCAACCTGGGGTCGGTCGAGGCGGGTTCGGCCGCGTTTCGTGCCCAGCTCTTCGCCCAGGTCCACAGCAACTTCTACGAAGTGCTGCAGCGACAGGAGCAGCTCGGCATCGCCGAGGAAGACCTCAAGCTCCTGGGCGAGATTCGGGACCGCGTCGGGCTGCGCGCCAAGCTCGGCGAGTCGCCGCGGCTCGACCTCGTGCGTACGGAGACCGAGGTCCTCAACGCACAGCGGGCGCGCGATTCCGCGGCGGTGCGGGTGACGCAGGCGAAGCTCGCGCTCGCGAATCTCATCGGCATCGCGCCGGACGAGGCGTACGCGGTGCGCGGCTCCCTCGGCAGCGCGACGCTGCCAGCCCTGGAGCGCCTGCGCGAGCAGGTCACACGTGACAATCCGCAGATCCAGCAGGCGCTCGCGGAGCAGGAACGGGCGCGCAACCGCCTGCAGCTCGAGCGCGATCTGCGCCTGCCCGCGCCGACCCTGCAGGCTGGTTATCTTCAGGAACCGGACAAGGAAGTGACGCGCCTCGGTCTCACGCTGCCGATCCCGCTCTTCAATCGGCGTGAGGGGCAGATCGCGGAGGCGCTGGCCGAGGCCAAGGTGGCGGACGCGCAATTGCGGGCGCGCGAGCTTGCGCTCACGCGCGAGCTCGACGCGGCGTACGGCCGCTTCGTCGTGGCACGCCAGCAGGTCGAGACCTTCGAGGGCGGCCTGCTCGAGCGGGCGCAGCGTACCCTCGAGGCGGCCGAGGCTGCCTATCGGTTCGGCGAGCGCGGCATCCTCGAATACCTCGACGCCCAGCGCACGTTCCGCGCGGTGCGCCAGGACTATCTGAACGCCCGCTACGAGCTCGCCTACTCGGTCATCGAGATCGAGCGGCTCGCAGGGCGCGATTACCTCACATCCGGGATCTCTCGATGAAGCGCTTGCAAGCCCTCGGTCTGGTACTGACTCTCGCCGTGGTGCTCGCCGGCTGCGGCGAGAAAAAGGAAGTGCAGAAGGCGGCCGCCGCGGCGCCCATCGACCCGAACGTCATCGTCGCCGACGAGGCGCTGGCGGCGCGACTCAAGCTCGGCACCGTAGGTCAGGAGGAGGTGAGTCAGGAGCTGCGTGTGCCCGGCAGCGTCGGACTCGACGATCGCCGCGTCGCGCGCATCGGCTCCTCGGTGACAGGGCGGATCACCAAGGTGCTCGCGTTTCGCGGCGACGAGGTGAAGGCCGGGCAGACGCTCGCCACGTTGAACAGCGCCGAGCTTGCCAGCGGCCAGATGCAGTTTCTCACGTCCGTGGCGGACGTCGAGCTCAAGACGCGCGCGGTGGAGCGGGCCAAACAACTGCTCGCGGCCGACGTGATCGGCAGCGCCGAGCTGCAGCGCCGCGAGAACGAGCTCTTTTCGGCGCAGGTGGCGATGAAGGCGGCGCGCGATCAGTTGCGGCTCATGGGCATGTCGCCCAAGGCGATCGACACCGTTGGCCGCACGCGCGAAATCGACTCGGTCGCGAGCGTCATCGCGACCATGTCCGGCACGGTGATCGACCGCCAGATCAACCAGGGTCAGGTGGTGCAGCCCGCCGATGCGTTGTACACGGTGGCGGATCTCGAGCATGTCTGGATCCAGGGCGAGGTACCGGAGCAGCAGGCCCACTTGGTCGAGATGGGAGAGGAGGTGCGCATCGAGTTGCCCGCGCTGCCCGGGCGCCGGGTCACCGGCAAGATCATCTTCATGAGCTCGACCGTGAATCCGGAGACGCGGACTGTGCAGGTGCGCAGCGACGTGCTCAATTCCGACCGGGACATCAAGCCCGACATGCTCGCCAATCTGCTCATCTGGGGTATCCCGCAGAAGAAGCTCGTCGTGCCCATCACGGCCGTGGTGCGCGAATCGAACCGCGACCACGTCTTCGCGCGCATCGGTGACCACGAGTTTCGGCTGGTGCCGGTCACCCTCGGCCAGGAGAGCGGCAAGGTGGTGGTCGTCGAGGACGGCCTCGCGGAAGGCGATGCGATCGTCCTCGACGGGGCCTTCCACCTCAACAACGAGCGCAAGCGCAGGCTGCTGGGCTGACCCATGATCGAAGCGCTCATCCGGGCCGCGCTCAAGCAGCGGATCGTCGTGGTTGTCGTCGCGCTGGGACTCGTCGTGGCGGGCATCGACGGGCTGCGGCGGATCGCGGTCGACGCCTTTCCCGACGTGACCAACATCCAGGTGCAGATCGCCGCCGAAGCGCCGGGGCGCTCCCCGGTGGAGGTGGAGCGTTTCGTCACCGTGCCGCTCGAGATCGCGATGACGGGGCTGCCGGGCTTGACCGAAATGCGCTCGGTCAACCGCAATGCGCTGTCGCAGATCACGCTCGTCTTCACCGACGACACGGATGTGTACTTCGCGCGGCAGCTCGTGATGGAGCGCCTGCTGGAGGTCGGCGACCACTTGCCGCCGGGGGTCAAGCCGGTGCTGGGGCCGGTGTCCACCGGGCTCGGCGAGGTGTACCAGTACACGCTCGAGCGGCCCGACGACGGCAAGTCCGCCCTCACCGAGCGCGAGCTCACCGAGCGGCGCACGATCCAGGACTGGGTCGTGCGACCGCTGCTGCGCGGCATTCCCGGCGTCGCCGACGTGAACTCCATCGGCGGGCTCGAGAAACAGTATCAAGTGCTCGTCGATCCGGATCGGCTGCGGCACTATGGCGTCACGCCCAAGGACGTCTATACGGCGCTCGCCAACAACAACGCGAATGCAGGCGGCGGCGTGCTGCGCCGGGACGCCGAGCAGTATCTCGTGCGCGGCATCGGTCTCATCGCCTCACTCGACGACATCGCGAGCATCGTGCTGAAGGAGCGGGACGAAACGCCGGTCTTCGTGCGCGACGTGGCGCAGGTGTCGTTCGGCCACGCCGTGCGCTTCGGCGCGGTCATCAAGAACGGCGACACCGAGTCGGTCGGCGGTATCGTGCTGATGATTCGCGGCGGCAACGCGAAGGAAATCGTCGGCCGCGTCAAGCAGCGGGTCAAGGAGATCAACGACAAGGGGATGCTCCCGAACGGGCTCAAGATCGTTCCCTACTACGACCGTACCGATCTCGTGAACGCCGCGATCTGGACCGTGACCAAGGTCCTGATCGAGGGCATCGTGCTGGTCGTCATCGTGCTCTTCCTCTTCCTCGGCGATCTGCGATCGAGTCTGATCGTCGTCGCCACCCTGATCGTGACGCCGCTCGTCACCTTTCTGGTCATGAACGAGTACGAGCTCTCGGCGAACCTGATGTCGCTCGGCGGGCTGGCGATCGCCATCGGCATGATGGTCGACGGCTCCGTGGTGGTGGTGGAGAACACCTACCGCCACCTCGGCGAGGCGAAGGACAGCGGGGAGAGCCGCACCTTCGTGGTGCTGCGCGCCGCGGTGGAGGTCGGCACGCCGGTGCTGTTCGGTGTCGGCATCATCTGCCTCGTCTTCCTGCCGCTGATGACGCTGCAGGGCATGGAAGGCAAGATGTTCGCGCCGCTCGCCTACGTGATCGCGATCGCGATGTTCGTGTCGCTCGTGCTATCGCTCACGCTGTCGCCGGTCTTGTGCTCCTACTTCCTCAAGGGCGGCGCGGAGCACGACACGAGGCTCGTCCGGCTCGTGAAGGGGCCGTATCTGCGCCTGCTGGACTGGGCGCTGGAGCGCCCGAGCACGGTCGTGCTCGGCGGCGTGATGCTGCTCGCTGCGAGCATCGCCGCCTTTCCGCTGCTCGGCACGTCGTTCATCCCCGAGATGAAGGAAGGGGCGATCGTCCCCGGGGTCAATCGGGTGACCAACATGTCGCTCGAAGAATCGATCGAGCTCGAAACCGAAGCCATGCGCCTCGTGAAGGAGGTGCCAGGCGTTGCGATGGTCGTCTCGCAGCTCGGTCGCAGCGAGAACCCGACCGATCCGCAGCCGGAAAACGAGTCGACACCGATCGCGACGGTCAAGCTCGACTCGGAGCTGCCGCCGGGCTGGGACCAGAACGACGTCGCCGCGGCGATCCGCGAGAAACTTCAGGCGCTCCCGGGCGTTCAGATCGTCATGGCACAGCCGATTTCCGACCGGGTCGACGAGCTCGTCACGGGGGTCCGCTCCGACATTGCGATCAAGATTTTCGGCGACGACATCGAGGTGCTGAAGGAGAAGGCGGACGAGGTGGTGCAACTGCTCGGCACGATCCGGGGAGCCTCCGACATCCGCCTCGAGCGCGTGAGCGGCCAGCAATATCTCACCATCCAGATCGACCGCAAGGCGATCGCCCGTCACGGCATCAACGTCGCCGACATCAACGACATCATCGAGATCGCGATCCGGGGGCGGGTCGCGACCGAGGTCTACGAGGGCGAGCGGCGGTTTTCCGCCGCGGTCCGCTTCCCGCCCGAGTTTCGCAACAACGCCGACAAGATTGCGCAGATCCTCGTGCGCTCGCCCAACGGCGCGCTCATTCCGCTCAAGGATCTCGCCAGGATCGAGCTCGTGGAGGGACCGGCCCAGGTGAGCCGCGAGACGGCAAAGCGCCGCATCGTCGTGGGCGCCAACGTGCACGGGCGCGACCTGGGCGGCTTCGTGGCGGAGTTGCAGGCGGCCGCGGCAAAGCAGATCGAGCTGCCCGAGGGCTATTACTTCTCGTGGGGCGGGCAGTTCGAGAATCTGCAGCGCGCCACCCGGCGGCTGGCGATCATCATCCCGATCACCATCGGGGCGATCTTCTTCCTGCTGTTTCTGCTGTTCAATTCGGTGCGCTACGCCACGATCATCATCCTGGTGTTGCCGTTCGCCTCGATTGGAGGCATCTTCGCCTTGCTCGGCACCGGCGAGTACTTGTCCGTGCCGGCCTCGGTGGGCTTCATCACGCTCTGGGGCATTGCGGTGCTGAACGGCGTCGTGCTGGTGACGTACATCCGCAGTCTGCGCGAGGAGGGGATGGCGCAGCGGGCGGCGATCGTGCAGGGCTGCACGCATCGCTTGCGGCCGGTGCTGATGACGGCCACCGTGGCGATGCTGGGGCTGATCCCGTTTCTGTTCGCGACCGGGCCGGGGTCGGAGGTGCAGCGGCCGCTGGCGGTGGTGGTGATCGGCGGGCTGATCACGTCGACGCTGCTGACGTTGGTCGTGCTGCCCGCGGTCTACGGGTGGTTCGAAGAGGAAAAAATCGAGGCGTAAGGGAGCCAGGAGACAAGGAGAACCGTTCATGAAGGAGATCAAGGCCGTGGTGCAGCCGTCCCGGCTGCCCAAGATACGCCGGGCCTTCCGTCACGTGAAGGACTTCCCGGGAATGACGATCACCAAGGTCGAGGGGTGCAGCCGCTCGCTGGAGCATGAGCGGGTAACCATCCGCGAGGAGCTCACCGAATTCAGCCCCAAGGTGCGCATCGAGATCGTGGCACCCGATCACATGGTCGAAGGCATCCTGCAGGTGCTGGTCGAGGTGTCTTCCACGGGCCAGCGGGGCGATGGCATCGTGTGGGTGACCGAGGCCCAGCGCATGATTCGCATCTCCGAGCAGGCGAACGTGCTCGACTGA
>JBDHRV010000008.1:0-49932 GCA_039807745.1 Burkholderiales bacterium
GCACGCTCCAGAGAACGCATGGCCGCGTGTTGCGGCGACAGCGGCGCGCGGCCGCTCAACGTGACGCCGACGGGGTCCGGTTTGCCGATGGCTTCGAGATATTCGAACGGGTTGTGCGCGCTGAACACGCGGATCTCGGGGTGACTCGCCGTCAGCTGCCGCAGGCGCGCCTGATTGCGCAGCCGTTCGCCGCGGCGCGTCTGCACGATTGCCTGGAACAGTCCCACCAGCGGCGCACACTGTCGGCGCTCGCCGTGCACTTCCCGCGGATCGAAATACGCGTCCCCGGCATGCAACAGCCAGCCGCGCGCGTCCTGCACGGCGATGCCACAGTGACCGAGCGTGTGCCCGAACAGCGGGATGAGCAGAATGTCCGGCGGAAGTCCGCGCAGTGCACGGATCGCCTCGAAGCCCATCCAGGGCTCGCCTTCCTCGGAATAGGTCTCGAACTTCGGGTTGTGAGCCCACATCACCGGCAGGTAACGATGCTTGGCCTTGAGCGACTTGCGCTCCGTGGCGGCTTTCAGCTCTGCGGCGTGCAGATGCACCGTCGCGTGCGGGAAATCCGACAGGCCGCCCACGTGATCCAGGTCCATGTGCGTCATCACGATGTGGCGCACGTCCTCCGGTTTGAACCCGAGCGCACGGATCTGGTTCACCGCCGCGTAGGACCCGTCGCGCTTGGGATTCGCGTAGACGTACGTGAACATCACCCCGAGCCGCTGCGCCGGGTTCACGAAGTCGGGGGTACCGAGTCCGGTGTCCACCAGCACCAGTCCGCTCGCCGGCGTTTCGATCAACAGGCAGTGGCAGGCCAGTTGGCGGCCATGGATGGAGAGGCGTTGAATGCAGGCGCAGTTCAGGTGATGGATTCGGTATCCCGCCGGACCGGCTTCTGTGGCATCGGGCATCGGTAGTCTCAAGATAAGAGGAACGACTGTTCCTTATCGTAGTTGCTCCTGTGGCGACTGTAAAGGGGAAGAATTATTCCTTTTGGTATACTCCCGGCCATGCCGAAGATTTCCGAAGAACAATGGCAGGAGCGCCGCCTGCAGATACTGGAGGCCGCGTGGCGCTGTTTTTACCGCAACGGCGTGCAATCCACGACCATGGAAGACATCATCACGGAGTCGCGGATGGCGGCGAGCGCGATGTACCGTTACTTCCGCGGCAAGGAAGACATCATTCTGAGCGCGATATCGGCGTCGATGGGCGCGCTGGCGGCTCAGGTGGCGCCCCTGATTCGGGGTGCCGAGGTTTCCAACCCTGCGGATTTCATCGCCAAGATGCTGCTCACGATCGAGCGGTTCAGCGCGCGCGATGGATACAACCTGCTGCCGATTGCAGTTCATGGCTGGAGCGAGGCGCAGCGCGACGAGCGGGTGCGTGGGCTGCTGCGCGAGTCCTACCTGCGGTTCCGTGTGCTGTTCGCGGAGCGCGTCGTGCAGTGGCAGCGGAATGGTGTCGTCGGCAGCCAGGCGTCCGCACTGGAAGTCGCACAGGTCCTGCAGTCGATGATCCTCGGATACATCGTGCAGCGGACGATCATGCGGGATGTTGCGGCGAAAGGCCAGGCACGCGGAGTAGGTGCAATGATGGACACCCGATTCGACGCCCCCGGGATCGATACCCGGCCGCTCGAGCGTAGCGTCCGCGCGAACACTACCCGCCGGCTCGTTACACGAAAGAGGAAAAAGTAGCTGCGGCGAGAATGAAACCCGCCGTGAGGAGCGTCGAGACAAGCGCGGCGATCAAGGCGAGTGGATTGGCCTGATCGCTCACGGTCCGGTCCGCCCCTGCTCCCGGCTTTGAGCCATCAGAAGTCGAACTGGGCGCTGACGCGGAAGGTTCGCGGCGCACCCTGCACCAGGATGAAGCCCCAGCTCGGCAACCAGTACGCCTCGTTCAACAGGTTGTTGATACCGAAGCGCAGCGTCGTCGTGGTGTCACCAACCTTCGTCACGTAGCGCGAACCGATGTCGATGGTGTAGTACGACGGCGCGAAGTTCAGATTGTTGGACTCGAGCGGGCGGTTGCTGACGAAGTTGGCGCCGCCGTTCACGAACAGCCCCGGCGCTTGCGGCACCGCGTACTCGCTGAAGATGAGCGCCGTGAACTCGGGCGCGCCGGCGGCCCGCTTGCCGTTGAGCAGAGGATCGTCGCTGTCGTTCTCGGTGTGGAGGTACATGAGACCTGCGGTGACCGACCAGTCGCGCGTCGGGCGCACCCGGCCGGACCACTCCACGCCGGTGTAGGTCTCGTCACCCGACTGCTCGAAGACACCGACGCTGTTGATGGCCTCGAGTCCCTTCTTCAGTTGGAAGACCGCGGCGGAAGTCGACCACCAGGCCTCCTCGACCTTCACGCCCAGCTCGTACTGCTTGGTCGTGATCGGCGGCAGCGACTGGCCATAGTTCGACGTACCGAGCGGCGCGCTTCCCCCTTGCTCCAGCGCCTGAACGTAGCTCGCATAGATGGTCATCGGCGGCATCGGCTTGTACATGAGGGCCACCGTCGGCGTCCATGGATTCGCCGTGTAGGTGGCGCCGCCGAAGTTGTAGGTGTCCTGCCGGTAATCGATGTAGCGCAGGCCGAGCAGCGCCGACCATGCGGGGGTGAAGTTGACGGTGTCGCTGGCGAAGATGCTGGTTTGCTGGGTCTTGCTCTGCAGCTGGATATCGCGCGGCATCACCTGGCCGGGGTTGAAGAAGGAGACAGGCGCCTGGTAGATGTTGCCGAAACCCAGCGTCGTCTGCGAGAAGGTTTGGGTCCAGAGTTGCTCCAGTTCCTGCCAGGCGGCGCCGAAGGCGACGTCGTGCTGCAGGAAGCCGGTGGAGAACCTGCCGGTGACGATGGCATCCACGTTCTGGGTCGGATAGCGCTGCGGCCCGGCGAACTGGTTGTCCAGGTAGTTCCCGAAGTTGTCGAGCAGGATCAGCGCGCTGTCGTAGTTGGTGCGGTTCTGCTCCGCCCAGCGATACGCAAGGCGCGCATTCCAGTCTTCCGCGAACGCCCAGTTGAGCGACGTGCCCGCCATCTTGAATTCGGTGTCGTGGTAGGTGAACGGCTGTGCGAGCCGCACGTTGCCCTTGATCGGGGAGGGGAGTTGCGTCACCGGCGTGAGCACCCGATCGATGCCCATGAACTGCAGGAAATTGTCGGGAAGCCCGTAAGCCTGGTAGGGGACGACACCGTAATAGGCCGCATACACGCGGCGCTTCTGGAAGAGCCCATCCGCCTGGAAGACCAGGTCGGGCGTGATGCGCCAGTCGAGGGCGGCCATGCCGGACGTGCGCCGGATGTATCCGCCGTCGTTGACGAAGGTGTCGCCCTGCTCCTGCACGGCGTTGAGACGATAGCCGAACATCTTGTCCTCGCCGAGGCGTCCGGCGAGGTCGACCTGGCCTTTCAGCGTGGCGTCGTTCATGTAACCGACGCTCACCGAGCGCAGCGGCTCATCGGTCGGTCGCTTCAGGACGAAGTTCGCGATGCCGCCCGGCGCACCGAAGCCGTACATGAAGCCGCCAGAGCCCTTGAGCAGTTCCACGCGCTGGAAGTGCTCAAGGGGCAGATCGCTGCCCCAGTTTGCAATCGACAGTCCGTCGACCTTATAGCCGTTCAGGAGATCGAGCTGCAGGCCGCGGATCACGATGCCGGACGCTTCGCCGATGTAGCCGTCATTCAAGGGGATCACCGACGGGTCCAGCTTGAAGACGTCGCCGATGGTGATCGCCTGGCGATCCTCGATCGATTGCTGGTCGACCACATCGATGGAGAACGGCGTGTCGAGCACCGGCCGGTCGCCGAGCGCCCCGGTGGTGGCACTCGTGTTCGGCCCCGAGTCGGTCACCCGTACTTCGGGCAGCGGTGTCTCGGCTTCGGAAGGTGGACTCAACTGTGCGTGAGAGGCGAGCGGGGCATTGAGGGCGAGCGCCACGGCCGCGGCGACGGAACTGCGTGCGATTGCCATACGTTGAGCTCCTGGTATCGATGGCTCGCTCGCACGGACGCTGGCTGGCTGGTTGTTGGAAGGAAGCTTGTTGGATCGGTTGCAGGTGCCCCTGTTCAGAAAGACATGCGCGCAGTGAGCCGGACGGTCAGCGGCAGGCCGAGCGAGAGGAAGCCGGAGTTCGCGTTGGACCAGTAGTTTCGGTTGGCCACGTTCTCGACCGCGAACAGGATGCTCGCCGGCTTGCCGAACGCGAACGTTTCGTAGCGCGCCCCCACGTCGAAACGCGTCCACGACGGTATCGACGCCGTGTTGCTCGCGTTTGCGTACTGTTTCCCGGCGTAGTAGATGCCGCCGGTGAGAAAGAGACCCTGCAATGCCCCGATCCGGTACTCGCCATAGAGGTTTGCAGTAAAGTCCGGTACACCCGGGGGGCGCTTCCCCGAGGTGAGCGGATTGCCGGTCGCGACGTTCTCGGGGTCGATGTACATGATGCCGCCGACCAGGTTGAAGTCCGGCGTTACGCGCCCCGTCGCGAGAAACTCGACCCCCTTGTGGCGCTGTTCGCCCTGCTGGACATACCGATTGGTGACCGGATCGACGAAGTTGAGCGGTCTCGTCATATCGAAGGCAGCCAGGGTGAGCAGCAGATCCTTCAACTGCCACTTCGCGCCGATCTCGTACTGCTCCGTAACGGCGGGCGGCAGTGCCTGGTTCGCGTTAACCGTGCCGGCCGGTGCGGTCGCCCCTGCTTCGAGTCCTTCCACGTAGCTGCCGTAGATCAGGGCTTCGGGAACGGGCTTGAACATCAGGGCAAGGGCGGGTGTGGTCTTCGACACACTGGCCGACGTCGTGATCGCGCCGGTGACGAGGCTGTAGTTGTCCTGGTCCAGGTCGACGTAGCGACCGCCGACGAGCACGGACCACTGCTCTCCCCAGCCGATGATGTCGCTCAGGAGGATGCTGTACGAGCGTGACCTCAGCGACCGCCGGGTGTCCGGCATCGCCGGCGTGAGGTTGGGATAGTCGCGCGGAAAGTAGAGGTTGGAAGGCAGCATCGGAATCCTTCCCTGGGCGGACTTCTGGTTCTCTCCTTCGCCTGCGATACCGCCCGTGAATTGATTCGAAAGGGGACCCAGCGGAAACTTTCCGTGGACCAGCACCTGTCCGCTGCCGTAGTTCGTGTCCAGCGTGTTCGCGCTGTTCAGCGTCAACGTATCGCCGAACCTGTTTGTAATGAGACCGGTACTGCCGGCAAACACGGTCGGCCGCCAGGTGTGGCCGAGGAGAGCCTGAGCGGTCATGGACCAGTCTGGCGCGAAGGCCCAGTCGGCGCGCAGCGTTCCACGATAATCCTGCTGCTGGAAGTCGTTCCAGGAGAACGACAGGTTCTGGCGGGCGTTCGGCGCGGCGGGAACCGCAACGCCGGGCGCTACGAGAAAGAAGGACTGGAATCGCGGGGTCTTGTTGTCGACGTAGTCGAACGTGCCGTTGAAGACGAGGTCTGGCGATGCGCGCCAGTCCGCAGCCAGTGTGGCGACCGTCTGCTCCCAGCGCGAGCCCTTGACCGACTGCTCGCCGTCGCGATACGCGAGATTGGTGCGGTATCCGAATTGCCGCTCGGCTCCGAAGCGATCGCCGATGTCCGCATGCACACCGAACAGCGACTCGCTTTCATAGCTCGCCGAGATGGTGCGTACCGGCGTGTCGAGCGGGCGCTTCGGTATATAGTTGAGCACGCCCCCCAAGCTGCTGGATGTCGCACCCATGCCGTTGAGGAAGACCGAAGCCCCCTTCATGATGTCGATGCGTTCGATGCCCTGCAGCTGGTTGCGTCCACCGTTCAGGGCGACGAATGCGGGCAGGCCGTCGTAGAGGTAACCCCCGGTGCCGATGAGGAACCCGCGCAGGGTGGTCCACGGGATCGGCAGGAAGCCATAGGCGAAGGACGGATCGTTCTTGAAGACGTCCTGTGGTGTGGCCATCTGCTGGTTCTCGATCAGCGCTTCGGTGACGACGTTGATCGAGAACGGCGTATCGAGCAGCGGCCGGTCACCCAGCGCCCCGGTGTTCGCGTCCGTGGCGCGAAAGCTGTCGGTCCCGGGGGTGGCCTGCACGCGCACTTCGTCCAGTTGCGGCTCCTGAGCCTGCGCACTGCCCTGTTTCTTGTCGCCCGCGGTGTCCTCCGACTGCGTGGCCTGTGCCACTGCCTCCTGCGCGATCGCAGCGCACGGCGTGCTGAGCGCGACAGCGACCGCGGCGCCGATCGAGTATCGAACAATATCCATTTGTTCTTCTTCCTCGTGTGGACTTGGCTGGCTCGCGCGTTCGCTGGCTGGCGTCAAGTTGGAAAAGCGCTAACGGGATCTCCCGTGACCGCGCCGGACGCGGATCCGGCAGAACCATCCGATCGCGAGCGGCGCCGTGGCCGTTGCGAGAAACAGCGTGTCGAGCAGACCCTCGACCAGCAGCATGCCAACGAGGCCGCCGAGGGCCAGCGCGGCGAAAATCAGCGGAATGGTGAACGGTGATTGCCCGTTCATGCACGCGCCTCGACCAGTTCGGCGGACCGCCGCCGCGACGTCCGGCGCCGCGTCCACCACAGCCACGCACCGTTGCCGACGATGAACATGGTGAGCCACGTGCAGGCGAACCACAGAAGCTGCAGCGGCAGCCCGCCGTAGTCGCCGAAGTGCAGCGGCTCGGAGAGCATGATGACCTTGAGGTACCACGGCGCCGGACGGATGTCGGTGATCGTGCCGGTGGCGGCTTCGATCATCACGATCTCGAACAGCTTGTCGTCATAGCCGCTGGTGCCGTAGAGCAGCGCGTTGTAGTGCAGATCCCCGGATAGCTCCGTGCCGGGAAAGGTCATGAAGCGCAGCTCGCGGTGAGGGAGCGCTGCCTGTGCGGCGGCGATCACCGTATCGACGGATGCGGGACCGGACGCGGCGGCTTCCGTCGCAGGCGTTGTCTTCGCCGCCATCTCCTTGAGCTCGGTGTTGGCCCACACCTGGATCGCGATGCTCGCGAGCGCGAGGAAGACGCCGGTGAGCGATACCACGAAGGCCCAGCCCAGCACCACGACGCCGATCAGGTTGTGCAGGTCGAGCTGCTTCAATCGCGACCCCGGACGACCGCGCACCGCTCCGAAGACGATGCGCTTCACATACGGTGCATACACCACGAGCCCCGAAAGCAGCGAGAGCAGCACCAGCAGGGCGATCACGCCGCCGAAGAGCTGACCCGGCAGATCGAGAAACCAGTTCGCGTGCAGCGTGAGCATGAACCCGGTGAGCGTCTTGCTGAAATCGACCGACTTCAGAAACTCGCCGGTATAGGCGTTGAAGAACGCGGGATGCACCTCGTCGAACTTCATCGCCCCGGCGGGACCCATGCCGATGGCGACCCGCTCCGGGGCGTCGGGATCCCAGAAGACGTACATCGGCTTGCGCTCCGGATACTTCTCCTGCGCGATTGCCACCATCGGCGCGATCGCGGCGGGCTTCGCGTCGGTCGGAATGGTGACTTCCGGCAGCGTCCCCAGCAGTTCCTCGATCTCGTGATGGAAGATGAGGATGGTCCCCGTCACGCAGAGGACGAAGAAGAAGGGTGTGGCGATCAGGCTCGACCAGCGATGCAGCCACACGTTGAAGCGGAACCAGCGGGACGTGCGTGCAACGACGTCGCGCTCGGAACGTCCGGTGATCGAACTCATTGTTTCTCTCCATGCCGGGGTCGTGCGAAAACGATCGTCGACGGACGCAGCTCCAGCTGCGGACGAAGGCAGCGGTGGTGAACGGATTGTTTCATTTGGATCCCAGGGCGGCAGGAGCGGCGCCGAGGCGGGACCGCCGCCGGCGTCGGGAGCGCAGATACAGGATGAGGCCGGTGATGGCGAGCACGGCCGGCAGCAATCCGGTGATGAAAGTGACGGTGCGCCCGATGGCGCCCCACCAGCTTCCTTCATGCAGCACGCGCTGCAGCGTGAGGAAGCGATCGCCCGCGGTACGGGTAGCGCGGTCGGCGCGGTAGAGGACCGCGTTCGAACGCGGATCCACGTACACCGCGGTGGCGGGGCGCGCGCTCTCGTCGCCCGCCTCGCGCAGCATGATCCGATACACGCCGCGTGGACCGGCTGGAAGTTGCACACCGACAACGGCCGCATCCGGATAGTAGGCGAGGGCGGCGTCTACGGCGTCGTCGGGCGAGACGGGACGCCCCGAACCTTCTGGCGCCTGTATGCCGCGGGGCGAAGGCGAAAGCGGGCCCAACGCGGCGACGACCGCGCGTCCGGCATCGGTGAACGAGAGAAACATGCCGGTGAAGGAGACCAGCGCGAGCGCGAGAGACCCGTAGAAGCCGAAGGTGTAGTGCAGGTTGCGCGAGGCACCAAACCCTTTCCGGAAGCCGAGGGCCTTGAGCCATTGGCGGCGCGGTGGCCACCACAGATAGATCCCGGACAGCGACGAGATCAGCATGGCGACGCCGACGAAGCCGACGATCTCGCGGCCGCTGTACTCGCGCAGCATCAGATTCTCGTGAAAGCCGTGCATCCAGCCGATGAAGTCGACGCCCTCGGTTGCATCCAGCACGCGACCGCTCGACGCATCCAGGTACACGCGCAGAAAGCCGCTGCCGGGACTGGCTGGGCGCGCGAATACGATGATCGGACCATCCTCGCCGTCGGGGAGCCGGATGCCCGTTGGTTTCGCGCGTCCTTCCAGTGCCTGCGCCGCGCGCTCGGCATATTCGGCAAAGGGGATCGCGACCCGTGACCCGCTTACCTGGTAGCGCGCCGGATGCAGCCACTCGTCGATCTCGTGATCGAAGACGAGAATGCTGCCGGACAGTCCGACGACGATGCCGATCATGCCGAGCGTCAAGCCGAGCCACAGGTGGATCTGAAACCAGATCGAGCGCGGTGAGATGCGCTTTCGCGATACCATGAAAGATGTGCTCCGTGTCAGGTGTCTGCCCACATGCGCAGCAGGTTGTGATAGCAGCCGGTGAGCGACACCAGCGCGTCATGGTCGGGTGCGTCCTGCGAGAGGCGCACGATCGCCATGTCGAGATCGAACAGCAATGCGCGCTGCGTGTCATCGCGCACCAGGCTTTGAATCCAGAATACTGAAGCGACACGCGAGCCACGCGTCACCGGCGTCACCCGGTGCAGGCTCGTGGCGGGATAGAGCACGAGATCGCCGGCCGGCAGCTTCACCGACTGTTTGCCGTAGGTGTCTTCGATCACGAGCTCGCCACCGTCATACTCCTCGGGCGCCGACAGGAAAAGCGTCGCCGAAAGATCGGTGCGGATCTTGATGCCGGTGCCCGGCAGCAGCCGGATGGCGCCGTCCACGTGACTGCCGAAAGCCATGCCGTCCGCCCCGTCGTAGCGGTTGAACAGCGGCGGGTAGACGTGGCTCGGCAGCGCCGCGCTGATGAAGAGTGGGTTGCGCTCCAGCGAGGCGAGGATCGGATCGCCGAGTTCGCGCGCGAGCGGCGTGTTCTCGGCGATCTGCAGATTGCGCTTCACCTGCGCACCTTGGTGTCCGGCGGTGGCGCGGCCATCGACCCATGCGGCGCCGGGCGCATCGAGCCTTGCGCGCATCGATGCGATCTGCTCCGCGGAAAGTACGCCGGGAATGCGAACGAGCATGGGGCGCTTGTCCTCTGGTCAGAATCGGTAAGTGAACGTGAGCAACGCCTGCGTGTTCGTGCCGGGTACCGCACGGCCGCCCTGCGACGCGATCAGCTGATCGAAATTGAGCCGGTTGAACAGATTGAACACGTTCAGCCGCACGTCGAACGTTGGCTGGATGTAGGCGACCATTGCGTCCGCCCGCACGTAGTCGCCGACTCGCACCGTGTTGGTGTTGTTGGCGAAGCGCCCCGACATGGTGGTCATTCCGCCGCCGACCTGCCACTCGGGCGTGATGTTGTAGGTAGTCCACAGCGACGTGCTGTTGCGCGGGGTGTTGAGGGGCACGTTGCCCTTGGTGTTTTCGAATGCCGACGCCTCCGTGATCTCGGCGTCGAGATAGGTGTAGCCCGCGAGAACCTGCCAGTTGCGCGTGATGCGACCGGCTGCGGTTGCCTCGAAGCCGTTCACACGCACCTCGCCGGTCAGTTCGTAGACACCCGTCGATATCTGGCTGCGCGCGTTCTTCTTCTTCGTCTGGAACAGGGCAGAGGTGAGGAGCAGGTTGCCGTCCATCACCGCCCATTTGCCGCCTGCCTCGATCGATTGATTCTCCTCGGGGTCGAGGTTCTGCGTCCCGTTGACCACGGTCAGCGTCTCGATCGAAGGATTGAAGGAGGTGCCGTAGCTCACGTAGTAGGTCTGCTGTGTGCTCGGCTCGTACATCAGACCGGCACGCACGCTCAGGAAATCCACGCTCTGGTCCGTGCGGCGCGGCAGGTTGATGGTGTTGTTCAGCGTCGCATCGTAGTAATCCCAGCGCAGGCCCGCGACGGCTTTCCAGTTCGGTGTGAACGTGATCGTGTCGTTCACGTACGGCGCAACTGTCGTCGCGCGCGCATTCGCGTAGTTGCCGCGGACGGTGATCGTGTTGCCAGCCTGCTGCAGCGGGCTCTGCAACCACACCACCGGCAGGTTCGGCCGCGCGTAGGCCTGGTTCTCGTAATCGTCGTAGCCGAGTTCCAGCCCCGCGAGCAGCTGATGGCCGATCGATCCCGTGTAGAAATTGGCGATCAGGTCGGTCTGGTTGTAGACCGAGTGATCGAAGATGCTGCGGTCGTGGCCGGCGATCTGTACGAAGAGCTGATTGAGCGGCGTGGTGGTGGGGTTCCCCCTCGCGGTGCCGCCTGGAATGGGGACGAAGACGCCGCGCGCGTTGCGCGTTCCGACCGCCCCCGGCCCCGATTCCCGCGCGTCGATGTTGTACTGACTGTACTGCGTCTGATTCTGGAGTGTGAGCTCGGGTGTTAGTTTATGCACAACGCGCGCGCGCACTTCGCCGACGTCCTGGGTGGTGCGGTCGTTGGTCAGACCGTAGAAGTTGCCGCGGCTCACGTCGGCCGGTTGCCCGTTCACCGGCGGCAGGCCGTAATCCGGCATGTCGTTGTTGTGGAGGAGCAGCGCCGATACGATCACGTCCGTCGGAGTGCCGATGCCGAAGCGCACCGACGGCGCGATGCCGTAGTTCTCGTTCTTCATCACGTCCCGCGACGAGTGGACGTTCTGTCCCATCAGCGCGACGCGGAATGCGGAGGTCTCTGACAGCGGCTGATTGACGTCCGCGGTGACGCGCAGCAAGGGTGTCGTGCCCACGCTGAGGGTGGCGTAGTTGCCCGGCGTCAGCGACGGCACCTTGCTCACCTGGTTGATCACCCCACCGGTCGAACCGCGCCCGAAGAGCATCGACGACGGACCCTTCAGCACTTCCACGGCTTCGAGGGAGAATACGTCGCGGTAGTACTGGCCTCGATCGCGAATGCCATCGAGATAGAGGTCGGTGCGTGCGGTGAAGCCGCGCAGGTTGATGTTGTTGCCGATCACACCGCCTTCGGCACCGCCGAACGTAATGCCCGGGACGTTGCGCAGCGCGTCCTGCAGCGAGATCGCGCCCTGCGCATCCATGACCGCGCGGTTGATGATCGTCACCGACTGCGGAATGTCCATGACCGGTGTCGGCGTCTTGCCGCCGATCGTCGACACCGTCGGCACGTAGTCGTCCTTCTGCGCTGCGTCGCGAACCTTCACCTCGGGCAGGGTTGCCTCAGCGGACTGTGGCGAGGGTTGTGGCGAAGACTGGGCCGGTGTCTCTTCCGCAAGGGTTGTATCGGGCACGACTGCAATGCCGGAGAGGGCGGCGAAGCCCAGGGGCAGCAGCGCCCCGCGGCGCGCGGCCCGGACCGGCCGAGCGGGTGAGTCGGAAGCCTTGTCGGTACCATCGGTGCCCCGCCGGAGAAGGGTACGACGGGATTGGTCGGCGAGTGCGGCCATGGCGGCGGCGATGGGCCGCAGGGCGAGTCGTTGATTCAATGCTTTTTCCCCTCAGGTCGTTTATGGATTGCTTGGCGGGCGACCTGGCGGAGGGCTGGGTGGCTTGCTGAATGAGGCTCCCGCTGGATGTGCACGGGAGCACGCGAAGGCGCGTCATCGAGACGGTCGGCCCGGCGCTCAGCGGTTCTGCTCGTTCGGGTCGGAGATGAACCCGATGCGGGCCACGCCGGCTTTGGCGGCGTCCGCCATGACCTCGGCGATTGCCTGGTACTGCGTGGTGTGATCGGCGCGAATGTGCAGCTCGGGCTGAGGATCCAGCCGGGATGCCGCGCCCAGACGTTCGCGCAGCACGGGCCGGTCGACCGCCTCACCGTTCCAGAACATCTGACCCGAGGCGTCGATCGAGAGCGAGATGTGATCCGGCCGTGTGAGATTGGGCTCGCTCGCGGCTTTGGGCAGCTCGATCTTCACCGCGTGGGTGAGCAGCGGCGCGGTGATGATGAAGATCACGAGCAGCACGAGCATGACGTCGATGAGCGGGATCATGTTGATGTCCGTCATCGGACGGCTGCCGGCGCTGGACTGGTCGAATCCGCCGAATGCCATTTACGCCACCCGGCTCGCGGCGATGGACTGCGGCACGTTGCCTTCGCGTGCCACGACGCCGTTCGACCCCTCGCCGTGGCCAAAGTGTGCGCCGGTTGTGAGAAAGGCGAAGAGGTCGTGGGCGAACGCGTCGAGCTTGCCGAGTACGACCCGGTTGGAGCGCACGAAGGCGTTGTAGGCCAGCACCGCGGGGATCGCGACGGCGAGGCCGGCGCCGGTCATGATCAGAGCCTCGCCGACCGGACCGGCGACCTTGTCGAGCGTGCCTTGACCGCTCATGCCGATGGCAACGAGCGCGTGATAGACGCCCCACACGGTGCCGAACAGGCCAACGAACGGCGCCGTGCTGCCGACCGAGGCGAGCACCGTGAGGCCCCATTCGAGGCGCCCGGTTTCCTCGTCGATGACGCGGCGCATGGACCGCGTGAGAAATTCCGAGGCGCTGCCGGCATCGTTGAGCCGGCTCGCTCCATGGCGCGCGTGGTGCCGCGCGGACACGATGCCGTGATAGGCGAGGTGGGAGAAGGGCTCGTCGGGGTGGCGCTCTTCCAGATACTGCTCGACCGCGGCGAGCGACGGCGCGTTCCAGAAGGTCGCCAGGAAGCGCGCGGTGCGACGGCGCGCGAGCAGACGCTGCAGCGCCTTGGCAAAGATCAGGTACCACGTCGCGATCGACATCACGATCAGGATGACGAAGATGGTCCTGCCGACGCTGTCGGTCTGGGCGAAGAAGTGCGCGATGCCGAGGGGGTGATTGGGTTCCATGCAGCCTATCCTTGGAGGGAAAACGAGATCGGGACGAGCACCCACGCCGCGACCGGCGAGGTGCCCTGGCGTGCGGGCACGAACTTCCAGCCGCGCACGGTTTCCAGCGCGGACTGGTCGAGGCGCGATGAACCGCTCGAGGTGCGCAGTTCCACCTTTTCGGCCAGGCCCTCGGCACTCACCAGCACGCGCAGGACGACGCGACCTTGCTCGTTCATGCGCCGGGCGAGCGGCGGGTAGGGCGGCGCCGGATTGTGCAGATAGTCCGCATGGAAGTTCGGGGGTACTACCGGCAGGGCTGCGACGGGTGCCGGGGCCGCCGCGACGGCAGCGGGCTGCGGCGGTGGAGGTTCCGGCGGCGGGGCCGGCGTCACGAAGTCGGACGGGGTCGCAGGCGCTGTCGCGGCAACGAGGCGCGGTTTCTCGACCGGCCGCGGTTTCACCCGTTGCTTCTGGGGGAGCGGCTTCGGTGGCTCGATCGGTGCCGCGACCGGTTCGACCTGCGGTGGCGAGACCATGCTCACCATGATCGGCGCCGCGTTGGCGATGGCTTGCCGCATCGGTTCGTACTGCAGCAGCAAGACGATCACGATCGCATGCAAAGCGATGGCGGCGCCGATGCCGGGCAGGCGATCCTGCCAGGGGGGTGCCTCGCGCGGCCCTTTCACGGCGCGTCGCTCCGCGCGGTCGCGACCTTGCGTCTGCCGCTCACGGGAACGCAGAAAGGCGACGGCCCCGTCGACCATGCCGACGGTATTCCGGCGCGCAGACGTCTGCGTCGAGCACTGACGTCGTGCTCGCGTCCAATGCAAGGGGTGCGGGTGCAAGCCACGGCCAACTCCGATCTGAACACTGCATGGGCTGGCTGGCTGTATCCCGAACCGGGACTGGCTCGCTTGCGGAAAAGTACGGGCGCGCGGTGGGTGCGCTTGCCCTGCCTCCTTGTGACCTGGCCGGTCAGGATCGGTCCTCCCGAATTCTCAGGACATATTTCCGACGAGGCCTCGGCCCACGCGGACGCGAAGGGTCGGTGTGCAAACGTCGGACACAAGGGGGGGCAACATATGAATAATAATGATTCGCATTAAATGGCGTCAAGCGCGGCGCAACACGAACGGGTCAGCAGCTTGCAGTTGCGCGTCCGGCACGACGCCGGTCACATCTTTCGCAGGCAGCGTAGTAACCCGCTGGATCGGCCCTACGGTGTCGTCACCACCAGCGGCCGCCCGCCCGCCGGGTGCGGGACCACGAGCGCGCGCACGGAGAACGCGAACGAGACCAGTGACTCCGACAGCACCGCGTCGGGCGCGCCATCGGCGACGACGCGGCCCTGCTTGAGCAGGAGGATCCGATCGGCGTACTGGGCGGCGAGGTTGAGATCGTGCAGCACCGCGAGCACGCCCGTGCGGCGTTCCCGAGCGAGTTCGCGCACCAGGCCGAGGGCGAGGTGTTGATGCGCGAGATCGAGGCTCGCGGTGGGCTCGTCGAGCAGCAGGAAACGCGCATCGGGCGTGTCCCCGACGAGTTGCACGACCGTGCGCGCGAGATGGACGCGTGCGCGCTCGCCTCCCGACAGCGTCGTGATCAGGCGAGACTCCAGATGAGCAGCGTCGACGCGAGCGAGCACGGCCCGCGCGAGTGCGACATCGCCGCTGCCGGGGGCGCCGTGCGTCCACGGGTAGCGTCCCAGCAGCACGACCTCGAGTGCCGAGTAGCCGAAGGCGACCCGCGTGTCCTGCGGCAGTACGGCACGGCGGCGGGCAAGGGCGGCGGCGGAGAAGCACGCCAACGGTGTGCCGTCGAGGGTTATCGTGCCGGCATGGGGCGCGCGCTCGCCGGCGAGCAGTCTGAGCAGCGTCGACTTGCCGGCCCCGTTCTCGCCGAGCACGGCGACCACTTCGCCGGGTGCGAGCGAGACGCTCGCGCGGTCGACGAGTGCGCGTTTGCCGGCCTGGAAGACGAGATCGTGCGCCGTCAGCATCAGGCGCCCCAAAGGCGCCGCTGCCGCAACAGCAGGAGCAGGAAGAACGGGGCGCCGATGAAGGCCGTGAGCACGCCGATGGGCAGCTCGGCCGGGGCGAGCACGGTACGCGCGACGATGTCGGCGAGCGTCATCAGGATCGCGCCGGCCAGCGCGCAGGCCGGCAGCAGCAGACGATGCGCCGGACCGCAGGCGATGCGCACGATGTGCGGCGCCACGAGAGCGACGAAACCGATGATGCCGCAAAACGCAGTGACGGTTCCCACGGCGAGCGCGGCGGCGATCATGCCGATGCGCTTCAACTGCTCGATGTCGACGCCGAGGTGGCGCGCCTCGGCCTCGCCGAGGGCGAGTGCGTCGAGCGGCCGGGCGAGCCGCAGCCCGGCGCATGTCGCCGCCCCGGCTAGCACTGCGAGGGCACCCAGCGTGCGCCACGTTGCATCCGACAAGGTGCCGAGCTGCCAGAACGTGATGTTGCGCAGCTGCTCATCGCTCGCGACATAGGCGGCAAGGCCGATGCCGGCGCCGGCGAGCGCGCTGATCGCGATGCCGGCGAGCAGCATCACGGCAATCGACGTCGCGCCATCGAGGCTGGCCAGTCGCTGCACCAGCCACGCTGCCAGCAGCGCACCCGCAAAGGCCGCGACCGGCAGCGAGAACGGGCCGAGCAGCGCGCTCACGCCCGGCAGCAGGCGCGTGTTCAGCACGATCGCCCAGGCGGCGGCGAGGGCTGCGCCGCCGGAGATGCCGATGAGCGCCGGGTCCGCCAGCGGGTTGCGAAAAAGTCCCTGCAGCACTGCGCCGCTCACCGCGAGTGCCGCACCGGCGAGCATGGCGAACAGCACGCGCGGCAGGCGGATCTGCATGAGTACCGCGCTCGCCCGAGCATCGTTCGCGGACGCATCGGCAAGCCCCGCCTGCGCTGCCAGAATCGCCAATACGTCGGCCGGCGGGATGTGAAAGGCTCCCGTTGCTGCCGCCAGAACACTCGTGACCAGCAGCACGGCGGCGAGCGCGACGATCACGGGTGCGGCAGGCAGCCGGCCCGAGCCGCCGGGGTCATCGTCGCCGCGACGCAGAACCGTCGCCATCAGCGCAATGCCGTCGCCAGGTCACGCACGGCTTCCGGCAAACGAGGACCGAAGCCGAGCAGATAGAGCGCATCCATTGCAACCACCCGGTTCGCCTTGCCGGCCGGGGTCAGGTCGAGGCCCGACTGCGCGGTGAGCCTGGACGCACCGCCCACGTTGGCGAGTCCTTCACGGGTGACGAGGATCACGTCGGGCGCTGCCGTGGCCGCGGACTCCGGCGTGAGCGGTTTGTATCCCTGTACCCCGGCGAGGGCGTTGCTGCCACCGGCGAGCCGGATCATCGCATCGGCGGCGGTGCCCTCGCCCGAGACGAGCAGGGCGTTGCCGGTGTGGGCGAGGACGAAGAGCACGCGCGGGCGCTGCGCGGAAGGCGGCAGGTTGCGTTGTGCGGTCCGCCATTCGGCGTCGAGCCGCGCATCGAGCGCGCGGCCCTGCTCGGGTATGCCGAGCGCGTCGGCCACCGTCTGCACGTTCCGGCGCAGCGCCGCGAGGCTGTGTTCGGGCGAGAGCATCACGACGGGGACGCCGGTGGCACGCAACTGCGCAAGGGCCGTGGGTGGGCCGGCGTCGCTCGAGGCGAGGACCAGGTCGGGCCGCATCGCGAGCACGCCCTCGGCCGACAGCGAGCGCATGTAGCCCATCTGCGGCAGCAACTTCAGGCGCTCGGGATAGACGCTGGTGGTGTCGACCGCGACCAGCCGATCCTCAGCGCCGAGTGCGATCACGATCTCGCTGACGGCACCGCCGACGCTTGCCACTCGCCTGGGCGCGTCGGCGGCAGCCACACCCGCGGCGAGCGCCAGCGCCGCGAGGAGCCAGCGCGCTGCGGCGATCATGCGGGAACCGGAAACAAGGCCTCGATGGTCGCCTGCCACTGCGCCATTTCCGGCAAACCCGGCTTGCGCTTGCCGAAGAACATCGCGATGGTCTCGCCGACGCCATCGAAGAGCTCGAGCGAAGTGACGACGCCGTCGGCAGTCGGCTTGCGCACGACCCACGCGGAAGCGATGCGGTCGGTGCGCAGATGCAGGTTGAAGCCGGCGTCGAGCACGTTCAGCCACGGACCGACGATCTTCACGTGCTGGACCGGGCCGGTGTGGATCTGAATGCAGCCAGGATTGCCGGCGAACACCATGATCGGCAGCGCGCTCGCCGCGACGGTGTCGAGCAGTGTGCGCGCGGCATCCAGCGGCACCGGGTGGGCAAAGTCGTAGCCCGCGAAGCGCATCGCCTGCATGCGCGTGACGCCGAAGCGCTTCAGCATCCAGAAGAACTCGTGCGTGTCCTTGAGGTTGGCCCACGCCTCGCGAAAGTCGGCGACGTCGACGGTGCCGTCCGGTTGTTCCTGTCCGCGCAGCCGCGTCGTGACTTCGATTCCGGGCACCTGCGTGTCCGCCGCAAAGCGGGTCACCAGCTGCTCGTACGCTTCGTGGTCGGCCCCTTCCTTGAGAAAGATCTTGTGCACCGCCTGGCCGGTGGCGTCGAAGAACTGCAGGCTCTGCAGACCGCCCGGCGCCCCCGCTTCGCTCACGGCGAAGCCGTGTTTCCAGTGCGTGAAGAAAAGGCGCAGATCGATGTCCTCGCCGAGCGCGATGCCGACCATCGAGTCGACCCCGAGGTTTTCGTACACCCCGATCTTCTCGTGCACGCATGCGTCATTGCGCGTGAGCGCCATCACCCGGCCGAGCGCGGGCACGGCCTTGAGGACGTGGCGCAGATCCGCGGCGAGACGGGTCACGCCCGCGCCGACCCGGCTTGCCACCAGTTCGCCCTCGGAGACGCCAAGCAGATCCGCCGCGTCGCGCTGGCGGATCGGCTGTTGTGCCCGGAGCGCATCCCAGGCCGTGCGCAGGCTGATGCCTGCCGTGACGTGGTAGGTTGCTGCATCCATGTCGTCGCTCCCCGGTCAGTGCAGCGGGCCGGGCGCCGGTGCCCGCGCCGTGCCCCACCATTCCTTGCGCATGCCAGCGCACACTTCCCGGATGGTGGCGTCCGCCCCGGGGTGGTCGACGACACAGTCGAGATGGGCGGCAACGCACGCGGCGATGCGGCGGCAGCCCGTGCGCTGGTAGGCGGTCATGAGATAGAGCAGGGCCGCGAGCAGGGTCTCGATGCGGCTGGAATGTGCGGCTTGAGGATTCATGGTTGCTCCTTGCTAGAACTCCACTTTCAGGGCGACGGCGACATTGCGGCCGGGGGATGTGTAACGGTCGATGGACGCCGCGGGCGGGTTCAACGGCGCGGTCGTGTTCGGCCCGATGCCGGTGCGGAACACGTCCGCCCACAGCCAGTACTTCTTGTCGAAGAGATTGAAGAGCCCGGCCGTCACCGTCAGACTGCGCAGCGGGTTCCAATAGCAGGTCAGGTCGACGAGCGCGAAGCCCGGCGTCTGGAAGAGCGGCGGCTGCGTCATGCGCGAACTGTCGATGTCATTCTTCTGGGCGACTGCGGTGAGGGTCGCGGCGAAACCGTACAGCGCGCCGGGATCGTCGTAGCGCACGGCAGCCACGCCTTTCAGCGGATTGATGGAATTGATCGGCTGATCGAGATCGAGATCCTCGCCATCGGCCCAGGCGGCGGTGGCACTGGCCGTCCAGCCGCGGGCGAAGGTGTAGTCGCCGCGCGCCTCGATCCCCCAGATCTGCACGCGTCCGCGGTTGATCGACTGGAACGTGGTGCCGAAGCCGGGCACGCAAGCCGGATCGCCTGGACAGCGCAGGGCGACCGACGAGTCGATGAAGTCCTGGTAGCGGTTGTAGAAGACCGCGGTGGAGAAACGCGCAGTTCGGTAGTCCCCGCGCAGACCGACCTCGACGCCGGCGCTCTTCTCGGAAGTGAGGTCGGGATTGGGAATGATGGCGTAGGACTGGACGACGTTGCGAAACGCACCGTTGACGTCGTCGTACGGCGGCGCGCGAAAGCCGGTCGCGACATTGGCATAGACCGAGGTCTCCGGCGTGAAGCGCCAGATGCCGCCGAGCTTGGGCGACAGGGCGGAGTCGCTGAAGTTGGTCGCGCGCACGCCGGGCGGGCTGTTGGCTACGTACAGCAGATCGGGTTGCACGGTGAGGCGATAGTCGTCGTAGCGCAGCGCCGGAATCACGTCCAGGCGTCCGTCGAGCAGGCCGATCTCGTCCTGCACGAAGACGCCGATGCGCTGCTGGGTGCTCGGCGGAAAATCGCGCACGGGCAGGGTTTCGCCCGCGAGCGTCTTGCTGATCGTGCCACGCGTGCCGTTGACGATGGACGCGTCGCGCAGCGCCTCGGTGTCGGTCCAGTTGGCGTCGATCCCGTACAGGAGGCGGTTTGCGCTGCTGCCCAGGGTGACCCGGGACTCGCCCGTCACCGTGCCGCCGTAGATCGACTGGTCGAAGGTGAAAAGCCGCGGCATCCAGCAGGTGTTCACGCCGCTGGCGATGCCCGAGCAGCCGGCGGTCGTGCGGCTGCGCGTCTCCGTCGAGGCTTCGTTCGTGTTGCTCGACTGCCAGTAGATCGTCGCCTTCACTGCGGCGAGCCAGCCTCCGAGCGGATTCGTGTATTCGTAATCGAAGGCGGCGCGCTGGCGGCGATAGGTGTCGTCGCCGGAGATCGACGTGGTGCGCGGCGTCGCGTAGTTGAGGCTCAGCACGTCGGTCGCGACGTCGTTCGTGAATTGCTCGTAGGTGAGCCGCAGCAGATGGTTCGTCGTCGGATTGGCGACGAGCTTGAAAAGGCCGTTCTTGAGCGTCGAGCTCTGCGGATTGGCGACGGTGCGAATCGGCGAGATCGAGTCGTTGGTGCCCTGAGTTTCGATTTCGCTCGCGCCCTGCAGACTCAGCACCGCGAGCCCGGAGATCGGCCCGCTGCCTCCCGTGGCCGTGAGCGTGTTGGTCCAGCTCGTATTGACCGAGGCGAAAGCGCTGCGGTACGAGAAGTAATACGGCTCGGCGCCCCCGGCGAGATAGTCGGAGGGATCCTTCGTGAGATAGCTGACCACGCCGCCGAGCGCGTCCGAACCGTAGAGACTGGAGGATGGACCGCGTAGGATTTCCACGCGCTTCAGCGAATCGAGGTCGACGAAATTGCGCGGAACGGTGTTGAACGGCCCGATGCTGAAGCGGTAGAAGTCGGGCAGCCGCACATTGTCGACCTGGAGCACGACGCGGTTTTCGGTGAGGCCGCGGATATTGAAGCCGGTCGCGCCGAAGCGGTCGGGGTCGTTTGGTGCCGAGATGCCCGGCTCGTAGCGGATGAGGTCTCGGATATCGCGCACGAGTTCGCGTTCCATCTGCGAGGAATCGATGATCGTGACCGTTGCCGGAACGTCGTCCACGGCACGCTCGGTACGCGTTGCGGTGACCGATACTTCCCGCATGCGCGGCTCGGACGCTGGTTCCGCCTCCTGCGCGTTAGCAGCGGGCGACAGCGCGCCCAAGGCGGCAGCGAGAGTCGCGAGTATGTTCCTTCCCAATGCCGGCTCCCGGTGAAGTGGCGGCGGGCTTGCTGGCTCGGGGAAGTCCGAAGCTGGCTGGCATTGCGGTGGATGGCGCGCGAAGCTGAGGGCGTCGAATCCGACGGGACCGGCCTTGTCAGGCGGTCAGAATGAGCTTGCCGTTCTGCGTGACGCGCAGACGGTACTCGCGGCCGCGGTGCTCGATCACGACTTCCCCGCGCGGCCCGAGCAGTTCGGTCGAGGACACCCGGCGCAGGGGATCCGGGTCAGTGCGGCTTGGCGCCGGCGGCTCTGGGTCGCGTGGACGGTCCGATCTCATGCGCAAATAATAATAATTCGCATTTGTGTCCGTCAAGACTTTTCCGACACGGCGCCTATCGTACGGCGGCAGGGACGCCGCGCTCAGCTGCGGGACGCAGCCGGCCCCGATGCGATACCGAGGGGGTACCCGGGTCGCTCCGACGAAGGTGGCGGGCAGGTCCTCGAATCGGCGCGTACCCACTGCGCCACGATCTGGCCGAGGATCCTGTCGAGATGTCCCAGGGGCAGCGAGTAATGCCCCTCGCCCGGCAGGAAGCGCGGGGTCGCCGTGGGCAGGGCGTCCGCCAAGCGCTGCACGAGCGGGAACGGAACGATGCCGTCTGCCTCGCCATGCCACAGATCCACGGGAGCCTTGATGCTGGCGAGCGGAATCTCCCACGGTGCGGCGTAGAGTTCGAGGTCGCGCGCGGCGCCGGCGGCGCTCGCGGCGAGCCCTTCACGGAATGATGCGGCAATCTGCGCCTGCACCTGTGGCCGGGCGAGGGTGGCGCGATCGGCGGGTGCGCAGCCCTCGGCAAGTGCAGCGACGAAGCGGTCGGCGTGACGCGCGAGGAGCGGACCGACCGCGCCCTGCAAGAGGCCGCGCATGAAATGCGAGCGCCGGCGTGCGAGCCGCAGTGCCAGTCTTCGCACCGGGTCGAAGTCGCGCAGGGCCGAGCTGCCGTCGACCGGACCCATGGCGCTCACGACGCACACATGGGCCACCCGGTCGGGCAGCAATGCGGCACAACTCAAGGCGTAGGGAGCGCCACCGGACACGCCGACCGCAGCGAAGAGGGAGATCTCCAGGTGATCGAGAAGGGCGGCAGCGTCGGCCGGCCAGTCGCCGAGGGTGCGGATGGATGTCTGGGTGGAGGCGCCGTAGCCGGGGCGGTCCGGGGCGATGATGCGCAATCCCAACCCGATCGCGGGTTCGTGCGCGAAGCGCGCCTCGAGCCGCGAGCCCGGCCAGCCGTGGTGATAGAGAACGGGTGCGCCAGCGGGGTCGCCGTATTCGGTCCACGCCAGCACTTGACCACTCGGCAAGCGCAGTTGCCGGTGGGAGGACGCCTCAGCGCGGCTCGGCATGAACGCGCTCGAGAATCGCCTCGAGCACGAGGTCCGGGCACTCGCGGGGAACGAAGTGGCCGATGCCCGGCAGCACGCGCCGCACGTAGCTGCCGCGGAACAGGTGCTCCCGGCCCTGCGTCGAGGCGGCGAGCGTCGCGTGATCGTTTTCGCCGTGCAGGAGCGTGGTCGGCGCGGTGATCGGAGGCAGCGCCGCGAGCAGCTTCTGCGCGTGTTCGTAGCGCGAGTCGCCGGGCGTGCCGCCCCAGCGATGGCGGTAGGAATGGACGGCCACGTCGACGAAATCGGTGTTGTCGAAGGACTTCGCGGCGATCGCGAAATCCTCCTCGCGGAACTGCCAGCCCGGCGACCAAGTCGTCCAGAGTTCGCGGCAGAAACCGTAGCGGTCGGCGGCGAGGGCCGCGCGGCCGAGGGCGTGGCCGAAGTACCACTGGTACCAGTAGGCGCGGGCCTGCTCGAAGCTCGGCGGCAGACCCGGGGGGTGAGCGCCGTAGCCCACGGACAGCGCGATCAGGCCGCTCACGCGGTGCGGCGCCAGCGCAGTGGCGGCGTAAGCCGCGCGCGCGCCCCAATCGTGGCCGACCAGGACGAAGGAGCCCAGCTTGAGCGCGTTGGCAAACTCCAGCACGTCGTGGGCTAGGGCTGCGATCTCGCCGCTGCGGGGGCGATGCGGGTCGAGGAAGCGCGTCGGACCGAAACCGCGCAGAAACGGAGCGAGCGTGCGAAAGCCCTGCGCCACCAGGGCCTCGGCGATCGGGTCCCAGCAACTCGGGTCGTCCGGAAAACCGTGCACCAGAACGATCGGCGGCGCGCCGTCGTCGCCGAGGGTCTGATAGGCCATGTCGAGGCACGATGTGCGGACGGAGCGGAGTGGCATCGCTACTGGTATCGCGGGGATATCGCGGGCATCATAACAGCCGGCAGCGCGGCATGGATGTTGCCGATTCCGTGCCGATTGTTCAATGTCGATACAAATTCCGAGCGAGAGGTTGCCACGTATGCGATGGGGCTGGTTGTGTCTTCTGTTGCTGGTGCCGGCCGCGCTCGCGGCGGAGGGGCGCGATCCCCTGGCGTCGGCGCGCTGGGAGGACATGCGCAAGCAGTTCTTTCCGGGCGCGCCGGTGGTGTTCGATGACCGGGTCAAGGTCACGGCGCCGACGTTCGCGGAAGACTCGATGAACGTGCCGGTCCGCGTCGATGCCGCGGGATTGGCGGACGTGCAGGAGATCGTGGTGTTCGCCGACTTCAATCCGATCCTGAAGGTACTTGAGTTCTACCCGGAGCAGGCGAAGCCCGTTCTTGCCTTTCGCTTCAAGCTGCAGCAGGCGAGTCCGGTGCGGGCAGCGGCGCGCACGGCGGATGGCGTGTGGCACGTCGGTGGCACGTGGGTGGACGCGGCTGGCGGCGGTTGCACGGCGCCCGGGGCCGGGCGTGCCGCGGGTGGTTGGGAGAAGGTGCTGAACGATGTCAACGGTCGCGTGTGGGTCGAGCCCGACGCGAGCCGGCGCGTCAGGGTGCGCGTCATGCACCCGATGGATACCGGCCTTGCACCGGGCATCCCGGCGTTCTACATCGAGCAGCTGGTCCTGAAGGACGACGGGGGCACGGCGTACTTGCGGCTCAACACGTTCGAGCCGGTCGCCGAGAATCCGATCTTCACGTTCGATCTGCCCGCCGGCGCGCGACCCGCGGGCGCGCTCGTGCTCAAGGGGGTCGACAACAACGGCAATCAGATCGCCTCCAAGCTCGCTCCATGACCCGCGTCCTCACTCTGGTCGGCGCACTCGCCCTGGCCGCCGTGGCGTTTGCGGCCAGCTTCGACTACGGCCTCGAGCCGCGAAAGATCGCCGACGGCACCTACGTGCTGATCGGCCGCACCGAGGATTTCTCGGCCGCGAACGGCGGCAACATCGTGAACGTGGGATTCATCGTCACTTCCGCGGGCGTGGTGGTGATCGACACCGGTCCGTCTAAACGCTATGGCGAGCAGTTGCGCTCTGCGATCCGCAAGGTGACGGATCGGCCGGTGGTGAAGGTCGTGAACACCCATTTCCATCCCGACCACTTCCTCGGCAATCAGGTCTTCTCCGACGTGGGGGTCGCCGCGTTACCCGCGACCATCCAGGGCATCCAGACCATGGGCGGCCCCCTCGTGGACAACATGTATCGCATGTGCGGCGACTGGGAGGCGGGCACCGAACCGGCCGTGCCGGCCCGCGCGCAGGCAGATGGGGTCGAACAGATCGGCGACCATGAATTCGAGTTTCTCGCGCTCGCCGGACACACCAAAGGCGATCTCGCCGTGTTCGATCGGACCACCGGCGTGCTCTTCGCCGGCGATCTCGTCTTCTTCGACCGCGCGGCGACGACGCCGCATGCGAATATCGGCGTCTGGCTGGCTGCGCTCGAGCGCCTGCAGTCGGTGCCGTACAAGCAACTCGTGCCCGGGCACGGGCCGGTCGTGAGCGATGCGCGCGCGATCAAGCAGACGCGCGACTATCTCACCTGGCTCGAGGCGACGCTCCAGCGCGCCGCGGAAACGGGCCAGGACATGACCGAAGTGATGGCGACGCCGATTCCGCAGCGGTTCGCGGCCATACCGCTGGTGGACCACGAGTTCTCGCGCTCGGTCACGCATCTCTTCCCCGCCCTGGAGCAGCAGGTGCTGGGAGCGCGCAAATAGAAACGCGCCAGCGGTGCGGTGCCCGCTGCCGGCGCAACCGGGGCGAGCAGGCACCGGCACTGCCAGGACTTCGTTGACCTGTATCGGAATGGAGCAGTCTGTTTGCTTTTGAACCAGACGCTTCCTCGGCGCCGCAAGGGTCACCGTCCTGACGCAAGCAGGAAAATCTCCCGTCGCTACAGGGCTCAGGACACCGCCACCGCGGGCAGATGGCATAAGCCTGACCTTCGGGTACAGACATTGCCGAAGGCGCCTCGTTGTAACGCCGTTCGGGCGTCCCGGACAGTGGACTTCGGCAACTCACCACAGGAGGATCGACGTGTTCGAAAAGAGAGTACTGCCCGCCCTGATTGCAGCATCACTGCTGTCGTGGGGCACCGCGTATGCCGCAGTCACGCAGCAGCAGATCGACACTGATGCGACCAGCACGGGCGACGTGCTGAGCTCGGGCCTGGGACCGCAGAATCAGCGCTACAGCCCGCTCTCGCAGGTCAATGCGTCCAACGTGCAAAACCTCGTGCCGGTGTGGTCGTTCTCGTTCGGCGGCGAGAAGCAGCGCGGACAAGAGTCGCAGCCGCTGATCCACAACGGCAAGATGTTCGTGACGGCTTCGTATTCGCGGATCTTTGCGCTCGATGCCAAGACCGGCAAGAAGCTCTGGAAGTACGAGCACCGTTTGCCCGACGGCATCATGCCCTGCTGTGACGTCGTGAACCGCGGCGCCGCGCTGTACGACAATCTCGTGATCTTCTTCACGCTCGATGCACAGGTCGTCGCGCTCGATCAGGAGACGGGGAAAGTGGCCTGGAAGGATAAGGTCGACGACTATGCGGCCGGCTACTCGCTGACTGCCGCGCCCCTGATCGTCAAGGGCATGGTCATCTCGGGCATCTCCGGCGGCGAATTCGGCGTGCTCGGGCGCGTCGAGGCGCGCGACGCGAAGACCGGCAAGCTCGTCTGGAGCCGGCCCACGGTCGAGGGCAACATGGGCTACAAGGACGGGCAGGAAAACGGCGTGTCCGGCAAGACCAACGCCACCTGGCCCGGCGACATGTACAAGACTGGCGGCGCCGCACCCTGGAACAACATGAGCTACGACCCCGAGCTCAACCTGATCTACGCCGGCACCAGCAACCCGTCTCCCTGGAACAGCTGGGTGCGCCCGGGCGATAACCTCTACTCGGCGTCCACGGTTGCGATCGATCCGGCCACCGGCAAGATCGTGTGGCACTACCAGAGCACGCCGCACGACGGTTGGGACTTCGACGGCGTGAACGAGTTCGTCGTCTTCAAGGGCAAGGACGGCCGCATGCTCGGCGCCAAGGCGGACCGCAACGGCTTCTTCTACGTGAACGACGCCAAGTCCGGCAAGCTGGTGAGCGCCTTTCCGTTCGTGAAGAAGATCACCTGGGCGAAGGAAATCGATCTCAAGACCGGAAGACCGGTTTACGTCGACGACAACCGGCCCGGTGATCCGGCCAAGAGCGCCGACGGCAAGAAGGGCACCGTGGTGTTCGTCGCCCCGTCCTTCCTCGGCGGCAAGAACCAGCAGCAGATGGCCTACAGCCCCGATACCGGCTACTTTTACGTGCCGGCGAACGAATGGGGCATGGACATGTGGAACGAGCCAATCGCCTTCAAGAAGGGCGCGGCCTTCCTCGGTGCCGGCTTCACCATCAAGACCATCAACGACGACTACATCGGCGCCATGCGCGCGGTCGATCCGGCCTCCGGGAAGATCGTTTGGGAGCAGAAGAACAGCGCGCCGCTCTGGGGGGGCGTTCTGGCCACCAAGGGCGGACTGGTGTTTCACGGCATCCCGGAAGGTGAGTTCCGCGCGCTCGATGCGAAGACCGGCAAACAGCTCTGGAGCTTCCAGACCGGCACCGGCATCGTGGCGCCCCCGGTGACGTGGGAACAGGACGGGCAGCAGTATGTCGCGGTGGTGGCGGGCTGGGGCGGCGCGGTGCCGCTCTGGGGTGGTGATGTCGCGAAGAAGGTGAACTTCCTCGAGCAGGGCGGCTCGGTCTGGGTGTTCAAGCTCTTCAAGAACTGACTCTGCGCACTACACCGCGAAGGGGTGTCTCAACTTGGAGCCGGCGTCAGCCGGCTTTTTTTTCGCCCGTGCTCCGAAGCAGATCACCGGTCGCGCTAGAATTTTGCTTCGGCGCCGGCCACCGTCGCGGACCACCGGAACTCATGAAGCTACTTGCTGCCACGCTGTGTCTCTGCGCACTTCTGTTGTCACATGGGTCGAGCTGGGCGCAGGGTGCCGAGCGCAACACGAGCGAACTGCGCCCGGAGGTCGAGTCATTCGTCGTCGAAATATCGGAGCGACATGGTTTCGACGCGAACGCTCTGCGCGGGCTGATGGCGAAGGCGCGCATTCAGGAATCGATCCTGCGCGCCATGGCGCGCCCCGGCACGGCGCGACCGTGGTTCGAGTACCGGCCCCGCTACGTGAATCCGGAGCGCGTCGGCGAGGGCATCGCGTTCTGGTCGGGCAACGCCGACGTCATCGCGCGTGCGAGCGAGCGCTACGGTGTGCCGCCGGAGATCATCGTCGCGACCCTCGGCGTGGAGACCAACTACGGCCGCGACACCGGCAAGTTCCGCGTCCTCGACGCGCTGTACACGCTCGCGTTCGACTGGCCGCCGCGGGCGGATTTCTTTCGTGCCGAGCTCGAGCAGTTTCTGCTGCTCGCGCGCGAGCAGGGCGTGGATCCGACGCGGCCGCGCGGTTCCTATGCCGGCGCGATGGGCATCGCGCAGTTCATGCCGTCGAGCTACCGCAGGTACGCGGTCGACTTCGACGGCAGCGGCCGCCCGGATCTATCGCGCAACGCGGATGCGATCGGCAGCGTGGCGAGCTACATGCACGCGTTCGGCTGGGAGCGCGATGGGCTCGTCGCGGTCCGGGCCGATGCCGCCGGCGAGCGCATCGCCGAGCTCGTCGACCTGGGATTGAAGCCCACCATGAGCGTCGACGAGCTCGCCGCAGCGGGTGTGCGGCCACGCACCGCGGTGCCGGGCACGAACAAGGCGGCGGTTCTGCGCCTGCAGGGCGAGGACGGGCCGCTCTACTTCCTCGGCTTCAACAACTTCTACGTCATTACCCGCTACAATCGCAGCGTCAATTACGCGATGTCGCTCTTCGATCTGGCGCAGGCGCTTGCCGCGGCGCGCACCGACGAAGCCGGTTTGACCGAAGCGCGGCTCAGGCAACAGCGGCAATAGCGCTCACCGCCTCCACATGATTGCCCCTTTCTCCATCGCGCGCCTGCCGCGCATCGAATTCGGCGCGGGCAGCCTGCGCCGTCTGCCGGACATCGCGAGCGGCTACGGCAAGCGCCTTCTGCTGGTGACCGGACAGTCCTCGTTCGACGCGTCCGCCGGCGGCGCCTGGCTCTACGAGGCGTTGCGCGCGCAGCGCTTCGCCTGGGAGCAGGTACGCGTGACCGGCGAGCCCTCGCCGCAGTTCGTGGATGGTGTCGTGGCGCAGTTTCACCACGAACCCTTCGACGCCGTGGTCGGCATCGGCGGCGGCAGTGCACTGGACGCCGCAAAGGCGATCGCGGGATTGCTGCGGCCGGGGAACTCGGTGGTGGACCATCTCGAGGGCGTCGGTCCCGAGGAACCGTATCGGGGACCGGCCACGCCCTTCATCGCCGTCCCGACCACGGCGGGCACGGGTTCGGAGGCGACCAAGAACGCCGTGCTGTCCGTGCATGGCGAAGCGGGTTTCAAGAAATCCTTTCGCAACGAGCGCCTCGTCGCGGAATGGGCGATCGTTGACCCCGATCTGCTTGACGGGTGTCCACCGGCGTTGATCGCGGCCGACGGCATGGACGCCTTCACCCAACTGCTGGAATCGTTTGTCTCGTCGCGCGCCAACCCCCTTACCGATGCGCTGGCGCGCTCCGGCATCGCGGCGGTCAACGAAGGTCTGCTCGACTGGCATGCGGGTGGCGAGCGCGCGGCGCAGGGCCGCGAGCGGATGGCTTATGCCTCGCTCCTGTCGGGCATCTGCCTCGCGCAGACGGGGCTGGGCTCCGTGCACGGCCTTGCCGCGCCGCTCGGTGCCTTCTTTCCGATTCCGCACGGCGTTGCGTGCGGGACGCTGGTCGCAGCGGCCACGCGAGTGAACGTCGAGGCCGTCACGCTGCGTGACCCGCGGAGCCCTGCGCTGGCGAAGTACGCCGAGATCGGTCGCTGCCTGTCGGGGCGCAGCGAGCTGGGCGAAGCCCAAGCGCACGAAGCGCTGCTCGCCGTTCTTCACGACTGGCAGCAGGCGCTCGAGCTGCCGCGGTTGTCCCGCTACGGCGTCACGGCGGCAGACGTGCCTCGCATCGTGGCGTCGAGCCGCGGGTCGAGCATGAAGACGAATCCGATCGCCCTCACCGATGCCGAAGTCGGCAGGATCGTGACGGCTCGACTCTGAAGCTTGCGCGTCAGGCGGTCTCGGCGGCCGGGATCGCGCGCACCGACAACACGCCCTTGATGCCGGCGATGGTGCGGATGACATCGTCGTGGACGGGACTGTCGACGTCGACCAGCGTGTAGGCCATCTCGCCGCGCGACTTGTTGACCATGTTGTGGATGTTGAGCCCGCCGTTGGCCATCGCGGTGGAGATCTGCCCCAGCATGTTCGGTACGTTGGCGTTGGCGATGGCAACGCGGTAGGGAGACTCGCGCGCCATGTCGACGTTGGGGAAGTTCACCGAGTTCAGGATCGCGCCGTTCTCGAGATACTCGCGCACCTGATCGATCACCATCACGGCGCAGTTCTCCTCTGCCTCGGCGGTCGATGCGCCCAGGTGCGGCAAGGCGACGACACCCGGCTCGCGCGACAGGTCGGCACTGGGGAAATCCGAGACGTAGCACTTGAGGCGATGCGCGCGCAGCGCCGCCACGACGGCGTGCTCGTCGACCAGCGCATCGCGCGCGAAGTTGAGGAGACTGGCGCCGTGCTTCATGACCGCGAGCCGCTTCTCGTCGA
The DNA here is from genome assembly GCA_039807745.1 of Burkholderiales bacterium. Lineage (GTDB taxonomy): Bacteria > Pseudomonadota > Gammaproteobacteria > Burkholderiales > JAEUMW01 > JAEUMW01. The sequence goes on from JBDHRV010000008.1 coordinate 29,865, forward strand.
TCAGGTGGCGCGTGCTGGACAGCAGCGGCACGTGCAGGCTGACGAAATCGGACTGCTGCAGCAGCTCTTCGATGGTGGCGGCCTTGCGCACGCTCGCGGGCAGTCGCCAGGCCGCGTCTACCGTGATGTCCGGATCGAAGCCGATGACCCGCATGCCGAGCTTGAGCGCGGTGTCCGCGACGAGGCTGCCGATGGCGCCCAAGCCCACGATGCCGAGCGAGCGGTGCGTGATCTCGACTCCGGCAAAGCGCTTCTTGGCGTCCTCTATCTGCTTTTCGAGGTTCGACGTCTTGGCGTGCAGCTCCGCCACGTAGGCGAGGGCGGGCACCACGTTGCGTGCCGCCATGAGGAGCGCTGCCAGCACCAGCTCCTTGACGGCATTCGCGTTGGCGCCAGGGGTGTTGAATACCGGCACGCCGCGCTTCGACATCTCGGCGACGGGAATGTTGTTGGTGCCGGCCCCGGCCCGGCCGATGGCGCGCACGCTCGCCGGAAGCGCCATCTCGTGCATGTTGTGCGAGCGCACCAGGATGGCGTCCGGTTGCTCCGCCGACTTGCTCACCGCATAGCGTGTGGCGGGCAGGCGGCGCAGGCCGTGGTTGGAGATATGGTTCAGGACGAGGATCTGATACTTGTTCATGATTGCGTGGCTCAACCGTGGCGTGCCGCGAAGTCCTTCATGTATTCGATGAGCGCCCTCACCCCTTCGACCGGCATCGCGTTGTAGATCGACGCGCGCATGCCGCCGACGCTGCGATGGCCCTTGAGCTCGACCAGACCGGCCGCCTTTGCCCCCTTGAGAAACGCTTCGTCGAGCGCCTCGTCCCGCAGCCGGAAGGGGACGTTCATGCGCGAACGATCTTCCCTGCGCACCGGATTGGAATAGAACGAGGACTGATCGAGGTAATCGTAGAGGAGACCGGCCTTGGCGATGTTCATGCGCTCGATCTCGGTCAGTCCGCCTTGCGCGAGCAGCCACTGGAACACCAGTCCCGCGATGTAGATCGCATAGGTGGGCGGTGTATTGAGCATCGAAGCGGCTTCCGCCTGCTTCTTCCAGTGGAACGCGGACGGCGTGATTGGCAGTGCGCGGTCGAGCAGGTCGTCACGGACGATGACGACGGTGAGTCCGGCGGGCCCCATGTTCTTCTGCGCGCCGCCGTAGATAACCCCGAACTTCGACACGTCGACCGGGCGCGACAGCAGGTGTGAGGACATGTCCGCGACGAGCGGAACCTCTCCCGTGTCGGGGGTCCAGTGATACTCGACACCGCCGATCGTCTCGTTGGTGCAGACGTGGACGTAGGCCGCCTCCTTGGTGAGCGACCACGTCTCCTGCGGCGGCACGCGGGTGAAGCCGCTGTCCGCCGCAGACGCCGCGACCTTCACCGTGCAGTACTTCTTCGCTTCCTGGATCGACTTCTTCGACCATTCGCCGGTGTCGACGTAATCCGCCGTGGACTTGTCGCCGAGGAGGTTCATCGGCACGATGGCATTTTCGGCAATCGCACCGCCCTGGAGGAACAGCACCCTGTAGTGAGCGGGAAGCGCCAGCAGTGTGCGCAGGTCGGCTTCCGCCTTCTCGGCGATGCCGATGAAGGCCTTGCTGCGATGGCTCATTTCCATGACCGACATGCCACTGCCGTGCCAGTCGAGCATCTCGGTGGCGGCGCGTCGCAACACGACTTCCGGAAGCACCGCGGGACCGGCGCTGAAGTTGAAGACTCGCATGATTTCGTTCCGAGGTTGGTTCAGAGGTGTCAGGAGAAGTCCGCACCGGCGCCGGCGGCCGCCGGCTCTTCCTCGACGCTCTCGCTGTCCGCGCGCGTTTGCGGCTGGAGCAGCAGGACCAGCGACCGTCCCTGGAGCGGGAAGGCATCGCCACGGGCATGATAGCGGCGCGCCTGCGCGTCGGATGCACGATCGCTCGTGTCGAGCGCGACCTGCCACCGCGCGTTCGAGCGGAAACCGGGGAGGACGAACGGGATCTCTTCGTGGTGCGCGCTGATCAGGAGCAGGAAGTTGTCATCGACGACCGGCACGCCCCGGGCATCGACCTCACCGATGGCGTCACCCGCCAGGTACATGCCGAGACAGCGTGCGAAGCCCTGGTTCCACTCGTAGTCGCTCATCTCCAGGCCGTCGGGTCCGAACCACCGCACGTTGCGCACACCGTCGGGCAACGGTCCCTGCTGGAAGAAGCTGTGCCGCCGAAACGCGGGGTGTTCGCGGCGCAGGCGGATGACGCGGGTTGCGAAATCGAGCAGATCGCGATTCTCTTCGGTCTGCGTCCAATCGAGCCAGCTCGTTTCGCTGTCGTGACAATACGCGTTGTTGTTGCCGTGCTGCGTGCGCCCCATCTCGTCGCCCGCGACCAGCATCGGAACGCCTTGCGACAGCAGCAGCGTTGCGAGCAGGTTGCGCTGCTGGCGGGCGCGCAGTGCGCAGATCTCGCGGTCGTCGGTGGGGCCCTCCACACCGCAGTTCCAGCCCAGATTGTTGTCTGCGCCGTCGCGATTGTCTTCGCCGTTCGCATCGTTGTGCTTGCGCTCGTAGCTCACCAGATCGCGCAGCGTGAAGCCGTCATGGGCGGTGATGAAGTTGAGGCTCGCACGCGGGCCGCGCCCGTTGTGTGCAAAGAGGTCGCTCGAGCCCGTCAACCGCGAGGCGAGATCGCCGATGAGCCCGCCGTCGCCCTTCCAGTAGGCGCGCACCGCGTCGCGGTACTTCGCGTTCCACTCGCACCAGCCGACCGGAAAGCCGCCGACCTGGTAGCCGCCCTCGCCCAGATCCCAGGGCTCGGCGATGAGCTTCACGCGGGCGAGCGCGGGATCCTGATGCACCATGTCGAGAAACGCGCCGGCCGGGTCGAAGGCGTGCGCCTCGCGCGCCAGCGTGGTGGCGAGGTCGAAGCGGAAACCGTCGACGCGCATCTCCTCGACCCAGTAGCGCAGCGAGTCCATGATGAGTCGCAGCACCTTCGGGTGCATCGTGTTCAAGGTGTTGCCGCACCCGGTGTAGTCCATGTAGTAACGCGGGTTGACGGGCGTCAGCCGGTAGTATGACGCGTTGTCCAGACCGCGGAAGGAGAAGGTGGGTCCGAGGTGATTGCCTTCCGCGGTGTGGTTGTAGACCACGTCCAGGATCACCTCTATGCCGGCCCGATGCAGCGCGCGCACCATCGCCTTGAACTCGTTCACCGGATCGTCGCTTGCCGCGTACCGGGAATCGGGTGAAAAAAAACCCAGGCTGTTGTAGCCCCAGTAGTTGCGCAGGCCGCGTTCCACCAGGACGCGATCGTCGACGAAGGAGTGGATCGGGAGCAGTTCCACGGCTGTCACGCCGAGCCCCCGCAGATGGTCGATCGCCGGGGCGCTGGCGAGCCCCGCGTAGGTGCCGCGCAGCGCTGGCGGAATGCCGGGATGGCGTGCCGTAAACCCTTTCACGTGCAGTTCGTAGACGACGGTGTCGCTCCACGGAACGGCGGGACGACGGTCGTCTTCCCAATCGAACGCCGCATCGGTCACGCGGCATTTCGGCATGGCGGGCGCATTGTCGCGCCAGTCGAAGGTCAGGTCGGCGCGCGGCGCGCCGACCTTGTAACCGAAGTGAGCATCGGTCCAGCGCAATCTGCCGACGATGGCTCGGGCATAGGGATCGAGCAGCAACCGGTTCGCGTTGAAGCGCTGACCTTGCTCGGGTCGGTACGGGCCGTAGGCGCGCAGTCCATAGAGCGTTCCGGGCGCCGCGTCGGGCAGATAGCCGTGCCAGACGAAATCGGTGCGCTCGGGCAGGTGGGCGCACATCAGTTCGCGCCGACCCCGCGGATCGAAGATACAGAGCTCGATGGCTTCGGCACGTTCGGAGAACACGGCAAAGTTCACGCCGTGTCCATCCCAAGTCGCGCCGAGCGGGTAGGGCGCGCCCGGCCAGAGTGTCGATTGCGCCTCGCTCGCAAGGCGCTTGCGTCGAGGCTGTAACGTGCGTTTCACCACGGCATTTTTCCGTTGAAAGTTGGGGTCGCTGCCCGCCGATCGGGCATAATGATACCTGCGCTCGTTTCGCGAGCGTGGTGAATCGTCCGCCTCGTCTGCTCCGCACGAGAGAGGCTGTGCCGCAGCGCTCATGCGCAACGACAAGAACATCGCTGCCGTGGGTCGCGCGCCGCAGTCCAGCCGAAAATCGGCGCATCTCCGGCAGGGTATCGGACGACGTATCCGGTGGCCTTGTGTTTTCCGTCCTACGATCCAGGAATCGATATGAGTGCAATGCATGTGAGGGAGGTCATGGCTCAACCCCGTCTTAGCGATGAAGAAATCAGGATTGCCGAGGCACGGCACCATGATCCGTTTTCGGTATTGGGTCGGCACCCCGTGAACGACGGTGTCGTCGTGTGCGCATTTATCCCGTACGCCACAGAGGTCGCGATCGCGGAAGGCGATCTGCACCTGGAGCGCGTGCCGGGGACCGACTTCTTCAAGTGGCGTGGCCGGGCGGATGCGGTGCCGGATCGCTACCGGCTGATCTGGCGCGACGAATCCCACCACCAGCACATCGCCTACGATCCCTACTGCTATCCGCCGCAGATCTCCGACACCGATCTGTATCTGTTCAGCGAAGGCAAGCTCCGTCAGGCCTACCAGATCCTGGGCGCCAACGAGCGCGACGTGGACGGGGTGCGGGGCGTGCTGTTCGCGGTATGGGCACCGAACGCCGAGCGGGTGAGCGTGGTCGGCGATTTCAACCGCTGGGACGGCCGGCGGCACCCGATGCGGGTGCGTCCGGGCTGCGGGATCTGGGAGCTCTTCATTCCGGACCTGTGCCCCGGTGCACTCTACCGCTTCGAAGTCAGGAATCGCCACACCGGCCAGATCATGCTCAAGTCCGACCCCTATGGTCAGCAGTTCGAGGCGCGACCCAATACGGCCTCGATCGTGGTCGGCGAGCCAAAGCATGCATGGCAGGACGGGGAATGGATGGAACGGCGCGCCGCGTGGGACTGGCAGCATGCGTCGATGTCGGTGTACGAAGTCCACCTCGGATCCTGGCAGCGCGGACCGGAAGGCGAGTTCCTGAACTACCGCATGCTGGCGGAACGCCTCGTCGATTACGTGAAGTACATGGGATTCAGCCACATCGAACTGCTGCCCGTGACCGAGCATCCGTTCGATCTTTCGTGGGGCTATCAGGCAACGGGCTACTTCGCCGCGACCAGCCGCTTCGGCACGCCCGACGATTTCCGCTTTCTGGTCGATCACTGTCACTGCAACGGCATCGGCGTCATCCTGGACTGGGTGCCGGCGCACTTCCCGAAGGATGCGTACGCGCTTGCCCGCTTCGACGGCACCGCGCTGTACGAGCACGAGGATCCGCGCAAGGGCGAGCACCTCGACTGGTCGACGCTCATCTTCAACTACGGTCGCAACGAGGTGCGGACCTTCCTGCTCTCCAGCGCGCTCTACTGGCTGAAGGAAATGCACATCGACGGCCTGCGCGTGGATGCGGTCGCTTCGATGCTCTACCTCGATTACTCACGCACCGAGTGGATTCCCAATCAGTACGGCGGCCGTGAGAATCTGGAGGCGATCGAATTCCTGCGCGAACTGAACGCCGTCACGCACGCCGAATGTCCCGGTGTACTCATGATCGCCGAGGAGTCGACGTCCTGGCCGCAGGTTTCCCGGCCGACCTATCTCGGCGGCCTCGGTTTCGACATCAAGTGGAACATGGGGTGGATGAACGACACCCTGCGCTACATATCGAAGGAGGCCATCCACAGGCAGTACCATCACGATCTGCTGACGTTCAGCATGCTCTACTGCTTCACCGAGAACTTCATGCTGCCGTTCTCGCACGACGAGGTCGTGCACGGCAAAGGGTCGATGCTGAACAAGATGCCGGGCGACGAGTGGCAGCGTTTCGCGAATCTGCGCACGCTCTACACGTACATGTTCACCCATCCCGGCAAGAAGCTGCTCTTCATGGGAACCGAATTCGGGCAGGGCCTGGAGTGGAACAGCGCTGGCGTGCTCGACTGGTACGTACTCGAGTATCCGCTCCACAGTGGTATGCAGCGGCTCGTGCGCGACCTCAATCATCTCTATCGCGATGCCCGCGCGCTGCACGGCAACGAGTTCGAGTGGCAGGGGTTCGAATGGATCGACTGCCACGACTCGCAGCAATCGATCTTAAGCTTCGTGCGCCGGGCGGGCGACGATTTCCTGGTGGTGATCGTCAACTTCACGCCCGTCCCAAGACACGGTTATCGCATCGGCGTGCCGCGGCTCGGTGCGTATCGGGAGATCCTCAACTCCGATTCGCATCACTACGGCGGCAGCAACCTGGGCAATGGGGACGGGCAGCTCGTGGCGGAGGATCTGGCGTGGATGAGCCGTGCGTACTCGCTGACGGTCACCGTGCCCCCGCTTGCGGCAATCGTGCTGGCACCGCAACGCTAAGTTCGGTACACGCGGAACGGATCGACCGCGGCGCCCTTACTGCGCCGCTGCCAGATTGGCATGCCGAAAGGCGGTGGGTGAATTGCCGGTCCAGCGCCGAAAGGCGCGGTTGAAGCTCGCAGCCTCGGCGAAGCCGACCAGGAACGCGGTCTCCTCGATCGTGTTCTCGGGGTCGCGCAGGTACTCGACCGCAAGCTCGCGACGGGTCTGATCCAGGAGCTTCGCGAAGCTCGTCCCGCTCGCGTTCAGTCGTCGTTGCAGCGTGCGGGGGCTGGCGGCGAGCGCCCGCGCGACCTCTCCTGCCAGCGGCTCGCCCGAGGTCAGCCGCTCCGCGATGAACTTGCGTGCCTGCGCGACCATGTCGGAGCGGTCCATCCGCGCGAGGTAGTCGCGCAGCATCTGCTCGGCCGAGAGCACGAGCTCGGGATTGCCGGTGGGCAGTACCTTCAGGACGGTGGCGCGCGCGAAATGCAGGGCGTAACGGGGCGCATCGAACGCTATGGGTGCCCGGAAGAACGCCGCGAGACGTGCTGCACAGTCGGGAGCCGGATGCATGAGCTCGACGCGCAGGGCTGCGAAGTCCTCACCCGCGCACTTGCGTGCCAGGACGAGCGCGCTCGCCAGCAAGGCATCCAGATTGGCGGCCGGTAACAGCGGCGCGCCGCCGGGAAAGCTCAAGCGCAGACAGAAGCCGTCGCCGGTCTCCTCGAATTGCGGGCGCGTGGCTTCGTTGACGACGCGAAAATAGCGCGCGAAGCGCTGCAAAGCCTCCTTGATGGTGGTGCTCGCCAGGCACGCATAGCCAAGCGCGTGACCGGCCGTGGGGTGCAGATGACGCACGGCCTCGAGTCCGATGCAGGGGTTCCCGGTTGCTTCCACGGCGCGCAGCCAGAGCCGCCGGATCACGGAAACCGGGACGCGCGCACCCGGTCGGTAGAGGAGGGCCGGATCGAAGCCGGCACTCTCGAATACCTCTTTCGCATCGCTCCCCGCTTCTTCGAGCGCCTGCCACAGCGCGAGCGAGGGTGAGGTCAGAACGGTCGCTGCCATGAAGGTGGCGTGTAGGGACAAGCGGTTGGCCGGCCGGGACAGCGGCAAGCATAGCGCAATCGCCTATCGTGTCACCACCCGGTGCGGGTACGTCTGTAGTACTCCTACCGGATCACGAAGGAGGCGATCGAACGCAATGGAGACGAGGGTTCGCAGGACGTGCGATGAAGCGCGGGATGCCGTCAGGGGCGTCCCTGTTGGAGGCGACCACGAAACGCTGGAACGGCGGCTCGAAGCATTTTCGCGACAGCCGGACGTGGGCGAACTCGATACCCTGATCAGCGCGTGGGAGCAGTTCACGGACCACACGCTGCCTCGCGAGCGATTCGCAATCTTCGCCGGGCTCGCGCTGCGTGTACGGCGCGGTCAACTGCCGGCATGGGCGCTGGTGCCCATCCTGCTCGGCGACGACGATCGCAGCATCGTGTCGGCGGCCGCCATGACGGTTGCGCTCTCGCACTGCCCCGACGCGGCCGGTCCCAGCGCGGGTCCGTTCTGCGTGCTCGATCACCTGCTCACGCCGCGTGCACGCAACCCGGGCGCGGGTCTCGGCGCGCTGCTCGGTCTGGGCGATGCCGACGTCGCGGCAATGATCTTCGATCTGCGGAAGATGCTCGCACATCCCGAGCTTTCGTCCACGCTGGACGAGATGCTCGAGAGCAACACGGGCGTGCTTCACCGGTCGACGGTCGAGTTCTTCCTGAGGTGGCTGGAGGATCTCGCGCGCGACCTGCCCGGCGGCGCCGACATGTTCCGGCGCGTGGCGCGCGGCCTCGCGATCCGGCGCGCGGCCTCCGCCGCCGACTTCGTCATCGAGGGTCGGCCCCGCTACCCGGCGCCGCTCGAAGGGCAGATGCACGAACACGGCTGGTGCATGATCCCGCTCGCCGAATACACGCGGTCGATCGCCCCGCGGCTCATCGCGCTCCAGCGCGCCGCGGCGGGGCTGCGGTCGGCCCCCAACATCGCCGGACCATGGGGTCTTGCCGGCGAGAGGGAAACGTTCGCCTCCGAGCGCGGTTGACGCTGGTGTTCGATCACGTCAGGCAACGAGTGGATTGACGACCGCGAGACCAGGAAATCGGCCAAAGTCGCGGTCGGCCGACCAGAGCTCCGCAACGCCGTGGTGACGACATAGAGCGGCGACTCGGGCATCGTGGACTTGCGGTCCCGTGACGCGACCAGCTTCCAAGACTTGACGCAATGTTGGCCAGTAGCCATCGGCTTCGCCGATCAGCGCAAGCGATGGCGATTCTAGCCACGCCTCGACCTGATCGATGGCTGCTGCAACCGGAGTTGGGGGAGCGAAAATGCGGGGGTGGGTGACCAAGGCCAGGAACTCGTGCAAGCACGGCCACGGAATCGCCCAGGCGGACCGGCCTTCGGCGAGTTGCTGGACCCGCAGGTAAGCCTCCTCGTGGAAGGAGGCATCCTCCCTGTGCGCGTACACGAGGATGTTCGTGTCAACGGCGATCATCCGCCTCGACCCTCGTAGACGAAGTCTCGAATCTGCTCCCACGAGGTGTCTTTCACCCCCGGCTGCAGTCCTGTGCCCGCAAAAGTCGCCTTGCGGAGCTGGAATGCGCCGACCTGCTTTCTCTCCGCTAACACTCGACGCAAACCCTGTTCGACCAGGGCCCTGACGGTAGTGCCCTCGCGCGCGGCGAGCTTTCGAACCTCACGGAGAAGGACATCGGACAGCTCGACGGTAGTCTTCATATGGGGCACCATATCAACTAATATGGATAGATTGTATCGTCGGCAGTCCATCCCGTTCAACCGCCCGCGATTACGGCGCGTGCGTTGGGACATGGGACTGGGGTGGGGGCTCGCTTCGCCGCTCGTGTGCCGCGGGTTTTGGGCGCTGCACCGAACGGTGGGCGGTCGCGATCTCATCCGTCGCTGCCTTGATTTCGTCCGGGCTCCCGTCAGGCCGCATGCCGCGCGCGATCGTGTGCCAGAGTATCCTGCACGTGTTTGACATAGGCATCCTTCTCCGCCTGCGTGACCGCAAGGCTGTCCCGGATTTCGCTCGCCGCATTTCGCCGAATGCAAAGACCCCGCGGCCGGGATTTCTGAAGTATCCTAAGACCCCTTCCAGGCAATGCCGCTGGAAAGCGATGCAAGTCGCGTGATCGCGGTCCGGCACCCCGTGCCACGAAGGAGCGCGGTCTTCTTTCCCGCTCTCGAAGCCGGCGACGAGAGCGTAACCCCATGTACCCGCCGGCCATAAAGGGGACATCGTATGAGACTTCAAACACTCTTCACTGCCGGGCTCGTGGCCCTTTCGTTCACCGCCGCATCCGCGATTGCCGACGTCAGCGACAAAGGCAAGAAACAAGCGGAACTGCGCAGCAAGGCGCACTCCTCTCTGAAGGCCTTCTACAAGGCCGATCCGAAGCTCAAGGCCGAAGTGGCCAAAGCCGCAGGGTACGGAATCTTCGGAACCTACGGCTTGTCGTTCCTGGTGGGCGGCGCCGGCGGCAAGGGCCTGGTCCACGACAACAAGACGAAGAAGGACACCTTCATGGACATTGCGCAGGCGAGCGCCGGTGTGCAGGTCGGCGCTTCCGAGACGAGCTATCTTTTCGTCTTCAAGGATGCCGCGTCGATGAAGAGCTTCATTGATTCCGGCTGGGAGGCGGGCGCGGCGGCATCGGCCGGTGCCGGAGCGGGCGAGAAGACAATCGAGGCAGGCGCGGGCGCTGGCGCGTTTACCGGTGGCAAGATGTACACTTTGACGAAGACCGGCTTGCAGGCCGGCGGTGCGGTTGCGGGAACGAAGGTCTGGAAAGACAACGATCTCAACTGACCGACGCTGCAACGTGTAGTCGGCAGATGGCGCGCCACTAAAAGAACGCCCGGCTCGTCCCGGGCGTTCTTTCTTGGTGGCGGCTTCTCGCGTTGTGCGGGCGGCGTTGCACCCGTGCTTTGCCCGAGTTTCTCCCCATCGAACAGGACGCTCACCCATGAAGAAGATAGCTCTTCCCACCATTCGCACAGCCATTGCGACGCTTAGTGCCGCCGCGCTCCTCGTCGCCTGCGCACCGCAGCCACCGAAACCGCTGGCCATGTCGGAGACCGTCGAGGCGTCAGCGATCGTCGAAGCGATCGACCACTCGACCCGGGAGGTCGTGCTGCGCGATGCGCAGGGACGGCAGACGCTCATCAAGGCAGGTCCGGAAGTCCGCAACCTGGCCCAGGTCAAGAAGGGCGATCGCGTCGTCGTGCGCTTCACCGAAGGGTTCGCGGCGCAGGTGGTGAAACCCGGCACGGGGGTGACGGGGGTGCAGGCCGAGACTGGCGTGGTGCGCGCGGCGCCGGGCGAACGACCCGCGGCCGCCATCGGCGAGCAGGTCAGGACCACGGTCAAGGTGTACGACGTCGATCGCTATGCCAACACCATCGAGGTCACCGGACCGCGCGGCTACAACCGCCGTCTCAAGGTCAAGGACCCGCAGGCGATCGAGTTCATCCGCGGCCTCAAGAAAGGCGACGAGGTCGAGGTGACCTTCAGCGAGGCGCTCGCCATCAGCGTCGAGCCGGCGAAGTAACCGTCTTGCCAGCATGCCGAGCCGGTGGCGCACGGTGGTCGCGCACCGGCTCCGCAAGTTTCGAGGCGCGGCGCCGTGGCGGAACTCGCTTTCTTCCCGCGGAGCCGCATGTTCCCCGGCGGACACACAAGGCCATTGACCGTTCGAGAACGCTGCCTTTGACGACGAACACTTCGGGGAGCGAAGCGGATTCCCAGAGACTCTCCGTTTCGCTCGTCCGCGATGATCTCTTCTTTCGGGCGCAGCGCGCCGTCGGGCTGGTACCGCGAACGGGGCTCGGAATCGTGCGGCGTGCGATTGCTTACGCCCTGGTCACGTGGCTGCCGATCGCGGTCTGGGTCGCGTTTGCGGGCCGCGCGGTCTCGGGCACGGTCGACGAACCGCTGCTCCAGCATTTCGGCGTGAACGTCCGTTGCCTGATCGCGATCCCGCTGCTCGTCCTGGCGGAAGGCATGGCGCACGCGACGATGCAGCGTCTGCTGCCGCAGTTCGTGCGCGCAGGGCTGGTGACTGACGTCGCGGCCTTCGCGAGCACGCTGGAGAGTGTCAAGCGGTTGCGTGATCGGACGCTTCCCTGGGTAGTGATCGGCGCGGTTGCCTTGGCGTGGACCGTTCTTGCTCCCGACACGCACCAGGGTCACGACGTGCGGTGGGCGGAAGACGCGGTGCACCCCGGGAGCGTCGGCTTCGGCGGCTGGTGGTATCTGTACGTGGCCCGGCCGGTCTACCTTACGCTCGCTCTCGCGCTCGCGTGGCTCTGGCGAATCGTCCTCGCGTTCTCCGCGGTCTACTCGGCCGGGTGGGCGCACGACGGCATTGTCATAGTCGGCCGTGGAACCACACGGTGGTGAACGCGTGCGGTCGTATGATGCGGTCGCCGCCCGCCGAGCCCTGGTCATTTTTCAGGAGCGCTCAACACAAAATATTCCATTGACCACGACTGGCAGCGACGAGACAATCACCACGGAAGTGCCGTTGGAGTTCAGGCTCGGCGACGGCCCCGTCGCGCAGTCTGTGTCGCCGACATTGAAACGAATCGGGGGTCGATCATGGCGGACGTAGTCGTGGGTTCGGTGCGGAGCAGGCTGTTCCACATCAGCCGTTTCACTGGTGGTCTCAACCGCAGGGAGACCGTAGCGGACATCAGCAAGCAGATCGACCCGACGTACACCCACGTGGTGGCGGGCGGGTTCGCCTGCGGCAGTGCCGGGCGACAGAAGGATCTGTTCGGCTACGATGCCACCACCGGCCGGGGCGACTTCCACAAGATCGACGGGGCGGGGAGCATCATCCGGGTCGCGAGTCATACCGACTTCGCCAAATGGAACACGCACGTCGTCGTCGGGAACTTCGCCAGCAGCGGATACGACGATCTCATGCTGTACGAGCCCGCCTCCGGATTCGTTCTCACCTACCAGGTGAACTCCGGCGGCTGGAAGCAGCTGGTCGGGATGGGGGTGACGAGAAAGACCTGGACCCACCTGGTGTCCGGCCGTTTCGGGAGCGCCAGCTGGACCGACCTGTTCTGCTACGACGCCGCCGCGGGCCTGGGTGAGTTCTACACCACCGACGGCACCGGCGCGCTCCAGCTGGCAGCCCGGTACGACAATCTGCGCAAGGGGTGCTCGCAGGTCGTCGTCGGAGACTACGACGCCTCTCGCGGCTGTGACGACATCTTCTTCTACGACCCCACGGAGGGAGTGGCCGAGTTCTACCTGGTCGACAAGCTGGGCAAGATGACCTTGTCCAAGTCCTACTCCGGGTGGCGGAAGACCTGGAGCCTGATCGCCGCGAGTCAGGCGTTCGCGCAGTGGGGCGGGCTGCTGCTCTACGACGCGGCGGCGAAGGAGATCGAGCTCATGAGCAACGCCGCATCCGCGACGCCCAAGTCCTGGGCGAACCGAGCCGGCGATCTGCCGAGCACCTGGACCCAGGTCGTGGTCGGACGCCTCGACAACGGTAGTTCGGTCGATGGGGCCTACTACGAGGGCCGGAACGCGGTGAAGGACGCCGTGGCAGCCGATGACGGGACCGGTCGCCGGGACATCTACAGCTTCGACGGCAAGCAGCTGAATCTGGTCAGCAGCGCGAACGGGATCGCCAAGTGGACAACTTTCGTCCCCGGGACCTTCGGCGGACCCGTCCCGGGGCAGGACCTGCTCTGCTACGACTCCGAGACCGGGAACGCGGAGATCTGGGCGATCGGCGCCGACGGCACCGTCACAGTCATGGGCGTCTTCATCGGGAGCTTCCCTGCTGGATGCACGCAGGTGGCCGGCGGGAAGTTCACCAACAGCAACAACACCGCCCTGGCTTTCTACGAGCCGGCAGCGGGATGGATCCGTCTCTATGCCGTCGTGAGGTCCAGGGCGGTGCACCTCAGGAACGTCGGTGGGTGGAGCACGACGTGGCAGGCGCTGCTGTCCGGCAACACCGCCCTCGATTCCTGGCACGACCTGATGGGCCTCGATCCGGCGGCCGATCAGGCGACCATCCTGACCACCGATGGCCATGGCGCGCTCACCACGGTGAAGGAGGTGACGGGCCTGGCTCCGTGGACGCACGTCATCACCGCGCAGTTCGCCGGCGGCGGGTTCGTCGATCAGTTCTTCTACGACGCCCCGACGGGCAGCACGCTCCTCCGGATCTCACTCGGAGCCGCGGGGAACGCCCAGATGACGCCTCGACGGGAGGGGATCCGCACCACCTGGTCGCTGCTGGCCCCGGTGATGCTCGATGCGCCGAACAACGGGCACGGCATGCTCTTCTACGAGGCGTCGTCCGGGAGGATCGAGATCCACAAGCCGAACGTCTACGGCCAGCTGAGCCTCGAATCACGGCGGGAGGGGGCGCCGACGGACTGGAAGCAAATCACTGCGCTGGACACGCCCAGCGGCGGGACCCTGCTCGTCTGCTACAAGCCGCCCAAGTGAGCTGACCCGGCGGTCGCTACTGCGACAGTGAGCACTGCTCCCGGTCCTCGTCGTCGTCAGCCTGCAGGTGCCGAATTCACTCCTTGCCCGACCGCCAGATGCCGAGGATGATCCAGACGCTGTTCATGAAGGCGATCACGTACCCCGTGAAGCCGACGGCGGTGAGCACCGGGACGCCCATCACGCTGGGGCCTTCCGGCACGTTCATCACGATTGCCGACCCGATCACCAGCGACGCTGTCATGATGCCCATCGTCGCCCGGTCGATGGTGCGGTGGAGCTGGCGGCCGAACTGATCGAGCCGCTTCATGTCGACGTCGATCCGTATCTTGCCGCGCCGAGCGTCGCGCAGCAGCCGGGCGACATCGCGCGGGACGCTCTGCACGACGTTGAAGAAATCGTTGATCGTGCCGCGCCCGCGCTTGACCACCTGGTCGGGACGGTAACGCTCGCTCAGCACACGCCGCAGCAGCGGTTGCAGGTGGTCGACCACACGGAAATCCGGGTCGTACTGCCGCCCCAGACCCTCCATCGTGATCATCGCCTTGAACATGAGCGTGAGATCGGAGGGCATGACGATAGAGTGCTCGCGGATGATGGCCGCGAACTGCTTGAGCATGATCGCGACACGCACGTCCTTGAGCGGGACACCTTCGTACTCGGAGACGAGCTCGTTTACGTCCGCCGCGAGCTTCACCTCGTCGACGACGGCATCTCCGGCCCAGTCGAGCAGGACATCGATCATCGGCTCCTGGTCCATCTGCGCGATGCCCGCCAGCAGGTCGACCACCTGGTTGCGGCGCATCGGGCTCAAGCGCCCGACCATGCCGAAATCGATCATGACGAGACGGTTGCCGGGCAGGTAGAACACGTTGCCCGGGTGCGGGTCGGCCTGGAAGAAGCCGTCCACAAGGATCATCTTGAGCACCGCCTCGGAGCCCCGCGCGGCGAGGAGCTTGCGATCGAACCCGGCGGCAGCGACCGCCGTCTGATCCGTCGCGGGAATCCCATCGACGTACTGCTGGACGTTCATCACTTCGCTCGTCCATTGCCGATACACCCGCGGGATGACGATGTACGAGTTGCCCTCGAAGTTCTTTCCGAAGCGCTCGATATTGCGGGCCTCGCGCGCGAGGTCGAGCTCGCGCTCGAGGGAGCGGGCGAACTGGCTGGCGATCTGCTTCGGCTGGTAGCGGCGTGCCTCCGGCATCTCGGATTCGATCAGGTCCGCGATGTTGAGCAGGATTCGCAGGTCGGCTTCGATCTTGGGGCGGATGTCGGGCCGCCTGATCTTGAGCACGACCGGTGTGCCGTCCATGAGCCGTGCGCGATGCACCTGCGCGATCGACGCCGAAGCCAGCGCTTTGCTCTCGAGCTCGCGGAACACCTCGGCGGGCGGTTGCCCCAGCGTTCGCTGGATGTCGGGCAGCAACTGCTCGAATGGCACCGGCGCCACCTCGTTATGCAGCTTTTCGAACTCGCTGATCCAGTGCGGTGCGAAGAGGTCGACGCGGGTGGCGAGCACCTGACCGAGCTTGACGAAGGTCGGCCCCAGCTCCTCGAGGGCGAGGCGCACGCGCTGCGCCGGCTCGAGCCGCTCACTTTCGATCGCGGTGCCCCAGGTGAGCAGTTGCCCGGCACGCTCCAGGATGTTCGCGATGCCGAGCCGGCGGACGACATCGCCGAGACCGTGACGGATCAGGACCGAGGTGATCTCATGCAGGCGCGGCAGATCACGCATGACCCCCAGCGTGGCACGCAGCATCAGCTTCCCTGCTCGCCCTTGGGCGGCTCGTCGCGGTCGGCCTTCTGCGTGCGCAGCGCATCGGCGAGCCCGGACAGTACCCCGCTCGCGAGTTCCGCGAAGCGCGCGCCGAATTCGCTCGCTCGCTCCAGCCCGGTGACGGTTGCATCGAGCGATGCCACCGAAAACCGCTGCGCGAGATCGCTCATCACCGACGCCACCTGGCGCCCGGTCTCGGTGCCGGAGCGCCGCGCCGCTGCCAGCGCCTCGCGCAGCTCGGGGCGGACCCGTTCGCTCGCAGCGTCCGCGACCTGGCCGACGGTGGAGAAGAAATCGTCTTCCAGCTTGCGCAGATTGGTGATTGCCTGTTTGAGCTCGCCATCGGAGAACTCGCGGCTGGTGGAGGCGAGCTCCTTCAGCGCAGCCTGCCCGGCTTCGGCGGAAGTGCGCAGCGCCTTGTCCAGGCCCGAGAGGGCTTCGGACATCGCCTGGCGCATGTCCACGCGGTCGCGGTCGGCGCCGAGCGCGACGCCTTGGGTCACCGCGCGAATCACGTCCTGGATGCCGGTGCGGTCGAAGTGCCGGTCCTTGAGTGCCTGCAGGGTGAGATCATGCACCCGCTCGCGAATATCCTCGCCCCGCGCCATCGTCTCACTCGCGGCCGCCGTGAGCTCGACTTCGGGCGGTGGTTGTGGGGTTTGCTCTGCCATGGTTACACCTCCCTTGCGGATGGGGACGGTAGCATACCGCTAATGTTAGCCCGCCTTCCCGTCCTTACCTAGCATCGTTTGACCCGGCGAACGCGAGGTTAGACCACCGGATCGCGATCGCGGTGGCGATACAATGCGCGCTTTCGTGCAGCGTGAGGCAAGATGAGGCGGCAACGAAGGGTTTTCGCAAGAGGTGTCCTGTCGGGTGTCGCGCTGGCAGCACTCGCCGGATGTGTCGCTGCCCCGTCCGCGCGCCCGGCTCGGGTCGGTGCTGCGAGCGCGGTAGTGCTGCCGATCGCAACGCGCGTCGCGCTGCAGGTCGATCCCGCGATGCCCGACGTGCAGACGATCGAGTTCCGTGGTGCGACGTGGCAGTATGCCGACGCGCATCTCATGCAGGAGGCAGCCGCGCGCGTGTTCAGTCTGGTGTTCCAGGAGGTCGAAACGCAGCCAGCCACGACTGCGCCTGCCATCACCCTTCAGTTGAACGGCAGCAGCTCGCTCAATCCCGAGATGAACGAGTACTACGCGAATGCTACCGTCACGGTCTTCCCGGGCGCGGACACCGCCGTGCAGCCGATCGCGTCCATCGCGGGCGCCGGACAAGCGAGCCTGCCGAGCTTCGTGCAGGACGGTATTGCGCAAGCGTACGAGGGGGCATTCCGGCAAATCGTGGAGCTTCTGCTGGCGGATCCGCATTTCGTCGCGAGTCTGCGTGAATACCGAGCGCCGTGAAAGGGCGGGCAAAAAAACCCCCGGACATGCCGGGGGTTCTTCGCTGCCTGACGGCGGTCGAATCAGATTTGCTCGCGGGCGAGTTCCCAACGGTCGGGTGAACGCCACAGGCGCGAGCGCAGCAGTTCGCGCTCGAAGGTGAATTCCTTCGGCAGGCGATCGAGGAAGCGGTCGAACAGCTCCTCGTGCGAGTGCGCTTCTGCCGTGCCGGCGTCGCGGCCCACCGCCATCAGGTCGTAGAACTTCGCGGCGGGGAAATCCAGCCCCGCCCACTCGATGTCCTCGAAGCGCGGCATCCAGCCAATCGGGCTTTCCACGGCGAAGCCGCGGCCGTGCACGCGGTCGACGACCCACTTCAGCACCCGCATGTTCTGGCCGAAGCCGGGCCACATGAACTTGCCGTTCTCGTCCTTGCGGAACCAGTTCACCCGGAAGATGCGCGGTGGATTGGCGACCTTGCGCCCGACGTTGAGCCAGTGCGTGAAGTAGTCCGCCATGTTGTAGCCGCAGAAGGGCAGCATCGCCATCGGGTCGCGCCGCATCGCCGCCTGACCGATCGCCGCCGCCGTGGCTTCCGAGCCCATGGTGGCCGCCAGATACACGCCGTGCGCCCAGTTGAACGCCTGATACACGAGCGGCATGTCCTTGCTCATGCGGCCGCCAAAGATGAACGCACTGACCGGCACGCCGGCGGGGTTCTCCCACTGCGGATCGATCGATGGACATTGCCCGGCTGGGGCGGTGAAGCGGGAATTCGGATGCGCCGCGACGCGACCCGAGTCGGGCGTCCAGTCCTTGCCCTGCCAGTCGATGGCGTGCGCCGGCGGCGGGCCGTCCATGCCCTCCCACCACACGTCGCCGTCGTCGGTCAGGGCGACGTTGGTGAAGATGGAGTTCTTCTGCATGGTAAGCATGGCGTTCGCATTGGACGACATGTTGGTGCCGGGCGCCACGCCGAAGAATCCGGCCTCGGGGTTGATCGCACGCAGCAGACCGTCGGGTGCCTTCTTGATCCACGCGATGTCGTCGCCGACGGTGGTCACCTTCCAGCCCTCGAAACCCTTCGGTGGGACCAGCATGGCGAGATTCGTCTTGCCGCACGCGCTCGGGAAGGCGGCCGCGATGTAGGTCTTCTCACCCTCCGGCGACTCGAGGCCGGAAATCAGCATGTGCTCGGCGAGCCAGCCTTCCTTGCGCGCCATCACCGACGCGATGCGCAGCGCCAAGCACTTCTTGCCGAGGAGCGCGTTGCCGCCGTAGCCCGATCCGTAGGACCAGATCTCGTAGGTATCCGGGAAATGCACGATGTACTTCTTGCCGATGTCCGGCTCGCACGGCCAGGCCACGTCCTTCTGTCCCGGTGCGAGCGGCGCGCCGACCGAGTGCATGCAGGGAATGAAGAAGCCATCGGCGCCCAGCACGTCGAGCACCTTGGAACCCATGCGGGTCATGATGCGCATGTTGACGACGACGTAGGGACTGTCGGTGATCTGTACGCCGATCTTCGCGATGGGCGAGCCCAGGGGACCCATGCTGAACGGGATCACGTACATCGTGCGACCGCGCATGCAGCCGTCGAACACCGAGTGCATCGTCCCGCGCATTTCGTCGGGGTCCGCCCAGTTGTTGGTCGGGCCGACATCCTCTTTGGTGGCAGCGCAGATGAACGTGCGCTCCTCGACCCGCGCAACGTCGGACGGATGGGACCGGGCGAGGAAGCAGTTTGGCCGCTTTTCCGGGTTGAGGCGGATGAATATGCCTGCCTTGACCAGCTGTTCGCAAAGGCGGTCATACTCGGCCTGCGACCCGTCACACCAGACGACCTGATCGGGCTTGCACAGCGAAGTCATCTCGCTGACCCACGTCGCAAGCTTGCGGTTGCTGGTGGGGACGTTGGGGATATCGATAGGATTGGTGCTCATCGCTCGCCTCCTGCGGGGTGCGTGAGATTGGACAAGAATGGAACTGCTTAAGGTTAAATGAGATGCGCTGCGACAGTTTGATTTTGATCAAACCTTATAGCGTTAGCTTACTCCTTTTATCGATGGTCGCGAATACCGGCGGCGCGATCTTGCAATCGGAAAAGGCGGTGAACCGATTGCTGCCATCGCCAACGCCCAGGTAACGGGCTGAACTTTTCTGCAGTCGCGGATCCCGGCTAAGGGCACCTTGTTCAGTCTGTTTTTCGAGAATGTCTCGTCCTCTATCACGAATCGAGGAAGCGTCCCGATGCTACATGCCGCGCCGCTCATCACGACCATCGCGACCGCACTCGGCCTCGCCGTCGTGCTGGGCGTTGTTGCCGTCCGCCTGAAACTGCCCGCACTGGTCGGCTACCTGTTGGCCGGCATCCTGATCGGTCCATTCACACCGGGTTTTGTCGCCGACACCGCGATAGCCAGCGAACTGGCCGAGATCGGCGTGATGCTGCTGATGTTCGGCGTCGGCCTGCACTTCTCCCTGAATGACCTCATGGAGGTGCGCAAGATCGCCGTGCCAGGAGCGGTACTGCAGATCGCCGTGGCTTCTGCGCTCGGGGCGGGGGTGGCCACCGCCTGGGGTTGGGGGCTTGGCGGCGCGCTCGTGTTCGGTCTGGCGCTCTCCGTCGCGAGCACGGTCGTGCTGCTGAGGGCCCTGGAGGTCGGCGGCGTGCTGGAGTCCATGAACGGTCGCATCGCCGTGGGCTGGCTCATCGTCGAAGACCTGGCCATGGTGCTCGTGCTCGTGCTGCTGCCTGCCGCAGCGGGTTGGCTCGGCGGCAGCACCCCGCACAGCGAAGGCGGCAATCTCTGGTGGACCCTCGGCACCACGCTGCTCGCGGTGGCGGCGTTCATCGCACTCATGCTGGTGGTCGGCCGCCGGGTTTTCCCCGCGCTGTTATGGC
>JBDHRV010000127.1:0-10312 GCA_039807745.1 Burkholderiales bacterium
TCTTCGGGATCATCATCGCGATGTACGACAACGACCACTCGCCGCCGCATTTTCATGCGAAGTACGGCGGCGAGCAGGCTTCCATCCGAATCGATAACGGTCAGATCCTTGAAGGCGGGCTCGGACCTCGTGCCCTGCGCCTCGTCGAAGAATGGCGCGTTCTTCATCAGTCGGAAACTGCTCGACGACTGGAACCGCGCCCAAGCTCGCCAGCCCCTTAACCGTATTGAACCTCTGGAGTAGCAGTCATGATCCCGAAGGTCGTTGAAGTCAAACCGCTGGAGGGGTACCGCTTGTGGCTACGCTTTCACGACGGCACCGTTGGAACGATCAATTGACATGAGTCCCAAGTTTATTCCCGTAGACTTTTCCCGCCAGATTCTTCCCGGTTCCTTCGAGTACGCCCTGTGTCACCCGTCGATCACGAACTTGATCTCGGCGAGTTCGACGCGCGCTTTCGCAACGATGAGGTTGGCGCGCCCGCGTATTGCCCTGGCCTGCTGCTCAAGATCGTGCTGCTTGCCTATTCCAGAGGGCTCGTGAACTCGCGGGCGATCGGGACTGCCTGTGGTCACAACGTTCTGTTCATGGCGGTGTCCGGTGAAGCCTGTCCGCGTCGATGTCGCCCGGGGTCATCGGGCAGGAACCGACGACGATGTCGTGGCGCACCTGGCCCCAGTTCAGTTTCCATGTCCACATCGTCTTGTCTCGAGTCAACCAACGCTCGCAGAAGGCCGACAGATCGGATCTAACGGAAAGGATCGCTCAGGCGGCGCTCGTGGCACGGATACCGGATACATCGATCACGCGCACCCCTTCGACCCCCAGCTCGATGCTCGCGACGAGGGCATTGACCATCTGCTGGAGGGTCACCAGCCCAAGGCGCTCGGCCCCCTCCCGCGTCGCCGGCAGGAGCTCGAAGATGGCATAAAGGGGAACCAGCAGATAGGGCCACCAATGACCAGGGCCCAGGACGTACCATGGACGGAGAATGGTCGCATGGATCCCGCTCGCACGGAGGCGCTCCTCTGCGGCCCGGCGCACCGCGATGTACGCGCCCATCACGGGTGCAGGTTGCGCCACGCTGACGTAGACAAAATGTTCCACTCCAGCACCGAGCGCCGCGGCCAACGCGGCATCGACCGACGCTAGATCTACGGCGCGGAAGCTGGCGGCCTTGCTTGGACTGGGGCGCGGCGTGCCAACCAGATGGACGAGTGTGTCGGCGGGCGCGATGGCGTCGGCGAAGGACGACGGATCCAGGGCGTTCCCCAGGACCGGTTCGGCACCGGGCGATAAGCGGTGCGCGCTGCGCTCCCTCACCAGCGCGCGAACCCGATGCCCGCGGGCCAATAGCACGGGAATCAGGGCTCGGCCCATGTAACCGGTCGCACCGGTAACGAAAACGCAGCGATGGCTCATGAGGACGGCCGCGGGTAAAGAATGCCGACCAGCCGCCCTTGCGTGAGCACCGGCGAGCACATCCCGGACACCATCGCAGTGAGCGCGTCTTCCCACAAGCCAGTCAAGGCGGTTGTATCCCAACGCGTTTCCACAGCCGACGTGCCTTCGTCCTCCCGCGAGAGCTTGCGTTACACTCCCACGCGTGATCCTGGGTAATCTCTTCATCGTCGCCGCGCCCTCCGGCGCCGGCAAAACCAGTCTCGTCGCCGCGCTGCTGCAGGCCGACCCCGCGGTGCGCCTGTCGGTCTCGTTCACCACTCGCCCGCCGCGACCGGGAGAGGTCCACGGACGCGACTATCACTTTGTCTCGGTGCAGGACTTCGAAGCGTTGCGCGACCGCGGCGAGCTCCTGGAAAGCGCCGAGGTTCACGGCAACTTCTACGGCACGTCGCGCACCTGGGTGGCCGAAAGGACCGCCGCCGGCGAGGACATCGTGCTCGAGATCGACTGGCAGGGCGCGCGGCAGGTGCGACGTTCGCTTGCGGGGGCGATTGGCATCTTCGTGCTGCCACCTTCGATGGCGCAGCTCGAAGAACGCCTGCGCGGGCGCGCTTCCGATAGCGCCGAGGTGATCGCATGCCGGCTCGCGGCGGCGCGCGAGGAGATCGCCCATGTCTCTGAATTTGATTATGTTATCATTAACGAACGATTCGACGAGGCGGTGCGGGACTTGGTCAGTATCGTGCGGGCAGAGCGACTGCGCCTCGCAAGACAGCTGCGCCGCCACCCGAATCTCCTCGAATTCAACTGAGCTCCATTCATGGCACGCATTACCGTAGACGATGTTTTGAAGCACCTTCCCAACCGATTCGAGCTCACGCTCGCGGCGACGTATCGCGCCCGCCAGCTCGCGAATGGCGCAACGCCGATGGTGGAGGGCAACAAGGACAAGCCCACCGTCATCGCGTTGCGCGAGATGGCGTTGGGCAAGGTTGGACGGGAAATACTGAATCGGGGTCAAACCTGAATCGTGACCGGCGCGCGGCCCCGCACCGATCGCCGCTGCCCGGGAGGCGCGAGACGGTAGGAATGCTGGCGAGAGGAGGGTCGGGGCCTGCCTGAACCGGGCTCGCGCAGGCGAACGACCCCGTGATCACCGCTGCCATGTCCGAACCGCAGACGCTCCTCAAGAGCCTCACCGGCCACCTGAAGGCGGAGGATGTCGCGCAGCTCGAATCCGCCTACCACTTCTCCGAAGCCGCGCACGAAGGCCAGTTTCGCAAGACCGGCGATCCCTACATCGTCCACCCGCTCGCGGTCGCCAGCATCCTCGCCGAGCTGCACCTCGACCCGCAGGCGCTGACCGCCGCGCTGCTGCACGATGTCATGGAAGACACGTCGGTCACCAAGGGCGAGATCTCGCGCAAGTTCGGCAAGAGCGTCGCCGAGCTGGTGGACGGTGTCTCCAAGCTCGACCGCATCGAGTTCGCCACCCACGAGGAACACCAGGCCGAGAGCTTCCGCAAGATGCTGCTCGCCATGGCGCGCGATGTACGCGTCATTCTGATCAAGCTCGCGGACCGCCTGCACAACATGCGCACGCTGGGCAGCCTGGTGCCGGAGAAGCGCCGGCGCATCGCGCGCGAGACGCTCGAGATCTATGCTCCGATCGCCAACCGGCTCGGACTGAACAGCATCTACCACGAGCTCGAAGACCTCTCCTTCAAGCATCTGCACCCGATCCGGTATCGCGTGTTGTCGAAGGCGGTGCGGTCGGCGCGCGGCAATCGGCGCGAGGTGGTGCAGAAGATCCTGGAAAACATCCGGGCGCGGCTCAAGGAGTGCAAGGTCGAGGCAACGGTCACCGGGCGCGAGAAGCACATCTACAGCATCTATCGCAAGATGCACGAGAAGCAGCTCCCCTTCGCGAAAGTGCTCGACATTTACGGCTTCCGGCTGCTGGTGAAGGACGTGCCCGCCTGCTATCTCGCGCTCGGCGCGCTGCACGGGCTCTACAAGCCGATCCCGGGCAAGTTCAAGGACTATATCGCGATCGGCAAGACCAACGGCTACCAGTCGCTGCACACGACGCTGTTCGGCCCTTACGGCATGCCGCTAGAGGTGCAGATCCGCACCGGCGACATGCACAAGATCGCAGAAGCGGGCGTGGCGTCGCACTGGCTCTACAAGAGCTCGGACGCGACGTTGAACGACCTGCAGCACAAGACGCATCAGTGGCTGCAGAGCCTGCTCGAAATCCAGTCGGAGAGCGGCGATTCGATCGAGTTTCTCGAGCACCTCAAGATCGACCTCTTTCCGGACGAAGCCTATGTCTTCACCCCGAAGGGCAAGATCATGTCGCTGCCGCGCGGCGCGACCGCGGTGGATTTCGCCTACGCGGTGCACACCGACATCGGCAACCGCTGCGTGGCCGTCAAGATCAACGACGAGCTGATGCCGCTGCGCACCGAGCTGCGAAGCGGCGACCGGGTCGAGATCATCACGGCCGTCCACGCGAAGCCCAATCCGGCCTGGCTCGGCTACGTGATCACCGGCAAGGCGCGCGCGCACATCCGCCACTTCCTGAAGACGATGCAGTACGAAGAGTCGCGCCAGCTTGGCGAGCGGCTGCTGGTTCAGGCGCTCGGCGGTTTCGGGTCGAGCCTGGCCGAGATCGACGGCGCATCCTGGGAGCGCCTGGTGAAGGACGCGGGGGTGCGCGGCAAGGACGAGATCCTCGCCGACATCGGGCTCGGCAAGCGGCTCTCGGTGGTCGTGGCGCGCGAACTCCTGTCCATGGCCGAACCGGTGGACATGAAGCACCCGGGCACGGTCGTCATCCGCGGCACGGAGGGCATGACCGTGCAGTTCGCCCAGTGTTGCCGCCCGATACCCGGCGACCCGATCATCGGCTGGATCAAGAAGGGACAGGGCATCGTGATCCACACCCACGACTGCCCGGTCATGGCGAAGACGCGCGCCGATCCCGACAAGTATCTGGACGTGGAGTGGGATCCGGAGACGAAGAAGCTCTTCGATGTGAACATCAAGCTGATCGCGCTCAACCGGCGCGGGGTGCTGGCACGCATCGCGGCGGAGATCGCGGACGCCGAATCGAACATCGACAACGTCAGCATGGACACTCAGGACGGCAGCCAGTACAGCACCGTGCACTTCACGCTGCAGGTGTACGACCGTCTACACCTCGCCCAGGTAATGCGTGCGCTGCGCCGCATTCCCGAGGTGGTGCGCATCACGCGCGCCAAGGGCAGCGGCTGACGCCTCCTACGCCGACGCGCTCAACGCTTGGCGCAGACGCTCAAGCCATCTTCCCAGCCGAGCCGGTAGTCGCTGTCGGAGCGATGGCGCTCCGTATCCTTCGTCGCGTTGCCCCGTGCCGTCTTACAGCCTGCCGCAAACCCGTCCTTGAACGCCTGCGAGTACCCCGACAGATTCACTGTCGGCCCGACCGGCTTTGGCTGACTGCAGCCCGTCGCCACCAGGAGCACGACCGCAGCTGCGCCGGCGCCGATGAATCCAGGAATCGAGCTACCTCGGTGTGCCATCGACTCGCGCTCTACCCCCATTCGATGGCGCGGCGCCAAAAGGGTTGCGCGCAACGACCCGCTCCACCTCGACGTCGGCACAAGGTGGCTGTGCCGGGGCGGAGTGGGAAGTGCCGCCCGGCGCTGGTAGGGCCGTCAACTTAGCGCCGGCCCGTGCTGGACAGGGAGCCGTATCGACCTTCCTCGGCGGCCGGTCTTTGACCCGATCGGACGCCGAACGCGCCTCAACCGCCGGATGGTGCACCTGCATGCCGCCTCCTGCACCATGCGACAGCGGCAGAAATCCGAGCAGGCTCGCAATCCCGAACAGGCTGTAGAGGATGACCACGATCGCAACGACCAGCAGGAGCAGGTAAAGACCGCGCTCCCAGGGCTCGTCGGTGCGTCCGCGGGCTCGAACTTGTTGAGACACAGACACTTACCCCACGATGGGGCGCAGCGCGAGGGCACGTGCTTCCTTGAGCTTGCGCTCACGCCGCTGCAGTCTCAACCAGCGCGGCTTGAACCCGCGTTTCGGAGTGGCCTCGGGTGCTTCCGGTGTCGTGGGATGCGGCGCCGCCGTTTGCACGGCACCAGTCTTGGCGGAAAGTGCATTCACTGTGTTCGGCGTCAGGTTCTTGTTCATTTTTTTCGGGCTCCACGTTAGTGTGAGGCCCAACCTCATTGCAACCGCCGTACCAAGACACTAAACGCATAAATAACAACTAGTTAAAATATCTCTTCGAGATTGGATCGAGGTAATATGTCGCTGCCGAACGACAGGCTGATGCATCAAATCCAACAGACCCCCGTGGCGCGACGTTGTCGCCTGTCGCCGGACAGCGACGACACCGTTCATTCCGCAGCGTTCTTGAACGCCCGGGGATCGAGATGGTGCCGCTGCAGCAGCTTGTAGAACTCGGTGCGGTTGCGCTTGGCGAGCCGCGCCGCCTGCGAAACGTTGCCGTTGGTGATCTTCAGGACCTGTGCCAGGTACTCGCGCTCGAAGCGCCGGCGCGCCTCTTCGAACGACGAGAGAGACTCGGTTTGCGTCTTCAGCGCCCCCTGCACGAGCGACGCGGGCACCACCGGCGAGGTCGACAGTGCGACCGTCTGCTCCACCAGGTTGTACAGCTGACGCACGTTGCCGGGCCACGGCGAGGCGATGAGCAGTTCCAGGGCTTCGGGCGCGAACCCGTTCACCGTCTTCTTGTAGCGGGCAGCGAGCTGGCGCAGGAAGTGATGAGCGAGCAGCGGAATGTCTTCCCGCCGTTCCGCCAGGGACGGCAGTGCCAGGTGAACGACGTTCAGGCGGTAGTAGAGATCTTCGCGGAAACGCCCGGCGGCGATTTCCGCTTCCAGATCGCGGTGCGTCGCGGAGATGATCCGCACGTCGATGTCGAGCGTTCCGGTCGAGCCGACCGGCCGCACCTGGCCCTCCTGCAGCACTCGCAACAGTTTGACCTGCAGCGAGAGCGGCATGTCGCCGACCTCGTCGAGCATCAGCGTGCCGCCATCCGCCGCCTGGAACAGACCCCGATAGTCGCGGATCGCACCCGTGAACGCCCCCTTGGTGTGGCCGAAGAGCTCGGATTCGAGCAGCGGCTCGGGGATGGCGCCGCAGTTCACCGCATGGAACTGCCTCTTCGAGCGGGCGCTCGCGCGGTGGATGGCCTGCGCCAGCAGCTCCTTGCCGGTGCCGCTCTCGCCCGTGATGAGCACGCTCGCATCGCTCTCCGCCACCAGGCGCGCCTTGGCGAGCAGATCCTCGAACTGCGGGCTGCGCGTGATGATATCGGCGCGCCACGCATCACCCCGCGCCGATTCCTCGCCGATATCCTTAGCAGTCGTATCGGCGACACCGCTCACTGTGACGGCGCGCTCCAGTTCGTCCAGCAGCGCCTTCGGATCGAAGGGCTTCGTCAGATAGCCGAAGATGCCGCGCCGGGTCGCGGTAACGGCGTCGGGAATGGTGCCATGGGCTGTCAGCATCAGTACCGGAAGAGCCGGATTGTCGCGGTGGATCGCCTCGAAGAGCGACATGCCGTCCATGCCACTCATGCGCAAGTCCGTGACCACGGCCTGGGGTCGCGACAGCGATAGCTGCGCGAGCGCCGCCTCTCCGCTCTCCGCCGACTTGACGTCGTAGCCGGCGGCTCGCAGCCGGATGGACAGGAGCTTGAGAAGATCGGGGTCGTCGTCGACGACGAGCACCCGCGGTCTGGTGGCGCTCATCATTTCTTGCGTGGCGCCGATTGCTCGCGGTCGATGAGACTCTTCTCGACCTCCTTCAGGGCGTCGAGCTTTTCCTGTAGCGAGTCCGCCCGTTTCTGCTCTTCGCGCATTCGTTCCTCCATTTTTCGGTCTTCGGCAATCTGAAAATACAGAAACGCGGCGAACGCGCGCAATCCATTGCCGGTGGTCCTGTCCTTCAGCATCGGCTCGAGCAAGGCCGCCGCTTTCGCCTCGTCGGGCCCACCGGTGCTCGGCAGCAACGACAGCACTGCGTACAGCAGCCGGTTGTACTCGGTTTTCGAGCGGCCAAACGCCTGGCGCGCCTGCTCCAGCTCGCGCGTCGCTTCGGTCGCCGGCATCTTGCGCACACTCTCGACTTGCATCAGCAGGCGATTGAGCTCGGTCTGCTGGGGCTCAGGCGGCGGCGGTGGTGGCAGCGGCGGCTCTGTCTTGACCTCGGGTCGCGGCGGCTCCACCAGAACCGGGGCGGGTTCGGGCGGAATGACCTCGGGCGGCACCACCACCGGCTTGGTCGGCGCGCAGGCAGCGAGCGCCAAGCAGAACACGTTCAGAGTCTTGAAAGTGTAACGCGTAACCCCCCCTTTCATGCAACAGATACCGAGGTCGAAGAGAGCTCTGGAACGTTCCGCGCGACCCGCGGCAGATTCACGCGAAAGCACGCGCCACCGGACTCGGTGTTGCGCGCTTCGACGCTGCCGCCATGGGCGGACACGTATTCCTTGACGATGGAAAGGCCGAGCCCGGATCCCTTGATGCGTTGGTGTGGGGCACGGCGACCCCGGAAGAAGGCGTCGAACACCTTCTCCCGCTCTTCTTCGGCAAGCCCGGGACCCGCATCGCGCACCTCGATCACCACGCGGTCGCCGGACTGGGTCGCAATCACCCGGATGGTCTGGCCATCCGGAGAAAATTTGATCGCGTTGGATAGCAGATTGTCGAAAATTGTAGCGATTCTCCGTTCATCTCCTTCGATCATGATAACAGGACACACGAGATCGAGGTGGAGGCCGCGGCCGCGCAGCGCGAGCTCCTGTTTCCAGGCCACCTCCTCCAGTGCCGGGCGCAGCTCGAAACGGGTCAAGTTGAGGCTCGACTTGCCGGCTTGCAGCGCCTGGTACGCGAGCAGGTCCTCGATCAGCCGCTGCAACTCGACGCCGTTCACCCGCAGGATTTCCACCACCTCGCGCTGCTCCTCGGAGAGCGGTCCGACCGCGCCCTCGGCGAGCAGCTGCGCACCTTCCTTGAGCGCCGTGAGCGGGGTCTTGAGCTCGTGCGACACGTGGCGCAGCAGGCGCGCCTTCTGATCCTCGAGCTCGAGCAGGCGCTGGCGCATCCAGTCGAGACGACGTCCGAGGTATTCCAGGTCGGCCGGGCCGTCGACACTGATCTCGGTGTTGAAGTCCGCTTTGCCCAATTGCAGGATCGCGCCTTCGATCTGTCGAATCGGCTTGGCGATCAACGCCGTGAATCCGACCACGAGAAAGATCACCACCGGCACCAGCCCCAGCAGTTGCCAGATGACGAGCTGTCGGACCTCTTCGGCCTTCTCCTGCAGCGACCGCACCTCGCGGTCGACGACCTCGCTGCCCTGCTGCTCGATGGTCCGCGCCAGATCCGCGAGCGGCGTGAACTCGCCGACCGCATCGCGCAGTGTCTGCGGATTGCCGCGCGATCCCAGGACGCGTTCGTGCAGCGCCTGTTCCGCGCGGGTCAGATCGGCAATCAGGTCGCGCCGTGCCGTGTCCGGCACCAGCGCTTCGAGCGCCTGGGCCTCGGTCCGGAACTTGTCGTGCGCGACCTCGAAACCTTCCAGAAGCGAATCGTCGCCCAGGATCATGAACTGGCGGAAGCGCCGCTCCATGACCGTGACCTGCTCGATCAGGATCCGGCTCGCCTGCGCCGCCTGGACCGCCTGATGCACGGCTTTCCGGCTCTGGTTTGCCACCTGCCCCACGGACAGTGCGCTGTTGGCCAACCCCAGCAGCAGCGGCAGTGCAACGAGCATGAAGCCGACCACGGTCAGCATCAGGAAGGAGCGGGGATAATATCGCTGCATGGGGCGCACGCGAGTGTGTCGGGCAGTCCGGCCGCCGGCGCGGGGGAGGGCGTGCGCCATGGGCCGGGTGAAATATCCTACCGGCAAGAGCATAATCATTCGTTCGTGCAAACGAAAGCCGCGATTCGTCCGCCGCATGTCCACCTACCAGCGCATCCTCGTCCCCGTCGACGGCAGTCCCAGCGCGCTGCTCGGCGTCCGCGAGGCGATCCGGCTCGCCCGCGATCAGGCGGCGAGAATCCGCTTCGTGTTCGTGGTCGACGAATCTGCCGTCGGCCTCACGCTGGAAGGTTTCGTCGCCTTCGGCGACATCATCGATGCGCTCAAGCGTTCGGGCGAGGAAGCGCTCGCGGCGGCACGGCAGATTGCCCTGGATGCCGGTCTCGAACCGGAAACGGCCCTGGTGGAGGAATACTCGGGGCGGGTAGCGGACGCCATCGTGGAAGATGCACTGCGCTGGCCGGCCGATCTCATCGTCATGGGCACGCACGGCCACCGGGGCCTGCACCATGCACTGGTGGGCAGCGAAGCGGAGGGCGTGATGCGCAAAGCGCCGGTCCCGCTGCTGCTGGTGCGGGGCAAGGCCCCCAAGCGCAAGGGCGAAGCAGCCGTTGGCTGAGCTCGCGCTCGGACTGGCGGACGATGGCCGGGCACTGGACGCCCGACCGGGCACGGTGATCGTGATCGAGCTGCCGGAGAATCCCACGACCGGCTTTCGCTGGTCCCTGCGCTCCAGGATCGAGCCGGTGCTCAGCCGCCAGGCCGACCAGTTCGAGCCACCAGCGCAAGCCCGGCTCGGCGCCGGCGGAAGCCGCCGCTTCGAGTTTTCCGCGTCCGCTCCGGGCGAAGCGTCGATCCTGCTGTGGAACTGGCGCGAGTGGGAAGGCGAGGGCTCGGTCGCGAAACGCTACCAGGTCACCGTCACGGTGAAATGATCGAGCACGGTCGGATCTCTTGACCGACCACGGCGGCCCTAGCCTGACTTTCGCTACTCGCGCTGATATTGGCTGATGTTTGTGGTTATGGCGAGCGCAAGTGTTTGAGCGATGTG
>JBDHRV010000128.1:0-10256 GCA_039807745.1 Burkholderiales bacterium
TCGGCGGAGAAGGCCGCGAGCGGCAGCAGGCGTGCGACCGTGTCGCTCTCGTCGGCGAGAAAGGCGTTACGGATCGCCTCGGCGGACGGACGTTCGGGAAGCATCAGGGGTTTGATGCGGCCGAGCAATTGGAGGGCTATGGTGCGGAGATGCTCACGGGGCAGATCGTAGGGGCCGGAGGCAGTAGAGGTTTGACCTCGAAGCAGCCGGCTACGACGTAATCTGGTGTTCGATTCACTGCGCCGTGTAACCGCCATCCACCGGGAAGTTGTGTCCGACCACGAACGACGCGGCGTCGGAGCAGAGCCAGACCACGACCGCCGCCACCTCTTCGGGCTGGCCGATGTGCCCGATCGGATGCTTCGCCGTCATGACCGGCACGAAGTCGGGCATGGCGGCGACGAAGGGATCGAGGATCGGCGTGCGGATGGTGCCCGGGTTGACCGCGTTGATGCGGATCCCTTTCGCGGCGTATTCCAGGGCGGCGGCGCGTGTGAGACCGGCGACGCCGTGCTTGCTCGCCACGTACGCGGCGGCCCCCGGCGCGCCCACCAGTCCCCAGATCGAGGCGTTGTTGACGATGGCGCCGCCGCCTTGCGCGAGCATGTGCGGGATCTCGGCGCGCATGCACTGCCAGATGCCCTTCAGGTTGACGGCGATGACGCGGTCCCAGCCGTCGTCGGGGTACTCGTGGGTGAGCGATCCGATCGGACCGGCGATGCCGGCGTTGTTGAACGCACAGTCCAGGCGACCGTGAGCCGCGATCGTTGCGTCGATGAGCGCCGCGACGTCGGTGGCGATGGCGACGTCAGCCCGGATGAAAGCGGCGGACCCGCCGGCCGCCCGAACGAGCTCGGCCGTCTCTTTACCGGTATTCGCGTTCAGGTCCGAGACGATCACCGTCGCGCCCTCGCGGGCAAAGGCAAGCGAGGCCGCCCGCCCGATGCCCGTGCCGCCACCGGTCACGAGCACAACCCTGCCTTGCAGTGTGGCTGCCATGGCTCATCTCCTCTGCCGATCCCGTGCGAGTCGAGCGCAGTATCAGCGCGTCGCGAGGAAGGTCCTGGCGTGCGTGAGTTCGGGCCTCTCGGTGTCGCGTGCCGCAGCCAGCTTATCGAGCTTCGCGTAGT
This sequence comes from Burkholderiales bacterium, assembly GCA_039807745.1. Lineage (GTDB taxonomy): Bacteria > Pseudomonadota > Gammaproteobacteria > Burkholderiales > JAEUMW01 > JAEUMW01. The sequence continues at coordinate 1,131 of JBDHRV010000128.1, forward strand.
AGTCGCGCGCTGCCTGCTCTTGTCCGGCCGCCTCCGCGGCGCGGGCGGCGCCATAGAGCGCACGGAAGCGATTCGGATCGCGCTTGAGCGAGCGCTCGTATTCGGCGAGCGCGTCGTCCGGCCGGTTCAACGTCATCAGCATCTCGCCCAGGAGCTCGCGCGAGGGCACGACATTGCCCGGCGTTACCGGATGCTTGTCGCTCGCCTCTTCGGCTTCCGCCGCTGCGCGCATCAGCGCCAGTGCTTCGTCGTTGCGTCCCTCGTCAAGTGCGATCCAGGCATTGACGGTCGTGATCTGGAAACTGGTCTGGCTCGCCCAGTAGGCGTTCTTCGCTGCCGTCAGCGATTCCTTCAGCGCCTGCAGGCGTGCGACGTCCTCGCGTGCCCCCGCGACATCGCCGGTTCGCGCCTTGCCCAGTCCGCGCGAGAAGACGAGGATCGATTCGGCCTGCGGGAACTTGTTCCAGGCGAGATCGGGCGGCGTCAAGGTGAGCTTGGCTGCCTGCGCCCAGTCGCCGCGTTCCAGCGCATAGCGCGACGGCATGGCGGCGAAGGCATAGGCCGCGACGAAGTTCTCCACGTTGACCTTGCGGATCGCGCCGGCCTCGTCGACCCACTGCTTGGCGGCCTGGTCCTGGGCCTGCTGGAGCTGCCCGAACACCATGTAGTCCATGGCGTGCAGCGCATCGTAGGCGCCGATGCCGAGTGTGGTGTCCTTGAGCTCGCCCTTGGCGGCGGTGTACGAAGCGCGATTGCCTTCCACCATCTCCGGCCACAGACCGACGCGCGAATAGATGTGCGAGGGCATGTGCAGCGCGTGCGGCACGGAGGGCGCGATCGCGCCGTACGCTCGCGCGGACGGCAGACCTTTGTCCGCCAGCTCGGCGTAGTCGTAGGTGTGGATGAGGTAGTGCGCCACGCCCGGGTGATTGGGGTATTTCTTGAACATCGGATCGAGGATCGCCGCGGCTTTGTATTGATTGGCGAAGCTCTTGTCGGTGGGCAGCGCGGTGATATTGAGCGCCAGCGCGTAGAGGATCTGCGCCTCGTCGTCATCGGGGTACTTCGCCGCCACGCCCTGCATGGCTTTTTCGAAGGCGACAGCCCGCGGGCGAAACTCGGTGGTCTCCCAATCCTTGAAGAGCACCCCCAGCGCGGCGATGTAGTCGCGTTCGCGCTCGGTCTTGGCACCCACGCGCGCCGCCTCCGCCGCGGCGGGCGCGCCCGCCTTCGACGCGTTCGGATTGGTCGGCCAGGTGAAGGGATTGCCCATCGACATGATGGAGATCCCCCAGTACGCCATGCCGCACTCGGGGTCGTGCTTCAGCACCTCATTGAACGATGCCTTGGCCGGGTCGAACCAGAACGAGTGGAACAGCGCCATCGCCCGGTTGAACTCCTTCTGCGCCGCCGCATTGCACGACACCGGGAAATTCACGTCACCGAGTCTCTCAGGTTTGCCGGCCCGGGGACCGTCGTCCTCTCCGTGAGGTGAGGCGACGGGTGCCACCGCGCCGAGCGCGAGTGCCAGGATCCATGCGAGTCGTGTTGTCTTGAGCATGACGACCTCCTTGGTTAGATTCCGCTTCGAGGGTCCGTACAACCCAGTATAGTCAACAGATCGGAGCGTTGCCGGCAGCAGTTCACCCATCGACGACGATCGCTACACAGCGTTTTCTTGGCGCACGGGCCGGCAGCGAAGCGGTCTGATCGAGGTCGGCTGTTGGCGCCCAAGGGAATGGCGATCGAACGGCGCTCCGGCGATATCAAGGTCGTCATCGACCTGACTCTCTGAGCGTCGCACCAGCAAGCCGAGGAATGCAGCACCATGCCGAGCCGCATCGAAGACTACGCGTTGATCGGGGACCTGGAGACCGCTGCGCTGGTCGGCCGTGACGGCTCGATCGACTGGCTGTGCTGGCCGCGCTTCGACTCCGACGCCTGCTTTGCCGGGCTGCTCGGCAGTTCGCGCCACGGCCGCTGGCTGCTCGCGCCGCAGGCGCGCGACGCGAGAGTGACCCGCGGTTATCGCGACGACACGCTGATCCTGGAGACACGCTTCGAAGCGCCGGAGGGAACGGTCGTCGTGATCGACTTCATGCCGCCGCGCGGCGAAGCCTCGGATCTCATTCGCGTCGTGGTCGGCGAGCGCGGCGAGGTCAGCATGCACACCGAGCTGGTGATTCGCTTTGGTTACGGCGCGACGGTGCCGTGGGTGACGCACGTGGCGGAGCACTCCTGGCAGGCGGTCGCCGGGCCCGACAGAGTTACGCTGCACACGCGCGCGCCGATGCGCGGCAAGGACCTGACGCAGGTCGCAGACTTCGTTGTGCGCGAAGGCGAAACGCATTCCTTTGCGCTCATCTACTCCTCCTCGCACCTGCCCCGGCCACCCTCGCCCAACGTCGACCATGCGCTTACTGAAACACTGCGCTTTTGGCGCGAGTGGGTCGCCCGGGGCAAGACGCCCGCTCGTTGGTCGAAGGAGGTGACGCGCTCGCTTGTCACGCTGCGCGCCCTGATCTACGCCCCCACCGGCGGCATCGTCGCCGCACCGACCACCTCGCTGCCCGAGCAGCTCGGCGGGACGCGCAACTGGGACTACCGCTTCTGCTGGCTGCGCGATGCAACGCTCACGCTGCTGACGTTCATGAACGCCGGCTATTTCGACGAGGCCGATGCGTGGCGGCACTGGCTGCTGCGCGCGATCGCCGGCAGCCCGGACCAGGCGCAGATCATGTATGGCGTGGCGGGCGAGCGCCGACTCACCGAATGGGAAGCGTCCTGGCTGCCGGGCTACGAGGGCGCTTCGCCGGTGCGTATCGGAAACGGCGCGCACGGGCAGTTGCAGCTAGACGTGTTCGGCGAGGTGATGGACGCGATGCACCAGGCGCGCCAGGGCGGACTGGCAATGCTGGAGGCCGGCTGGGCCCTGCAGTGCAAGCTCCTCGAGCATCTGACAGCCATCTGGGAGCAGCCGGATCACGGTATCTGGGAGGTGCGCGGGCCGCCGCGGCATTTCACCTACTCGAAGGTCATGGCGTGGGTCGCGTTCGACCGCGCCATCAAGGATGCGGAGCGCTACCAGCTCGCCGGTCCGCTCGACGAATGGCGCGCTGTGCGCGAGCGAATTCACCGCGAAGTCTGCGAGCACGGCTACGACACGGAGCGCAACTGTTTCGTGCAGTCGTATGGCTCGCGTGAGCTCGATGCGAGCCTGCTCTTGATCGCGGCGGTCGGGTTTCTGCCGCCGCAGGACCCACGCTTTCACGGGACGGTCCGGGCGATCGAGGCTGACCTGCTGCGCGACGGCCTGGTGCTGCGCTACGACACCGTCGTCTCGGACGACGGACTGCCGGCGGGCGAAGGCGTGTTTCTCGCCTGCAGCTTCTGGCTGGTGGACGCGTACGTCATGTGCGGCCGGTTCGAGCAAGCGCAGGTGTTGTTCGAGCGACTGCTGTCACTGCGCAACGATGTGGGGTTGCTGGCGGAGGAATACGATCCCGCGGCGCGGCGCATGGTGGGCAATTTTCCGCAGGGATTCTCCCACCTGTCGCTGATCACCACGGCCTTCAACCTGGGACATGCCAGAAAGCCGGCCGAGCAGCGCTCCGAAGCGCCGATCGGCGACGACGGCGGCGTCACGCGCGACGGCGGGTGATGACGCTGGCGTGGTGGAAAACCCGATGTCGCGCTACCGGCCCATCGACTTGAGCCCTGGCTACGATGTGGCGAGCCGGATGATCCGGTGGGCCGGCACGGGGGCCGCGAATCCCTTCAGGTCGAGCATGCCCCGCGGCCCCGCGTGCACCAGCGATTCGACGTGGGCGAGCGTTCTCGCGTCGAGGAGAATCTCGCCGGCAGCAGCTTCCGCGCACAGGCGCGCCGCGAGATTGGTGACGCTGCCAATGGCGGCGTAATCCAGGCGTGCCTCGAAACCGATCGCGCCTAGCGTGGCGTAGCCGTGGGCGAGGCCGATCGCGAGTCCCAGGTCGTAACCGAGCTTGCGCCATCGTTCCCCGAGCTGCGCCGCCCGGTCCCGCATCGCCAATGCCATCCGCACGGCGTGCTCCACCGGCTGCGGAATCGGCTCGGGATCGTTGAAGAACACCATCAGGCCATCGCCGGTGAAGCGCTCCAGCGTTCCCTCGTAGGCGAAGATCAGCGCGCCCATGGCGGCGTGAAACTCGCGCAGCAGCGCCATCACCTCTTCCGGTTCGACCTTCTCGGCGAACGACGTGAATCCCCGCAGATCGAGGAACACCACCGTGATCTCCCGGCGATGGCTCGCGAGCGGATCCTGCGCACCGCCGGCGATGATGCGCGCAGCGAGCTGCGGCGAGAAGAAGCGCTTGAGCTGGGACAGGCGCTGCAGCTCCTTCACCTGCTTGGCCACCCGGCGCTCCAGATCGCGATTGAGCTCGGCCAGCTCCTGGGCCTGGGTCTCCACCTGGTCGTACAGGCTTTTCACCCGCAGCAACGACTTCACGCGCGCCATCAGCTCCTGCTGGTTCACCGGCTTGGTGAGGAAGTCGTCGGCGCCCGCTTCCAGCCCCTTGACGCGCTCTTCGTGCGGATCGAGCGCGGTCACCATGATCACCGGCAGGATCTGCGTCCTGGGCTCCGCGCGGATCGCGCGGCACACCGCATAGCCGTCCATCCCCGGCATCATCACGTCGAGCAGCACGAGGTCCGGGGCATCGCGCTCGATCCTTTCGAGTGCTTCCTCGCCCGAGCTCGCGGTGACGATCTCGTACCCCTTGATGCGGAGCGTATCGGCCAGCAGCTTGACATTGAGCGGCTGGTCATCGACGACGAGAATCCGGGCGGGCGATCGCATCATGATCAGGAATCGCGGTCAGAAAAGCGCTCCAGGGTGGACTGCACGAGCGCGAGGAACCCCAGGACGTCGATCGGCTTGCCCATGTAGCCGTCGAACCCGGCCCGCAGAATCTTCTCGCGCTCGGTCTGCATCACCGAGGCCGTGACCGCGATGACGGGGACGTGATGCGTGCGCGGGTCGGCGCGCAACGCGCGCAGCGCCGCGAGGCCGTCCATGCCCGGCAGCCCGATGTCCATGACGGCGAGATCCGGCGGTTCGCGCTGCGCGAGCGGGAGCGCCTCTTCAGCGCTCGTCGCGGTGACGACCCGATAGCCCTTGACCTCCAGCAGGTCGCGCAGGAGCTTCAGGTTCTTCTCGTTGTCCTCGACGATCAGGATGCGTTTTGCATTCATGAGGTGAGCGGCAGCGAGACGGTGAACGTGGAGCCCCGGTTCGCGGCACTCGCTACGTCGAGGCGGCCGCCGTGCAATTCGACGAACTTGCGCGCGAGCGTGAGCCCGAGGCCGGTGCCTTCCTGCCTGCGGTCGCCCACGCGCTGAAAGGCTTCGAACAGATGCGCCTGGTCCCCGGGCGCGATGCCGATGCCGGTGTCGCTCACCGCCACCTGCAGCGCGCCGTTGGCGCGGCTCGCGCTCACCCGCACCTGCCCGCCGCGGGGCGTGAACTTGATCGCGTTCGAGAGCAGGTTGAGCAGGATCTGGCGGAACTTGCGCTCGTCGCCGGCGTAGCTGCCCACGTCCGGCGCCACCTCGACGTCCAACCGAAGGTCGGACCGCGCGGCGCGCTCGCGCACGAGCGTCAGCGCCTGCTCGACCGAGGCCGCGACGTCGAAGCGGCTGACATCGAGTTCCATGCGCCCGGCCTCGATCTTGGAGAGATCGAGGATGTCGTTGATGAGCGAGAGCAGGTGCTGGCCGGAGGCGTGGATATCGTCTACGTACTCGGCCTGCTTGGCGTTGAGCTCGCCGAAAAAGCGCGCCTGGAGCGCCTCGGAAAAGCCGATGATGGCATTGAGCGGGGTGCGCAGCTCGTGTGACATCGCCGACAGAAATTGCGACTTGTGGCGATTCGCTTGATCGAGCTGCCGTGTGCGTTCCTCCACCTTCTGTTCCAGCCCGGCGTATGAGTCTTCCAGGCGCTCGGCCATCCGGTTGAACTCGCTCGCCATCGCCTCCAGCTCATCGCCGCTCTTGACCTCGATGCGATGATGCAGCTCGCCTGCGCCGATGCGGGCCGCGCCCTCCCGAATCTGCAATATCGGTCGTACCAGCCGCCGTGCGAACGCCACGCCCGTGGCCATCGCGATCAGCAGCCCGAGCAGGAGCAGACCGATGGTCCGCCACAGCGCGGCGTAGAGCGGCGTGAACGCTTCCGCCAGCGGCTGCTCGACGAACACGACCCAACCGAGCGGCGGGATCTCGGCGTAGGCGGTGAGCACCCGATGGCCTTGCAGATTCGCCGCCACGGTTGCGGGCTCCGCGTCCGACCCCGCGGCCCGGGCCCGAACTGCTTCCGTGGCCCCTGCGTCGAGCTGCCGCAGCACCAGGCTGATGTCGGGGTGGGCGATGAGACGACCCCGGGCATCGACGGCGTAGGCGAGCCCGGCGATGCCGACGCGGATCTGCGATACCACGTCCCACACGAATTTGAGGTTCACTTCCGCCACCGTCACGCCCGCCCGGCGCCCGCTGCCGGCGACCGCGATGGTCATGTACGGTTCGGTGTCCTTGCGGAAGTAGACCGGGCCGAAGTACGTGCCCGCGGCTTTGGCCTGCGTAAACTTCGCGTCGCCGGAGAAGTCCCGCCCGCTGCCGAGCTCGTCCAGCGCGAGGCGTGATACGTGCACCTCCTCGCGCCCGGAGGCATCCAGCAGGCTCAAGTCGGTGATCGCGGGAGCCTGTCTCAGCAGCCTCAGATACTCGAACCGTCGTTCCGATGGAGGAACGGCGCGGCTGCCCCACTGGGCCTCGTTGGTCCACGCGATCTGTTGCACGATGCCGTTCACGAACAGCTCGATGCGTGCCGCGGCGGCGAGCGCCTTCTCGCGCTGGATGCGCCCCAGCGCCGCGGTATTCTCCTGGTAGGCGGCGTACAGCTCGATGCCCGCCGATATCACCAGCGCGCCGCTTACCAGTGCCATGATGAGCAGGACGTACTTGCGGAACAGGCGACCTTTCACTCGACGATCCTGTCGGCGCGCATCAGCACCGACCGCGGGATGGCGATGCCGAGCGCCTGCGCGGTCTTCTGATTGACCGTGAGCTCGAAACGGGTCGGCTGCTCGATCGGCAGCTCGCCTGGCTTTGCGCCCTTGACGATCTTGTCGACATAGGTCGCGGAGCGGCGGAACAGGGCGCGGACATCCGGTCCGTAAGACACCAAGCCCCCATCCGCGACGAATTCGTAGAACGGGAAGGACGACGGCAAGCGAGATCGCATGGCAGCCGCAGCGATCTTGTGGCGGTCGACGAAGAAAACGCTCTGGCTCGCCACCATGAAGACCGCGTCCACTTCGACCGTGCCGAGGTGCTGAAATGCCTTGGCGTATTCGCCGTCGTTGCGGGCGTCGATGACCATCAACTCCATCCCCAGGCCCTTCGCTCCTTGTTGTGCCTCGGCGAGCGCAAGACGGCTGATGTCGTCGCGGGAGTCTTCAAACACGGCGATTCGCCTCGTTCCCGGTACCATTTCTCTGAGCAGCTCGAGGCGCTTCGCGGTGATCTCCAGCGAGAGGGTCATGACCCCCGTGACATTGCCTCCAGGGTGAGCGAGGGACTTGGCCATGCCCAGACTCACCGGATCACTACTGATCGCAAGGACAATCGGAACCTCGGAGCCGTCCTTCAGTACTGCGCCGGACGTGAATCTGCAGGTGGCGACGACGACATCGGGGTGCTCCCGAATCAGAGAACTTGCGGTCTGCGTCAGGAGGTCTGGCTCTGCGACCCACCGGAAGTCGATGACATAGTCTTTCCCCTCCACGTAGCCCAGCTCGTGCATGCCCTGCCTGAATGCCTCGACGTAAGGTCCGTGCGAATCCATGCCGCCGAAGGACAGCCAGCCGATGCGAGCCGGCCTGCCCGGTGCGCGGGCGAGCGTCGAAGCGAGCGGCGCGAGCGCAGTCACGGCGCACAGGCCGGCGTGCAGGAATTGACGGCGTTTCATGATGCGGTCTCCTTTCAGTTCCTCCGTTCCAGGATGATGCGGTTGTCGGTCGAACGCTCACTCATTCGATCACCTTGTCCGCTCGCATCAGGACCGACTCCGGAATCGTGATGCCGAGCGCCCTGGCGGCTCGGAGGTTGATCACCAGCTCGAACTTGATGGATTGTTCCACCGGCAGGTCGGCCGGCCTCGCGCCTCTCAGGATCTTGTCGACGAACGTCGCGGCGCGCCGATAGTTGTCGGCGAGATTCTGCCCATAGCTCATGAGGCCGCCGGCGTCGACATGCTCGCGGAAAGGATAGATTGCCGGGAGTCGGGTTTCTGCTGCCAGTTCGGCAATCGGTCCACCCTCCTCGATGAGGAGCGAGTCCGGCAGCACGATCAGCGCTTGCGCACCCTCGCGTGCCATCACGGCGAAGGCGCCCTGGATATCGTCCGGCGTGCGTGCGTACACCGACAAAAGCCTCACGCCCAGGTCCTGTGCCATCGCTTGAAGACTCCTCGAGACCCCAGTGTTGGACGGGTTCGATGGGTTCGACAGGACCGCGATTCGGTCGGCTCCGGGAACGGTGGCGACAAGGAATTCCAGAGACTTCGGACTGACATCCTCCGCCGTGGTGGACAACCCCGTGATGTTTGCACCGGGTCGCGTGAGGCTTGCGACGAACCCGCTCCCGACCGGATTGGTCGCTGTCCCCATGACGATGGGGATGGCAGCGGTGGCATCCTTCGCGGCCCGCGTCGCGGGCGTCCCGCCGGTCACGATCACATCCACCTCGAGCTTGACCAGCTCGATCGCCAGTTCGGGCAGGCGCCCATAGTTGCCGCCCGCGAAGCGGTACTCGATCACGATGTTCTGGCCCTCGATCCAGCCGTTCTCGCGCAGCCCCTGCCGGAAGGCGTCGACCAGGTTCTGGGTGGAGGCCGCGGACCGCGGATGCAGCCAGCCGATGCGGGCAACCTTGACTGGACCGGCGCCGAGGATGTACGGCACGACCACCAACCCCGCGCCAATCCCGACGATGAACGCTCTGCGGTTCATCATTCGATCACCTTGTCTGTGCGAAGCGCCACCGAGCGGGGACGGCGACGCCCAGCGCTCGGACCGTCGTTGATGG
>JBDHRV010000129.1:0-10199 GCA_039807745.1 Burkholderiales bacterium
AAGGGCACGGCGAGGTCGGGGGACTCGGAAGCGAGGACAGCCGCGGGCCATGCTACCATGCGCCCGCTCCCCCTCCCTCCTCTCTCCTCGCCCCTCCCGGACGTTAGCCGTGACCCCCGTCCTCCTCTGGATTCTCGCGGCCGTGCTCGTGATCGTGGGCGTGGCCGGGACGGTCGTGCCGATGCTGCCGGGGACGCCGGTCGTGTTCGCGGGTTTGCTGCTGGCGGCGTGGATCGACGACTTCACGCGCGTGGGCACGACGCCTCTCGCGGTGCTGGGCGTGCTGACCGCGCTGTCGCTGCTGGTCGACTTCGCCGCATCAATCCTGGGAGCGCAGCGCGCGGGTGCGACCCGCGCCGCGGTGACGGGCGCGGCGCTGGGCGCCGTGGTCGGGCTCTTCTTCGGCCTGGCGGGGCTGATCCTCGGTCCCTTCGTGGGCGCGTTCCTGGGCCAGTACCTCGCCACGCGCGATTTCGCCCGGTCCGGCAAGGCGGGATGGGGCACACTGCTCGGCTTCATCGCCGGCAGTCTCGCGAAAGTGGTGCTGGCGATCGCGATGGTGATCATCTTCGCGGTGGCATACTTCTCCTGATTCAGGGAGCGCGGGAGGGATGATCGCGGCGACCCTCATCCCCCTTCCCGCCTCCCCCTTCCCCCATGGAATCCAATGACCTCGACATCCGAAACCCAGAGCATGGCCGTATTCTGCGACTACGAGAACGTCGCACTCGGCGTGCGCGACGCGAAGTACGAAAAGTTCGACATCAAGAAAGTGCTCGAGCGGCTGCTGCTCAAGGGCAGCATCATCGTGAAGAAGGCGTATTGCGACTGGGCCCGCTACAAGGACGCCAAGAAACCGATGCACGAGGCGGCGTTCGAGCTGATCGACATTCCTCACGTGCGCCAGTCCGGCAAGAATTCCGCCGACATCCGCATGGTGGTGGACGCGCTCGACCTCTGCTACACCAAGTCGCACGTGACGACGTTCGTGCTCATCACGGGCGACTCGGACTTCTCGCCGCTCGTGTCGAAGCTGCGCGAGAATGCGAAGACCGTGATCGGCGTCGGCGTGAAGAACTCGACGTCCGACCTGCTGATTTCCAACTGCGACGAGTTCATCTATTACGACGACCTCGTGCGCGTGCAGCCGAAGAAGAAAGCGGCGACGCGCAAGAAGGCCGCGCCCAAGACCGCGCCGGCGGGCGAGACGCCGGCCGAGGCCGCGAAACCCGAAGTGGTAAAGTCGGAGGAGGAGAAGAAGCAGGACGTCCTGGACCTCGTGATGGAGACGATCGAGGCGATGTTCTCCGAGCGCGCGGAGGACGAAAAGATCTGGGGCTCGATGGTGAAGCAGACGCTGCGTCGCCGCCAACCCGGCTTCAACGAGTCCTACCACGGGTTCAGCTCGTTCGGCAAACTGCTGGACGAGCTCGAGTCGCGCAAACTGCTCGAGCTCGAGCACGACGAGAAGTCCGGGGGGGTCGTGATCAGGGGCTTCAATCCGGACTACTGAAGCGCACGATCGAGCGATCGGGATCGCACGCGTGACACTCCTCTCCCGCATCGGCTGGCTCTGCCTGGCGCTCACCGGCGCGGTGGCGCTTTCGATCATCGCGACCCATCGCGGCGAGACCATCAATGCCGGCTGGTTCATCGCGGCTGCCGCCGGTGTCTATCTCGTCGCCTATCGCTTCTACGCCTCGTGGATCGCCGCGCGGGTGCTCACGCTCGATGCCACCCGAGCCACGCCGGCCGAGCGCCTCGACGACGGGCGCGACTTCGTTCCCACCAATCGCTGGATCGTCTTCGGTCATCACTTCGCAGCGGTCGCCGGGCCCGGACCCCTTATCGGCCCCACCCTCGCGGTGCAGTTCGGCTACCTGCCGGGCACGCTCTGGATCCTCGCGGGCTCGGTGCTGGGCGGCTGCGTCCAGGACATGGTCATCATGTTCCTGTCCACTCGCCGCCAGGCGCGCAGCCTCGGCCAGATGGCGCGCGACGAGCTCGGTCCGCTGGGCGGCTGGGCCGCGCTGGTCGGCGCGACGATGATCATGATCATCCTCATCGCGGTCCTCGGCCTGGTCGTCGTGAACGCGCTGAAGCACAGCCCGTGGGCCACTTCCACCGTCGCGGCCACGATTCCGATCGCCATTCTGGTCGGCCTCTACATGCGTCGCATTCGGCCCGGGCGCGTGCTGGAAGGCTCGCTCATCGGTGTGGCACTCCTGCTCGCATCGGTGGCGGGCGGAGGCTGGGTCGCGGAGAATCAAACCCTGCGCGGCTGGTTCGACCTGGCCGGGCTGCCGCTCGCGTGGTGCGTGATCGCATACGGCTTCGCCGCCGCGGTCCTGCCGGTGTGGCTGCTGCTCGCGCCGCGGGACTACCTGTCGACCTTCATGAAGCTCGGCACCGTGTTCCTGCTGGCGATCGCGATCGTGATCCTGCGGCCGGACGTGAAGATGCCGGCGCTCACCCGGTTCATCGACGGTACCGGCCCCATCTTCGGCGGCACGCTCTTCCCGTTCGTCTTCATCACCATCGCCTGCGGCGCGATCTCCGGTTTCCACGCGCTCGTGGCGTCGGGCACGACACCGAAGCTGCTCACGAACGAGCGCGACATCCCGATGATCGGCTACGGCAGCATGGCGCTCGAGTCCTTTGTCGGCATCATGTCGCTCATCGCCGCGACAGTGCTCGACCCAGGCGTTTACTTCGCCATCAACAGTCCGGCAGGCGTGGTGGGCGCGGCCGCGGCGGACGCAGTGAAGACCATCTCCGGCTGGGGGTTCCCGGTGACCGTGGAACAGATGCAGACCCTGGCGCAGGAAATGGGCGAAGCCACGCTCTTCGCGCGCACGGGGGGAGCGCCCTCGCTGGCGGTCGGCATGGCGAGCATCTTCGCGCGCGCCTTCGGCGATTCGCTGCTCGCGATCTGGTATCACTTCGCGATCATGTTCGAGGCGCTGTTCATCCTCACCACGCTGGACGCCGGGACGCGGGTCGGGCGCTTCATGGTGCAGGACCTGCTGCAGCACGTGTGGAAACCCCTCGGCCAGACGTCGTGGTATCCGTCGGTGCTGTTCTCCAGCGCCATCGTGGTCGCGGGCTGGGGCTACTTTCTCTACATCGGCGTGATCGACCCGCTCGGCGGGGTGAACATTCTCTGGCCGCTTTTCGGCATCGCCAACCAGATGCTCGCGGGCATCGCGCTGTCCGTTGCGACCGGCATCCTCATCAAGATGGGCCGCGTGCGCTACGCGTGGGTGACCGGCTTGCCACTCGCGTGGCTTGCTGTCGTCACCACGACCGCTGCCTGGCAAAAAGTTTTCGATGCGGACATCCGGGTCGGCTTCCTCGCGGCGGCAAACGACATGGCGCAGAAACTCGCGGCGGGCGCGCTCCCGGCGGCGAAGGCGGCGGTGGCGCCACAGTTGATCCTCAACCAGCGGATCGATGCCGGACTCACCTTGCTCTTCGTCGCGATCCTGTGGATCATCATTCTCGACAGCGCGCGCGTGAGCCTGCGCCATCTGAGAGGCAAACCGGTCCTGCCGCTCGCCGAGTCCCGCTACGTTCCCACGCGATGGCAGGCCGGCGGCGCGGTCGCGCCGAGCCGGACATGACGCGCGCCGAACGAGGCGACGCACACAATTCAAGCGAAGGAGACATCCAATGGCCAAGGCGATTCGCATCCACCAGCCCGGCGGACCCGAAGTCCTGCAACTGGAGGACCTCGAGGTCGGCGCGCCCGGTGACGGTCAGGTCCGCATCCGGCAAACCGCGATCGGCATCAACTACATCGACACCTACCACCGCACCGGGGCCTATCCGCTGCCCCTGCCGACGGGCATCGGGCTGGAAGGTGCCGGCGTGGTCGAGGCGGCAGGGCCCGGTGTGATCGATCTCCGGCCAGGGGATCGCGTCGCCTACGCGGGCGGACCGGTCGGCGCGTATGCGACCGAGCGGCTGATGCCCGCGGACCGGCTGGTGAAGGTGCCCGACGGCATCGGCGACCAGCAGGCGGCGGGGATGATGCTGAAGGGCATGACCGCGGAGTATCTGATCCGGCGCACGTTTCCGGTGAAGGCAGGCGACACCGTGCTGTGGCACGCGGCGGCGGGCGGCGTCGGGCTGATCGCGTGCCAGTGGCTGAAGGCCCGCGGCGCGCATGTGATCGGAACGGTCGGCAGCGACGAGAAGGCCGCGCTGGCGAAAGCCCACGGTTGCGAGTTTCCGGTGGTCTACACCCGCGAGGATTTCGTGGCGCGTGTGAAGGAGATCACGGGCGGCAAGGGCGTCCCTGTAGTCTATGACTCGGTGGGCAAGGACACTTTCGCGCGCTCCATCGACTGCCTGAGCCCGCGCGGTATGCTGGTGCTCTTCGGCGCCGCGTCGGGGCCGGTGCCGCCGCTCGATTCGCAGATCCTCGCGCAGAAGGGCTCCCTCTTCCTGACGCGCCCGACGCTCTTCACCTACACCGCCAGCCGTGAAGACCTCGTCCTCAGCGCGACGAGCCTGTTCGACGTGGTCCGTTCCGGTCAGGTCAAGATCGAGGTAAGCCGCACGTATCCGCTCGCGCAAGCGCAGCAGGCACACCGCGATCTGGAGAGCCGCAAGACCACGGGCTCATTGCTGCTCCTGCCCTGACTTCGGGGACGTCTTCTCGACTGCGCTGCGAATCGGCACCGGCGACCCCGTCGACTGCGGAAGGCGGGACGAGGCGAGCCACCACTGGCCCACGCCCCAGCCCACGGCGAGGAAGATCGGCCCGAGAAAGACGCCGACGAAGCCGAACGCGAGCACGCCGCCGAACACGCCGAGCAGCACCAGCGCGAACGGCAGCTTGGCGCCGCGGCTGATGAGGAGCGGCTTCACGATGTTGTCGATGCCGCTGATGACGAAGAAGCCCCACAGCGCCATGAAGACCGCCCAGCCGATCTCGTCCTGATTGACGAGCCAGATGGTGGCCGCACCCCACACCAGCGGCGGCCCGACCGGGATGAGCGAGAGCAGGAACGTGAGCGCGCCGAGCAGCAGCGCCCACGGCACGCCCGCGATGAGGAAACCGACCGTGGCGATCAGCCCCTGGGCGAGTGCCGTCCCCAGGATGCCGTACACCACGCCGACGATGGTGGCATTGATGGTTTCCAGCACCTCGTCGCCCACCGGGCCGGCAACGCGCTCCAGCGCGCCGCGCGCGGCCTCCCGCAAGGCGTCGCCGTCGCGAAAGAGAAAAAACGCCACGAAAACGGCGAGGGTCAGTTGCAGCAGCCCCTGGCCGAGCCCCTTGCCGACCGCGAGCAGCAGCCGCTGGGCCGGATCGAGGAACTGTTTCAGGAACGTCGCCATTTCTTCGCGGCTTGCCGCCAGGCGATGCCAGTAGGCGTCCAGCTGGCCGCCCACCACCGGGAGCGTCTTGAGCCAGTCCGGCGGCCCGGACGGTGCTGCGGCGAGCCACTCCTTGATCGTTCCGACCAACTCCGGTGCGTTCTTCCCGAGGCTTGCGGCGAGCAGCACCACCGGCGTGATCACGAGCGCCGCGAAGAGCAGCGACATCGCGAGCGCCGCGAGCGTCGAGCGTTGCCGTAACGCCGCCCGCAGCCGCAAATAGAGCGGCCACGTCGACACGGCGATCACCACCGCGAAGAGCAGCGCCGTGATGAACGGCTGCAGCACGAGAAAGCAGCCGACCACCAGCAGGAAGGCCGCGACCGGGCGCGCGTAGGTCTCGAAGTGGCGCGTCGTCATGGTCGACCCGGGGTGCGGAAGGACATGCGTCGAGTGTAGGGGTGCGCGGGTGGAGTGTCCACGGCGGCACGTCGGCGCCGCCCAAATCCAAAATCATGGCGGCGGCGTATTGCGATCTGGTGGCACGGAAACGGACTCGAGAACCCGCTGTCCGGAGCCGCCCCAACCATTTCGACAACACGAACCGGGAGCGGGTATCCACCCGTGGACCTGCGCTTCCGATGACGCGAACAAGGAGAGTCTCATGCATCGACACACCGGACTGGCTGCCGCGCTCCTGACATGCGTCGGACTGACTGCAACGGGCGCGAGTCTCGCCGCGAGTCACCGCGAAGCGCCCGGCGTTGCCGCCGACCCGACCGCCGACATCACCGATGTCTACGCCTTCGTGAGCTACGACGCCACCAATCTCGCGCGGGCCAGGGAGCACCGTCGCGTCACGTTCATCATGAACGTGGTCCCCGGGCAGAACCCGGCCGACGGCCCCAACTACTTCAACTTCGGCGACGACGTGGTGTACCGCATCAACGTCGACAACGACCGCGACGGCAAGGCGGACGACGTCGTCTACGAGTTCCGCTTCAAGACCGAGAACCGGCCGATCGGGGGGCGCGGCGGGCTCACCTCGCCGGTGCCCTACCTCGGCAACCCCAAGATTCCCCCGGATGCACCTCTCGGGGGTATCACGAACCTCGACGGTCCCGGCTCCGAGGGCCTGACCCGGCGCCAGATCTACTCCGTCACCGAGATCCGCGGGCACCGGCGCACCGAACTCTTCGGCGGCAGGACGCTCGTCGCGGTCCCGTCGAACGTCGGTTCGGCGACCATGCCGAACTACGAAGGTCTCGCGGCGCAGGGGATCTATTCCGGCCGCTGCGGCGACGGCACCGAGGGCGTGCGAGTATTCGCCGGGCAGCGCGCCGAGACCTTCTACATCGACCTCGGCGGCGTGTTCGACACCCTGAACCTGCGCCGGTATCTGCCGCTGCTGACCCAAGCCGAGGACGACGCCAAGCTCAGCAACCCGTTCGGCATCAACCGCTTCGCCAACACCAACGTCCACACCATCGCGATCGAGGTGCCGATCAAGTGCGTCACCGCCGATGCCAAGCCGCTGGGCGCGACCGCCAACCCGCTGATCGGCGTCTATGCCAGCACCAGCCGGTACAAGGAGCGCCCGCGGCGGAGCTGGGACGACGGCGACGATGACTGGGGACATCGCAGCAGCTTCGAAGGTGGCGACGCGGGCAGCCTGCGACGCGTGAACTACGGCGGCGACCGCGGTTCGCTGGTGCAGGTCGCGCGCATGGGCAACCCGCTCGTGAACGAGCTCATCATCAACACGCCACAGAAGGACAAGTGGAACGCGTTCGAGCCGGAGGACGAGGCGAAATTCGAGGCCTTCTACAAGAATCCCGTGATCGCTACGGCGCTCTTCCTCGTCTACAAGGTGCCGATCGTTCCCTTGAACAGCTCGCCGGCCGCGAACCGCACCGACCTCATGAGCATCCTGCTCAAGTACCCGGGCCAGAATCTGCACGGGGACCGCTGCGGCAGGCCGTGCTCGGAGCTGCTGCGGCTCGATCTCGGCGTCGACCCCACCCGCCCGGAGCACCAGAACCGGCTGGGCGCGGCGCTGAGCGCGGACAAGGCGGGGTGGCCCAACGGCCGGCGCCCCAACGACGATGTCACGGACATCGCGGTCCGCGTCGTGGGCGGCAACAACTACATTGCCGCCCGGGCGGGTGACGGGGTGAACTTCCTGCAGGGCGCACCCGGCGCGGGCGGACCTAACGTGACGGCGAACGGGATCGCGAAGAACTTCCCGTTCCTGCCCACGCCATACTCCGGCAGGGTCGGCGTGACCCAATAGCGGCCCGGATGCTGCCGGCGCCTCGATGCGCGCGACAGCCACGGCAAGAAGGGCAGGGACTCCCCCTGCCCTTCCCGTGCCCCGGAGAACGCGTTACTTCTTCGGCTCCGGCTTCTTTTCCTCTTGTTTGCCGTCGGTCTTCTTCGTATCGGTTTTCTTGTCCTTGTCGTCCATTTTCGCGCCGGCGTGCGAAGCAGCGAAGACCGCGGTCGTGGAGACCGCAAGCAAGCCTGCTACGACGAATGCAAAGAGTTTACGCATCGCGGTTCTCCTCCAGGTCGGTCCAACACGATAATCGGGCTCGTGAAACCCGCACGCCATCTTAGCAGGGCACCCCGCGGATTTGGCAGCGCGCCAGCGACCCGTAAGCGACCCTGGACCAATTTTTTCGCAAGGCCGTGTGCTGTCGGCGCATGGCTGCTCGTCGCCGCGGCGACCGCCGCACCCTACGTGCCGCAGGACGATGCAACGGTGCTCGAGCGCCTGCCGGTGAAGTCCACCGACCCGGTCGCGCGCGAGCTGCGAGAACTGCGTGCGCAGCTCGCTGCCGAGCCCGACAACGCCGAGGCTGCGGTCGACCTCGCCCGGCGCTACTTTCGGCTCGCGTTGGCGGAAGGCGATCCACGGTTCGTCGGCTATGCGGAGGCCGCGCTGCGCCCGTGGTGGGGCACGCCTGACCCACCCCATGACATCCTCGTGATGCGGGCGCTGCTGCAGCAGTACCGGCACGATTTCGGCGGTGCGCTCGGCACGCTCGGCGCCGCCGCGAAGTCGGATCCCTCGGACCCCGAGGTGCACCTGTGGCGCGCCGCCATCCTGCTCGTGCAGGCCGACTACGCTGGTGCGGCAAGCGCCTGCGAGGCGCTGCGCGCAACCGCCCAGGCGCTCGACTATGCCGGCTGCAGAACCTCGGTCGACGGCGTCACGGGCAAGGCGGCGCAGGCGTACGCGATGCTGAACGACAGCCTCGCGAGCTCGAGGCGGATCCGCAGCGGCGCAAGGCTCTGGATGCTGACACGGCTGGCGGAGTTCTCGATCCTCGTCGGCGAGGACGATCGCGCCGAGCGTCATTTCCGGGAAGCGCTCGCGCTCGGCGTCAATGACCAGTTTCTGCTGGCGGCGTATGCGGATTTCCTGCTCGATCGCCACCGCCCCGCAGAGGTGATCGAACTGCTGAAGGGCTGGACGCGCGCGGACACGCTGCTGCTGCGCCTCGCGCTCGCCGAGAAAGCGGTGGACGCGCCGACCCTGGACCAGCACGTGCGCACGCTGCAGGCGCGGTTCGACGCGGCCGCGCTGCGCGGCGAGTCGCTGCACCAGCAGGAGGAAGCGCGTCTGCATCTCGACCTGCTCGGAAATCCCCCGCGTGCCCTGACGTTGGCGAAGGACAACTGGACCCTGCAGCGCGAACCGAGGGACGCGCGCATTCTGCTCGAGGCCGCGCTCGCGGCGAACGATCCGGCAGCGGCGCAACCCGCGCTCGACTGGCTGGCGCGCTCCGGTTACGAGGACCCGCGGCTGCGCAGGCTGGCGGTGCGACTCACGACACGGCCGTGAGACTGCTCGCCCTGTTGCTCCTGCTGATGGCCGTGCCGGCCCTCGCGCACAAACCGAGCGACAGTTATCTCGCGCTCACGGTCGACGCCGCGAAGGTCGATGGCCAATGGGATATCGCGCTGCGCGACCTCGATTACGCGATCGGCCTCGATGCGAACGGCGACGGCGACATCACCTGGGGCGAGCTGAAGGCACGCCACCCGGACATCGCGGCCTACGCGCTCGCCCGACTCGCCGTGCGTGCGGATGACACGCCATGCCCCGCGCGGGTCGTCGGACACCTGGTGGACGACCACAGCGACGGCGCCTACGCGGTGCTGAGATTCGTCGCGACCTGCCCCGGGCCGGTCACGAATCTCGACGTCGAGTACAGCCTGCTGTTCGATGTCGATCCGCAGCATCGCGGGCTGCTGCGCCTCGCGCACGCCGGCACGACACGCACGGCGATCTTCAGCCCGGAGCGCAGCCGTCAGACGTTCGATCTGACGGCGCCGTCGCGGTGGCGGCAGTTCGTGCAGTTCGGACGCGAAGGCGTCTGGCATATCTGGATCGGCTTCGACCACATCCTCTTCCTGCTCTCGCTCCTGCTGCCGGCAGTGCTCACGCGGCAGGACGATCGCTGGGAGGCCGTCGAGGCGTTCGCCCCCGCGTTCTGGGACGTGTTCAAGATCGTCACCGCCTTCACCGTCGCGCACTCGATCACCCTGAGCCTCGCCACGCTCGGTGTCGTATCCCTGCCTTCGCGCTGGACCGAATCGGCGATCGCGCTGTCGGTGGTGCTGGCAGCGCTGAACAACCTGTTTCCCGTCGTGCGCGGCAAACGGTGGCTCCTGGCGTTCGCGTTCGGGCTGGTGCACGGCTTCGGCTTCGCGAGCGTACTGGCGGATCTCGGCCTGCCGCAAGGCGCGCTGCTGCTCGCGCTGGTGGCGTTCAACCTCGGCGTCGAAGCCGGGCAGTTGGCGATCGTGACGGCGTTTCTACCCGTGGCCTTCGCGCTTCGCGACACCGCGTTCTATCGGCG
>JBDHRV010000009.1:0-48578 GCA_039807745.1 Burkholderiales bacterium
CACCAAGAATCAACACCTTGCGCCGCGACCTTGCAATTGCGCACCGACTTTGTTGCGCGCCTTTCGATTACGCTCATTCGGCGATCTTCTCGAGGATTTGCCGCGTCCTCTCAGGCGAGATCCCGAGGTAGATGCGAGTGGTGCGGAGATCCTTGTGACGCAGCACGAGGCTGCGGCAAGTGCCGCGCGACATGCTAGGCGAGGACCACTTCATGCGACCCACTCTCGGCCGCCGCCGCGGCATCGAGCACGACATCGTCCAGGCGCCGGAGGCGGAGGCGCCTGAGCCCTATTACGAGCCGCAGGGCAACGAGATCGCGATCTTCGAGGCGGCCTGGGCGCGGCGCCTGCCGGTGATGCTCAAGGGTCCCACCGGCACCGGCAAGACGCGCTTCCTCGAGCACATGGCGTGGCGGCTCGGGCGAGCGCTCGTGACCGTTTCCTGCCACGAGGATCTGACGAGCGCCGACCTGGTCGGCCGGTTTCTCCTCGAAGGCGCGCAGACGGTGTGGCAGGACGGGCCGCTCACGCGCGCGGTAAAGGCGGGCGCGATCTGCTACCTCGACGAGATCGTGGAAGCGCGCACCGACAGCACCGTGGTGATCCATTCGCTCACCGATCACCGCCGCCGCTTGACACTGGAGAAGAAGGGACAGGAGATCGACGCCCACGAGGACTTCATGCTCGTGATCTCCTACAACCCGGGTTACCAGACGGTACTGAAGGACCTGAAGCCCTCCACCAAGCAGCGCTTCGTCGCGATCGACTTCGCGTTTCCGGAGGAGGAGATCGAGCGGCGCATCGTCGCGACCGAGGTGCCCGGCATAGGGCCGGAGGTCGCGGCCCGGCTCGTGGCCGCCGGCCGCAAGGCGCGCATGCTGAAGGACCACGGGCTCGACGAAGCCACCTCGACGCGAGCGCTCGTCCACGCGGCGGGACTCATCAGTGCCGGACTCGATCCCCTCGCCGCCTGCCGCGCCGCGATGATCAGGCCGATCACCGACGACTTGGAACTGGTCGAGGCGCTCGACGAGATCGTCACCGCCTACTTCCCGCCGCCGGCCGCGGGCTGACTGGATCGCTGCGCGCCCGCGTCGCATGGATGCCGAGCTCGCGCAACTGCTGCAGCGTTTCGGCTATCTCGCCGTCTTCGTCGGGACGCTGCTCGAAGGCGAGACGGTGATGCTGATGGCGGGCTTCGCCGCGCACCAGCGCTACCTCGAGTTGCCGCTCGTGATCGTCGTGGCGTTCGCGGGCGGACTCGTCGGCGACCAGTGTCTGTTCGCGCTCGGCCGCTGGCGTGGGGCACAACTGCTCGCGCGCTTTCCCGGGTTGCAGGAACCGGCCGCCAGGGCCTCCCGATTGCTGGAGCGGCACGAGACGCCGATCATCTTTGGCGTCCGTTTCATGTACGGGTTGCGCACCGCGGGCCCGCTTGCCATCGGCATGAGTCGCGTACCGGTGCCGCGCTTCGTCGTGTTGAATACGCTCGGGGCCGCGGTGTGGGCGACGCTTTTCAGCGTGATCGGCTACGCCTTCGGGCAGGGTGCGGAGCGCTTGCTCGGCACCGTGCGCGAATACGAGAAGGGGGCGCTCATCGCCCTCGCGGTGCTCGGCTGCGCGATCGGCCTCGTGCACTGGCTGCGGCGCGCGCGGGCGGGACGCTGAGGCCGTGGCGGGCACGCGGCGATCCGCGATCGACGATGCTTTGGCGCGCATCGCCACGCGTTCCGAAGAAGCTTGCGCCGAGGCGCTGGCGGCATCACCGGTGATCGCTCGCCACGGCGCGACGGTATTGCTCGAATGGCTCGAAGCGTGCGGGGAACTGGTGGTGCACGACCCCGAAGGCGGACGGGCGTTCATCCGCGGCAGCGTCGCAGCCACTCTCGCGTCGGAGGAGGTGCTGCCCTGGACCGCGCAGGCGCGCCGCTTCGCCCGCTGGCGCGGGTCGGCGCAGACGCTCCAGGGCTTCATGGCGCAGCT
The DNA here is from genome assembly GCA_039807745.1 of Burkholderiales bacterium. Taxonomy (GTDB): domain Bacteria; phylum Pseudomonadota; class Gammaproteobacteria; order Burkholderiales; family JAEUMW01; genus JAEUMW01. The sequence goes on from JBDHRV010000009.1 coordinate 1,984, forward strand.
GCCGGCGGCGTTCGGATTGCTCGGTCATGCCGGACAGGGGCGGTGGGCAGAGATCGGCCTCATCTGGTGCCGACGTCACCTGGCGAGCGGTACTGCCTACTTCGCAACGCCGATTCGAGATCTCACCGCGCGGCAGGGGATCACCGGTCTCGACGCGCTCGCGACCACGGCCGAGGAGCTCTTCGAGCGGCGCAATCTCATGCTCGCGACCTACCTGCAGGGTGCCATGCGGGTGCGCAATCTGTTCGGCCTTGCCGCTATCCTGCCGTGGGCGCTGCGTGGGTGCGATGTGCTGCAGAGCGACCGCATGCGCGGCGAGACGTATTTTCGTCTCGAGTCGGAAGAAAGCCTGGGGCAGCTGCTCGACAGTCACTCCGGTTTTCGTGTGCGCGACCGCGAGCGGCTCATCGCGATGCTGTCGCACGCGTGGCTCGACACCGAGATCACGCTCGAGCCGAGCGGCTGGTCGCCGGAGCGGGGTCGGCCCTTCGTCGAAGCGGACGCCCGTGCCGTGTACCTGCCGCTGATGCTGCCGAGTCGCGAGGAAGCGGTGCTCGGTTCGCTGCACGCGGCGGGCCATCTGCGCTACGGCACCTTCGACCTGGACGCGCTGCGGCGGCTGCTCGCCGGCGCCAGCGTCGATCCGAACACCCCGCTCGAAGGGCTGCTGCAGTGTCTGCTCGCACCCTGGCAAGACGACCTTGCGCGGTTTCTGCTGTGCTTCGATCTGTGCGAGGACCTGCGGGTCGATGCCCGCCTGGGTGCCGCGGTGCCCAACTATCTCGCACGACTCGAGCGGCTCGCGCCGCGCACCGCGTCGACCTCCTGGACCGCAGCCGTGGCCTACCGGACACTCGCGCGGCAAAGCCTGCGGCTGGCGCGCGGCCACAGTGATCACGGCCTCTCGCCGCAGGCCGCGCAGCGTCTGGCACCGTTGCTCGATCCTGCGGCGACGGTCGCCGATGCCTTCGACTGCGCGCGCTGGCTGCATACGCATGGCATGCTGCCGCGAGTCCCCGAGGACGAGTTCGCGGAAGCGTATCTGCCTGCTCGCGGCCCGAATCTTTCACGCGTGCTGCCGCGGCGCAAGGCGCAGGACGGGGCTCGCGGGGCGGGCGACACCGCCCCACCGTCCGAACCGCAACCCGCCGATCCGCAGGGCAGCGGGGCGGGTGCACAGCCGAACTTGCGGCACGACCCCGCGTCGGCGGAGGCGGGCGCCGTCGGAGCGCGAACGGTCGACGCCCGGCGCCGTCGCGGAGTGATGCGCGCGCCGCCGGCACCATCGAATCCGCGCGGTCGCCCGTATCCGGAATGGGACTATCGCGAGGGACGCTACAAGCGCGACTGGGCGTGGGTGCAGGAGCGGGAACTCACCGAGCGCAACGCCGCCGAAGCCGGGCGCATCGCGGCCCGTCACCGGCGCACGCTGCAGCAGTTGAAGCGCGCGATGCAGGCGCAGAAGCCGACGCGTCTCGCGCCGCGGCGCAGGCAGCTCGAGGGCGAGGACATCGACCTCGACGCCGCGGTCGATTTCGTCGTGGAGCGTCACGGCGGGCGGGCTCCGGAAAGCGCCGTCTACCGGCGGCGGGTACCCGCGCAGCGCGACGTGTCGGTGATCCTGCTCGCGGATCTGTCGACTTCGATCATGCAGCTCGTGCCGCGCGGTGGCGGTCGGCTCGTCGACCGGGTGCGCGCCGGCATCCTGCTCTTTGCGGAGAGCCTGGAGGTGGTCGGTGACGGCTACAGCATCGGCGGTTTCTGCTCGAAGTATCGCGAGAACGTCACGTGGTACCCGATCAAGGAGTTCGACCAGGCGTTGTCGGCAACAGTGCGCGAAATCGTGGGCGGGCTCTCGGGGCGCCTCGCCACGCGCATGGGCGCGGCCATACGCCATGCGGTGACGCGGTTCGAGGCGGTCGAGAGCCGGCGCCGGCTGCTCCTCATCCTGTCCGATGGGCGCCCGGAAGACTACGACGACGGCGGCGACCGCCGCTATCTGCACGAGGACACCCGGATGGCGGTCAAGGAGGCGGTGGCCGCGGGCGTGCATCCGTTCTGCGTGACGGTCGATGCGCTGGGGCAGGAGTATCTCCCGCAGATCTTCGGCAAGGGTCACTACCTCGTGCTGGACCGGATCGACCGTCTGCCGGCGAGGCTGCCGGAGATCTACTTGCGTCTGCGGCGATAGCCGACCCACGTCACTGTCGTCCTTTTCCCAAGCCGCTCGCTGTTGCAGAATCACATCCATGAACCGGAACCGAATGCTCGGCATCCCCCTGGTCGCAGTGGCCTTGATGATCGCGTCGGGTGCCGCGCAGGCCGACGCGATCTACAAGCACGTCGACGAGAAGGGCAACGTGACCTACTCGTCCTCGCCGCCGAAGGGCAGCGGCAAGGTCAAAAAGCTGGAGGTGCCGGACAAGCCGTCCGCCTCCGAGGTCGACGCGGCGCGGCGGCAGCTGGAAGAGGAAAAGCGCCAGCTCGAAGCTTTCGACGTCGAGCGTCGGCGACAAGAGGCGGAGCGCGCCAAAGCAGAGGAGGAACGCGCGGCACGCGAGCGCACGGCGAGCCAGGCCACACCAGCCGCCGTCGTCGCGGACGACGTTCCCGTCTACTACCCGACCTGGGGATACCGGCCGCCGCTGCGACCTGTTAATCCGTGGCCGCTGCCCGAGCCCCCCATAGCGACTCCGCCCCCCGTGAGCCCGTCGCCGCCGCTCATGGCGCCGCCGATCCGTCCCGCGCCGGAGCCCAGATGACGGACCCCGTCAGAGCTTGTGCTCGGCGTCCTGGTCGTGCCCGTGCTTGCGCGTGAGCCACGCCATGGTGAGCGCGACGAACAAGCCGAAGATGACGACGATCGCGTTCACGCCGAGATCGGCCTTGATCATCAGTGCGTAGACGCCGAGCATCGCCAGGATGCTCAGGTTCTCGTTGAAATTCTGCACGGCGATGGAGTGGCCCGCGCCCATGAGCAGGTGGCCGCGGTGCTGCAGCAGCGCGTTCATGGGTACGACGAAGTAGCCCGCCATCGCGCCGATCAGGATGAGCAGCGGCACGGCCAAGCGCCAGTCCGTGATGAACACCATGGCGATCACGGTGACGCCCATCGCAATCCCCATCGGCAGCACGCGTACCGCGCGATGCAGCGGCACCGCCTTCGCGGCAACCGCGGAGCCGATGGCAATCCCGACCGCGACCACTGCCGTCAGTTGGGTCGCATGCTCGAGGTCGAACTTGAGCGCGGTGCCCGCCCACGTCAGGATGATGAGCCGCAGCGTCGCACCCGCGCCCCAGAAGAGCGTCGTGACCGCGAGCGACACCTGTCCCAACGGGTCCTTCCACAGCAGCCAGAAGCAGTGCGTGAAGTCGCGCAGAAGAAACCAGGGATTGCGCTTGGGAAGCTTGTGGTCGATCGGGACCAGGGGGATGAAGAGATTGAAGATCGCGGCCGCCACGTAGATCACGAGGATGATGACGATGGCGAATTCGGGCGCGGAGTCGATGCCGGCGTTGAATTTCAGCCCGACTAGACGTTCCACGACGCCGCTTTCGATCCTGTCCCCGATCAGCACGCCGCCGACGATCGCGCCCAGTATGATGGCCGCGACGGTAAGACCCTCCATCCACCCATTCGCCCACACGAGCTTCTGGGGCGGCAGGTATTCGGTCAGGATGCCGTACTTCGCCGGCGAGTACATCGACGCACCGATGCCGACGAAGCCATAAGCGAGCAGGGGGTGCAGTCCGAGCAGCATCGCCGCGCAGCCGACGATCTTGACCGCATTGCTCACGAACATGACGCGCCCCTTGGGCAGCGCGTCGGCGAAGGGGCCAACGAAGGGCGCCAGCACGATGTAGGCGAAGACGAAGAACTGCTGCAGCACCGGCGTCTGCCAGGCCGGCGCGTTCACGGTCTTGAGCAGGGCGATCGCGGCAAAGAGCAGCGCGTTGTCGGCGAGGGCCGAGAAAAACTGCGCTGCGAGAATGGTGTAGAAGCCGCGATTCATCGGAGTCTTGGGCCCCGAGTTCGCAGCCCAGCGCGCCCTGTTGAGGTGGCCGGTTTATACCATGAAAGGATTGCGCGCGAGAATCGCGGGGCGACGCGGGTCGTGTTCCGACCGGGCCGGGCGCGCCTATGCCACGGCCTTGAATTGTGTTTGAATAGCGCCCGCCGCGACACCCCCTGCGAACCTCCCGCGCGTACATTCTCCCGCCGCCGGCAGCGACTTCGATCATTGCCCGCCCGCAGCACGCATCCGATGCACTTGCCCCTTCCTCGACCGGCACACGCTGCCGCGGCGCCCGCCCGATGAGCCGACCACTGCGTGCACGTATTCGCACGTCCGCGCTGGCGCATAACCTCGGCGTCGCCTGGCGCCTGGCACCGGGCTGCCGGCTGATGGCGGTGGTGAAGGCGAACGCCTACGGCCACGGGCTGCTGCGCTCGGTGGCGGCTTTCGCGCAGGCGGATGCGTTCGCCGTGCTCGAGATCGAGGGCGCGGTGCGATTGCGGGAGGCGGGCTGCCGGCGCGAGATCGTGCTGATCGAGGGTCTCTTCGAGGCTGGTGAACTGCCGATCGCCGTCGAGCATGGCTTTTCCCTGGTCGTCCATCACGAGCATCAGATCGCGATGCTCGAAGCGGCCAGGACCGAGCACCGGCTGCGTGTCTTCCTCAAGGTCAACTCGGGCATGAACCGGCTCGGCTTCGCGCCGGAGCGTGTGGCCCGCGTGCACGCCCGACTCGATGCCTGCGCCGCAGTGTCGGACGTGGTGCTGATGACGCATTTCGCGAACGCGGACGACGAGCTCGGCGTGGCCTGGCAGCTCGAAAGGCTGCGAGCGATTCCAGGGAGCAGGCGCCTGCCCTGGTCGCTCGCGAACTCGGCCGCGCTCATCCGCCACCCGGAGACGCGATCGGGGTGGGTGCGCCCCGGCATCATGCTGTACGGGTCGAGCCCGTTCGTCGATGAAACGGCGCAGGCCCTCGGATTGCAGCCCGCTATGACCCTCGAGAGCCGGGTGATCGCCACGCAGGATCTGCGGCCGGGCGAGCGCGTCGGCTACGGCGGGACGTTCACTGTGCGCAAGCCGATGCGGGTCGGGATCGTCGCGTGCGGCTATGCCGACGGCTATCCGCGCCACGCCCCGGCTGGCACGCCGATCCTGATCGACGGGCAGCGCACACGCACGCTCGGCCGCGTGTGCATGGATGCTCTGTTCGCGGATCTGACCGACCTGCCCACCGCGGGGGTCGGCGCGCCGGTGGTCCTCTGGGGGGACGGGCTGCCGGTGGAGGAAGTCGCGGCTGCCGCAGGCACCGTCGGGTACGAGCTCCTGTGCGCGCTCGCGCAACGGGTGCCCATCGACGAGATCCATGACTAGGGTGAAGGCGGTTTTCGTCTGCACCGAGTGCGGTGGGCAGACCTCGAAGTGGCAGGGCCAGTGCCCGCACTGTCAAGGCTGGAACACCCTGGTCGAGACCGTGGCGGAAAGGCCCGCGACGCGCTTTGCGCCCGTCGCATCGGCGGCGACCGGCGTGCTCTCCCTCGCTCAGGTCGAGACGCGCGACGAGCCGCGCCTGCCCACCGGCATCGCCGAGCTCGACCGCGTCCTGGGCGGCGGGCTGGTGCAGGGCGGGGTGGTCCTCCTGGGGGGAGATCCCGGCATCGGGAAATCCACGCTGCTGCTGCAGGCGCTCGCCCAACTGGCGGGGACGCACCCCGTGCTGTACGTGAGCGGAGAGGAGTCGGCGCAACAGATTGCCTTGCGCGCCAGGCGCCTGGCGTTGGCAACGCAACGGCTCGATTGCCTCGCGGAGATCAATCTCGAGCGCATCCAGGCGGTGCTGGCGGAGCGCAGGCCGGAGGTGGCGGTGATCGATTCGATCCAGACCGTGTACTCGGAAGCGTTGCAGTCGGCGCCGGGCAGCGTGGCGCAGGTGCGCGAGTGCGCGGCGCAGCTCACCCGGATCGCGAAGGCGAGCGGCGCCTCGATGGTGCTGGTCGGTCACGTCACCAAGGAGGGCACCCTCGCAGGTCCGCGCGTGCTCGAGCACATCGTCGACACGGTGCTCTATTTCGAAGGCGACACGCATTCCAGCTTCCGGCTCGTGCGCGCGTTCAAGAACCGCTTCGGCGCCGTCAACGAGCTCGGTGTGTTCGCGATGACAGAGCGCGGACTGAAGGGCGTGAGCAATCCCTCCGCGCTCTTTCTTTCCCAGCACGGACACGAAGTGCCCGGATCGTGTGTGCTCGTGACGCAGGAGGGCACGCGGCCGCTGCTCGTCGAGATCCAGGCGCTGGTGGACGATGCACACAGCCCGAATCCACGGCGCCTCACGGTGGGCCTCGACACGAATCGACTTGCCATGCTGCTCGCAGTGCTGCATCGGCACGGGGGCATCGCCTGCTTCGATCAGGACGTGTTCGTGAACGCGGTGGGTGGCGTGCGCATCAATGAACCGGCGGCCGATCTGGCCGTATTGCTCGCCATCGTGTCGAGCCTGCGTGGCCGGCCACTGCCCGAGCGGCTGGTGGCGTTCGGCGAAGTCGGGCTCGCCGGCGAGATCCGCCCCGTGCAGCGCGGTCAGGAGCGACTGCGGGAAGCGGCCAAGCTCGGTTTCACGCGGGCGCTCGTGCCGAAGGCGAATCGCCCCAGGCAACCGATCGCGGGCATCGAAGTGATCACGGTCGAGCGCATCGAGAATGCGGTGAAGGAAATGGGTGGGTAGGTTTTGCCGCAGCTTGCGCCGCGTTACCGAGCGTGAGCGAGCCGCTGGTATAGTATCGCGCTGCGTCGCAGCCGCCACCGCGACATCACGTCGTGCGAATCGGATCAGGAGCCGGGCGGGGTGGCCAGACGACTGCACGCAAAACATAGAACAGAGGAGGTTTCATGAGTGTTTCATCGCGCAGCGCGTTGCGTCTCGTTGCGGCATGCGTCGCGCTTTCGCTTTCTGGCTGCGGCCTGTGGCCGTGGGGCGGCAAGGAAGCCGGCACCGTGAGCGCCAGCAAGCCGGGGGCGCGCGCTGCCGCCGGTTACGAGCGCGCTGCGCCCGATGCGCGCGCCAAGGTGAAGCTGCCGGTGCCCGGCACGCTCGCGGTGTTCGTCGATCCGAAGGTGTTCACGACGCGCACCGTTTCCTCGTACGGCATCGATGAACAGGTCTTCAACGAGCGCGCCATGATCGAGCAGGCAGCCATCTCCTCCTTTGGCCGCGTCTACTCGCAGGTCATGCCATACCAGGAGGACAAGGACGCCCAGGCTACCCTCAGCCTGACCGGTGACAGCTACTACAACCCGATCATGCGCAGCTATTACGTGAACATCCGGGCGTCGATGTACATCGGCGATGCAGCGGACTCAATTGGCACGTACAAGGCCAAGGCGCAGTACGACGGCGGACTCAACGATCCGAGTGCGTTCCAGAGAGCGTACAAGAAGGCGACCGACGACATCGCGAACCAGATCGTGAGCAGCGCCGAGTTCGCCGAGGCGGTGCAAGGGGCGCGGTAGCCCCGCTGTACGATTTTTGCTCTGCCCCGACGACCCTGCTGCACGCTTACTTTTCCAGAAGCTTGTGATCCGCAATCGACCGCAGGGGGGGTCCCATCGTTCGTGGAAGCTGCCTGCTTCCTCGCGGCGGGAGCGCCGCAGACCGACAAGAAGGGGAGGTCCGAGCATGCAGCGACCTGGTCGTCGATGGACGCGATATGCGCGCAGCGATGTGTTGTGCCTGGGCACCGCGCTGCTTCTCGCGTTTGCAGAGCCCAGTCGTGCGTTTCAGTTTCAAACTAACGATCCCGATTTTGCCGCGAGCTTCGACAACACCGTCTCGGTGGGTGCGGCCATGCGCACCGAGGGGCGCGATCCGGCGTTGATCGGCATTGCCAACGGCGGCACGTCGCGCTCGGTCAACGACGACAACGGTGATCTGAACTGGCCGAAGGGCAGCCTTTTCGCGCTGCCGGTCTACTACACGGGCGAAGTCGAGATGAAGTACCGGAATCTCGATTTCTTCGCGCGCTTCGATTACCTCTACGACCAGCGCATCGAGAGCAACGACAAGCTCGGCGACACCGCCAAGGCGCTCGACGGCAGCGATTTCCGTCTCCTCGATCTTTTTGCGGGCGGCCGCTGGGATCCGACCGGCGACGGCCGCATGCTGAGCGCCCGCTTCGGACGGCAGGTGTTGAACTGGGGCGAGAGCACCTTCATCGCGAACGGCATCAACACGATCAATCCGATCGATTTGAGGCGCCTGCGCAGTCCGGGCAGCGAGCTGCGCAATGCACTGCTGCCGCTCAACACCTTCTGGATGTCGCAGGACGTGGTGCCAAATTTCACGCTCGAGGGCTATTACCAGTTCGAGTGGAGCGCGACGCGCATCGACCCGGCCGGTACCTACTTCAGCTCGAACGACTACGCCTCGCCCGACGGCGAGTTCGTGTTTACAGGCTTCGGTCGGCGGCGCGATTTCAATCAGCCGATCGTCCCGCTGGCGGGCGCGACCGCCGGGATCGCTCAGTTGTACGCCCCCATCTCCGGGCAAGTGAACGCCCGAAACAGCGGCCAGTTCGGCTTCGCCGCGCGTGTTTTCATTCCGAGCTGGAACAACACCGAGCTCGGTTTCTACGGCTTGAACTACCACAGCCGCATTCCGGTGGTATCCGGCGTGCGCGGGAGCCCGAGCGCCATCAACGCCCCCGGGACCGCACGCTATTTCCCGGAGTTTCCGGAGAACATCAACCTGTTCGGCCTGAGCTTCAGCACCCCGGGACCTTGGGGCGTGGCGCTCCAGGGGGAATATTCCTATCGCCCGAATCAGCCGCTGGCGCTCGCAGGACCCGAGGTGCTGCTGGCGACGGTCGGAGCGCCGAACAGTATTACCGGGACCGGGCTGGCCACGGTGGGCAACAACCGGGTACCAATCGCAGCGTTGGTGCCGACCGGCGCGATCATCCGCGGTTACGATCGGGTCGAACAGCAGCAGTTGCAGATGACGGCCACGAAGGCCTTCGGTCCCAGCTTCGGCGCGGATCAGCTCACGTTGGTGGGCGAGGTTGGATTCACGTATCTCGACTTGCCGAGCGGCGTTTACTTCAACGGACCCGGTGTATTCCTGCCGGCACCGGGATCGAACACGACGACCTCGTTCGGATCGGTTCAGACCACTGGGTATGCGACGCGTTTCTCCTGGGGCTATCGGCTCCTCTCGCGGCTCGACTATCCGAATGCACTGGGGGCCGCCACCGTCTCCCCGCGCGTGGCGTTCGGTCAGGACGTGAACGGTGTCGGTCCGACCTTCAACGACGGCGCGATGTCGCTGACCATCGGGGTCGGCTTCAATTACCGCCAGAACTGGCAGGCGGATATCGCCTACACGTCGTATTTCGGGGGCCACCTCATCGCGGGCATCGACACGGGATCCGGCAACGCTCAGAATCCCTTCCCTCCCGGGCAGAGCCGCTATTACGCGAGCAGCACCAATCCACTCAGGGACCGCGACTTCATTGCGGTCAGCGTGAGCTATTCGTTCTGAGTTCGCAGTGCCGGTTACTCGGATTCATTGGCAAGGAGACTCGATCGTGCGGCGTTGTCTGATATCGAGCGTGATTGCGGGCGCGCTCGTCCTCTTTCCAGTGGCGGCAGGCATCGCCCGCGCCGACACAGCGCCAGACGCACTTGGCAAGTCGCTCACGCCGATGGGCGCGGAGAAGGCGGGCAACGCGGCCGGCACCATCCCGCCCTGGGACGGTGGATTGATCGAGTGCCCCCCGGGGCACAAGCCGGGAGATCACTACCCCAACCCGTTTCCTCAGGACAAGCCGCTCTTCACCATCGATGCTTCCAATATGGAGAAGCATCAGGCGCATCTGTCGCCCGGCCAGATGGCGCTGCTCAGGAAGTACCCGACGTGGAAGATGCAGGTCTACCCGACGCGTCGCACGGCCGCATTCCCCAAGGGTCACTACGAGGAGACGGCGGCGAACGCAACGCGCGCGAAGCTGGTGGACGGCGGCAACGGCGTTACCGGGACCAAGGGCGGGGTGCCGTTTCCGATTCCGAAGAGCGGCCACGAGGCGATCTGGAACCATCTCCTGCGTTATCGCGGCGACACCTACGCCATGAACTGGAGCCAGATGCCCGTCACGCGCGATGGGGCGTACACGCCGGTGCGCTTCGAGTACGAGTACGACTTCGACTACGGCAACCTCGTCAAGCCGGTCGACCGCCGCACCGAGAACAGCCTCGCGAACTTCCTGCAGACCGTGACAGCGCCCGCCCGGCTCGCCGGCCAGATCCTGCTCATCCACGAGCCGGTCGACCAGGTGAAGGAGCCGCGAGAGGCCTGGACCTACAACCCGGGACAGCGCCGGGTACGCCTCGCGCCGCAGGTCGCCTACGACAATCCGGGGACGGCGGCTGATGGATTGCGCACCAACGACGACTTCTTCATGTTCACCGGGGCCACCGACCGCTACGACTGGCACCTCCTCGGCAAGCAGGAGCTCTACGTGCCGTACAACTCGTACAAGGTCGTCGGCAACGAGCTCAAGTATTCGGACGTGCTGCGGCCGGGCCACCTCAACCCGGATCATCCGCGCTACGAATTGCATCGCGTGTGGGTGGTGGAGGCGACGCTCAAACCCGGTCAGACGCACCTCTACAAGAAGCGCCGCTTCTACATCGACGAGGATAGCTGGGCCATCCTCGTGACCGACAAGTACGACAATCGCGACGAGCTCTGGCGCGTGGCGGAATCCCACAACATCCAGTTCTGCGACCGGCCCATGTGGTACAACATGATCGAGGTCCACCACGACCTGCAGTCGGGCCGCTACCTCGCGATGGGCCTGCGCAACGAGGAGCCCAAGGTGTACCAGACCATCAAGCGTGAAGCCTCGGACTTCACGCCTGCCGGCCTGCGCGGGATCGGTACCCGCTGACGGAGGGCTGGTCGTCTCCCGGTCGCGCTCACCGGTCGAGGTCCGATTGCGGCGCGCGGCCTTCCTCTTCCTGATCCTGCTGTCCTTTTCTGCTGGCGGCGGGCCGCTGTGGTTTCCCGCTGGAGGTTCCGATACCCCACGGGTCGATCGACTCCTGCTGCTCGACGCCGCGCAGGCCGGGGGGCGGATCGTCGCCGTGGGCGAGCGCGGCAGTATCCTGATCTCGGACGACGACGGGCGAAGCTGGCGCCACGGCACCTCGCCCACCGAGGCGACGCTCACCGCTGTGTACTTTGCCGGCGACCGGCAAGGCTGGGCGGTCGGGCACGACGCGACCATTCTGCTAAGCCGCGACGGGGGTGAGACGTGGGCGCAGGTGTACGCTGCCCCGGACGAAAACGCACCGCTGCTCGATGTCTGGTTCGGCGACCCCGACCATGGACTGGCCGTGGGCGCCTATGGCCTCGCGCTCGCGACCTCCGACGGCGGCCGCACCTGGAGCCGCGTTCGGCTCGACGAGGGCGACCGTCACCTGAATGCCATCGCCGGGACGTCCAACGGGCGTCTCTTCGTCGTCGGCGAAGCGGGCACCCTTTTGCGGTCGGACGACCAGGGCGCGAGCTGGACGAAGCTCGAGGCCCCGTACCACGGGTCGCTCTTCGGTGCGCTGATCCTGCCCGGTGGCAGACCTCTCGTCTTCGGCCTGCGCGGCAAGATTTTCGTGGGCTCGCCCGATGGTGCGGCGTGGCAGGCGGTGGCATCGGGTACCGCCGCGTCGCTGCAAGGCGGCATCGTCACCGCGCAGGGGGAAGTGCTGCTCGCCGGCAGCGATGGCGTCGTCCTGGCGGGGCGGGTCGACGGCGCCGGTTTCGCCCCGCTGCGCACTGCCGATCGCAAACCCATAGCGGCGGTCCTGCCTGGCAACGGAGCCGATCTGCTGCTCTTCGGTGAAGGCGGGATCACGCGGTCGGTACGCGGCGTGCCCTGAAGTCCCGGCCGAGAACGAGCAGCGTGCGCAAGAGCGCTTCGACCCGTCACCGCCGGCTCACCGAGCGCATTGCCACTGCCATCTTCGGGGTGCGCCGTCTGCTCCTCGTCGCCTTTGCGCTGCTCACCGCGGCGCTCTGCTACTCGGCGACCCAGCTCAAGGTGGATGCCGGGTTCAACAAGATGATCCCGCTCGCGCACCCCTACATGAAGGTGTTTACCGAGTACCGCCAAAGCTTCGGCGGCGCGAACCGGGTCGTGGTGGCGCTCGTTCCGCGGCAGGGCGACATCTTCACCGCCGCGTTCTTCGACACGTTGCGCCGGGTGACCGACGACGTGTTCTTCATCCCCGGGGTCGACCGGCCCACTGTGACTTCGCTCTTCACGCCCAACGTGCGCTTCATCGAAGTGGTGGAAGAGGGGTTCGCCGGCGGCAACGTGATGCCGGCGGGATTCGCCGGCACGCCGCAGGAGCTCGAAACGGTGCGCGCCAACGTGGTGAAATCGGGCAACGTCGGCCGCCTGGTCGCCAACGACTTCCGCGGCGCGCTGGTGCGCGCGGAATTGCTGGAGGTCGATCCGGGCAGCGGTGCCAGGCTCGACTACCAGGCCGTGGCGAAACAGCTGGAGGCGCTGCGGGCAAAATACGCGGCGCCGGATCTCGACGTGCACGTCATCGGCTTCGTGAAGGCGGTGGGGGACATCGCGGACGGGGCGCGCGGCGTGATGGCATTCTTCGGCATCGCCTTCCTCGTCACCGCGCTGCTGTTCTATTTCTATTCCGACTCGTTGCGGCTCACCGCGCTCGGACTCGTCTGCGCCATGGTGCCGGTGGTCTGGCTGCTCGGCTTGCTGCCGCTGCTGGGCTACGGTATCGACCCGCTGTCCATCCTGGTGCCCTTCCTCATCTTCGCGATCGGTGTCTCACATGCCGTGCAGATGACCAACGCCTGGAAGCTCGAGGTGGTGCGCGGGCGGGATGCGCAGACGGCGGCGCGCAATGCCTTCCTCAAGTTGTTCATCCCGGGTGCGGTGGCGCTCCTGACCAACGCGCTCGGGTTCATCGTGATGCTGCACGTCGCCATCGAGATCGTGCGCGAGTTCGCCGTCGCGGCGAGCCTGGGCGTGCTGCTCATGATCGTGACCAACAAGATCCTGCTGCCGGTGATGCTGTCCCATGTCGAGCTCGAACCGGCCGCATTGCGGCGGGCACCCACGCGCGGTGCGTGGAGTGAGCGTCTGTGGTGGGCGCTCGCCGGCATCGTTCGGCGCGGCCCGGCGCTGGCGGTGCTGGGAGTTGCGGCGCTGCTCGCCGTGACCGGGGCCTGGAAGGCGCGCGAGCTGCGCATCGGCGATGTCGGCAGGGGACTTCCGGAGCTCAAGCAGGACGCGCGCTACAACCACGACCTGCGGGCGATTACCGACAGGTTCAGCATCGGCGTCGACGTGCTCTCGGTGATCGCGCAGACCCGTGGCGTGGAGGGCGGCTGCACCGACTTCGCGCTGATGGATGACATCGACCGCCTCGAGTTCTATCTGCGCCAGGTGGACGGTGTACAGTCGGTGCTCGCGCTGCCGGGGCTCGCCAAGATCATCAATGCCGGGTACAACGAGGGCCACCTCAAGTGGCGATCGCTCTCCCGCGTGCCGCAGGTGCTCGCCCAGGCGGTGACACCGGTCGACACCGGCACCGGCCTGCTCGACCCCGATTGCAGCGCGATGCAGATCATGATCTTCACCCGGGATCATCACGCCGACACGATCGAGCGTATCGTCCGGGCGGTGAAGGACTATGCGGCGCGCTACGATGGTGAGCACATCCGCTTCCTGCTCGCGAGCGGCAACGTGGGCGTGATGGCGGCGACCAACGAGGCGGTGGCGGCGTCCGAGAAGACGATGCTGGTGTCGATCTTCGGCGCAGTGATCCTGCTCTGCTGGCTCACGTTCCGATCGCTGGCGGCGACGCTTTGCATCATCCTGCCGCTCGCGCTCGTCTCGCTGCTGTGCAATGCCCTGATGGCGAGCCTCGACATCGGGGTGAAGGTGGCAACACTGCCCGTGATCGCGCTCGGCGTCGGCGTTGGCGTCGACTACGGCATCTATCTCTACGATCGTTTCCAGCACGCCCTGCACGAGCAGGGTGCCTCGATGCGCGAGGCGTTCTGCGATGCGTTGCGCCAGCGCGGGACGGCCGCCGTATTCACCGCCGTGACCATGAGCGTGGGCGTGGGCACGTGGGCGTTCTCGGATCTCAAGTTCCAGGCCGATATGGGTATCCTGCTCGCCTTCATGTTCCTGGTGAACATGCTCGGAGCGGTATTGCTGCTGCCCGCCCTGGCCGCCTATCTGGTCTCCGGGAAGCGCACCGGCTAGAGGGGGGATGGCGATGCTGCACCTGTGGACGGAATCCCTGCGCGTGCCCTTCAGCGACATGGACACACTCGGCCACGCGAGCCATCTGGCCTATTTCCGCTACATGCAGGAGGCGCGCGTGGCGTGGGTGCGCTCGCTGGCTGGCCAATTGCCGCGCGATCACGCGCCGGTGGTCGTGACCGCGAGCTGCGATTATTTCTCATCGGTCGTGTATCCGGCGACGCTCGAGATCGAATTGACGGGGGGCGAAGCGGGGCGGAGCAGCTTCCTGCTCCGGTACGAGATGCGGGTGGGCGAGCCGAATCCGGCGGCGACCGGCGCGACGAGGATGGTCTGGATGGATCTTGCCGCGCGGCGCTCGGCGCCGTTGCCGGATGTGCTCAGGGCGCTGCTGCCGGCGCGCAGCCGATGATCTCGCCGCTGCGACCGCGGCTCGCAGGACCCATGAAGTAAAGGTACCAGGGCATCAGGCTGGCGGCCGCGGGGAGGGCTTCCGGCGCTTCTGCCGGGTGACTGCGCGCCCGCTGCGGGGAACGCACCGGCCCCGGGACCAGCAGGTTGATCCTGAGTTGGGGGTATGGCACCCATTCCTGCGATTGCACCTTGACCAGCGTGGCGAGGCCGGCCTTGGCGACCGCGAATGCACCCCAGAAAGCGGACGGCGCAAGGCCGTGGGTTTCGCCGGTAACGATCACAGCCGCGTCGGGCGCCGCCGCCAGCAAAGGCTCGCAGGCCCGATTTAGGCTCGCGGGTGCGGCAAGGTTCACGCGCAGCACCTGGAGCCAATGCTCCAGCGGCAGGTCGGTGAGTCGCTTCAAACCTTCGAACATGACGGCGCTGTGCAGGATGCCGTCGAGCCGACCGAGTTCGGCCTCGATGGTGTCGGCAAGGCGCTCGAAGTCGGTGTCGGTGGCGGCGTTGAGATCGAGCGGCGCCATCGCCGGTTCTGGATATCCGGCCTGCTGAATCGCCTCGTACACGGTCTCGAGCTTCTTCGGCTTGCGGCCCTGGAGCACCACCGTGGCGCCATGGGCAGCGAACTCGAGTGCCGCGACGCGACCGATGCCCTGGCCCGCGCCCGTGACGAGGATCACGCGATCCTTCAGCAGATCGCGTGGCGGCTGGTAGTCCGGGAGTGCTGGGGTGTCCGGCGGCATGCGTGTCCTCGATCGGTAGTCTCCAGTTTAGCGAACGCAGGCGGTGCGCGGAAACCGGACGGCTTCAGCCGGCGCGCCAGGCGATCCAAAGCTTGCGTAGCGGCGTCAGGCTGGTGCGCCGATCCAGCACCCGACAGTCATCCGCGCGAATCTCGCGCAGCAGCGCACGTCCAATGGCGGCGAGCGCGAGCAGAGGATGCTGCGCTTCGCGGTCGACCGCTGGAAAGTCGGACAGGGCGGCGGCGAAGGTGCTCTCGATGCGGTCGATCTGGTGTTCGACGAGCTGCCGGAATCGGCTGTCATGCCGCGAATGGAGCAGCTGTGCCGGCGTGACCGCGTACCGCCTCATCTCGTCCGCAGGAAGATAGATGCGGTCGCGCCGCGCGTCGAGACCGATGTCGCAGACGATGCGTACGAGCCGGGTCGCGATGCCGAGTTCGCGCACGCGATCGACGGTGCGCGGGTCCTGGTAGCCGAGTATCCGCGCCGCCAGTTCGTTCGGCACCGACCCCAGCTGCGTGCAATAGCGCGCGAGCGCGGCAAAGTCGGGATAACGCGATGCGGCGAGATCCGTTTCGACGCCCTCGATGATGTCGAGAAAACGGGACTCGGGGAGCCGATACGCTTCGACCACTGCCTGCAGCGCGCGAGCGACAGGATGCTGCGGGGCGCCGCCATAGACGGCTGCAAGCTGCTGACGCCACCATTCGAGCCTGAGTCTTCCGAGCGCGGGATCGGAGCGCTCCGCCGCGATGTCCTCCACCTCGCGCCGAAAGGCATGCACGGCGACGATTGCCTGCCGTTTCTCGGTGGGAAGCCGGAAGACCGCGTAGAAAAGAGCCCCGCCGCGCTTCGCGACCTTGTCGGCGCAGTACTCGTGCGGGGTCATGGCCGATCGATTGGGAGGGTGCGCGCCCGAAAGCGAAGGACGAGTCTCGCGGCAGCAGGGTAGAGACAGGCCTTACGGCTGCATGGCGGGACGCTCCGCATTATCTTACAATTAGTTATGTGCCTCCGGCGCGAAAGTGGCGGAATTGGTAGACGCACCAGACTTAGGATCTGGCGCCGCAAGGTGTGGGGGTTCGAGTCCCCCCTTTCGCACCACGCGTCGATAAGCGGTCCAATAACTTGAGGATTGATCCCTGATGCAAGCAACTCTCGAGAGCCTGAACGGGCTCGAGCGGCGACTGAACGTGTCGCTGCCCCTTACGGAAATCGATACCGAGGTCAGTGCACGTTTGAAGAAGATCGCACGCACCGCGAAACTTGCCGGGTTTCGCCCGGGCAAAGTGCCACTCAAGATCGTGGAACAGCAATTCGGTCCGCAGGTGCGCCAGGAAGTGCTGGGCGATGTCGTGAAGAAGAGCTTTGGCGATGCGGTGCGCGAGCAGAACCTGCGGGTGGCCGGGTTGCCCAGCATCGAGCCGCGCTCAGGTGGCGAGGGCGGTGGAGCATTCGAGTACAGCGCGACCTTCGAGGTTTACCCCGAAGTTACGGTGACGGACGTCTCCGGCTTGCAATTCAAGCGACCCGTGCACGAAATCGTCGAGGCAGACGTCGATCGAACCCTGGAGATTCTGCGTCGCCAACGGGTGAAATTCGACCCGGTCGAGCGCCCGGCCGCCGCTGAAGACCTGGTCACGATCGATTACCGCGGCACGATCGACGGGGTCGAGTTTCCGGGTGGTTCGGCGTCGGACCATGGGGTGATTCTCGGCCAGGGGCGGCTTCTACCGGAATTCGAGTCGCATCTCGTCGGGTTTTCTGCCGGTGCGACAGCCGCGTTCGATCTGCAATTTCCCGACACCTATCACGGCAAGGACGTGGCGGGGAAGACGGCGCGCTTCGAAGTGACGTTGCAGCGGGTTGCCGCTCCGCGCTTGCCGGACCTGGACGCGGAGTTCGCGAAGCAGATGGGCATCGAGGACGGTGACCTCGAAAAGCTCCGCGCGGAGGTGCGTTCGAACGTGGAGCGGGAGATCAAGGCGCGTGTTCGGAAGCGGATCAAGGATCAGGTCATGCAGGCACTCCTCGATGCGAACGAACTCCCCATCCCGAAGTCTCTGGTCGACATGGAGGCGCAGCGGCTCACCCAGGCCACCATGCAGGATCTCGCCTCGCGCGGGGTCGACGTGCAACGGCTCCCATTCCCCGCCGAGGGGTTCGAGACCCAGGCCAGGCGCCGCGTGAGCCTCGGTCTGATTCTTGCGGAATTGGTGCGCGCACACGATCTCGGGCCACGTCCGGAGCAGGTGCGCGCCGTGGTCGAGGAACACGCCCAGAGCTTCGAACATCCCCGGGAGGTCGTGAAGTGGTACTATCAGGTGCCGGAGCGATTGAACGAGTTCGAGTCGGTGGTGCTCGAAGATAATGTGGTGCAGTGGGTGACCCGCACCGCGCAGGTCGAGGACGAGGCGGTTGGGTTCGACGAGTTGATGGGGAATGCCTGATATGCATGGTCGTTACATCGAGCCGCAGGGGCTCGGCCTGATCCCGATGGTGATCGAGCAGAGTGGTCGCGGCGAGCGCGCCTACGACATCTATTCGCGCTTGTTGCGCGAGCGGGTCGTATTCCTCGTGGGTCCGGTGAACGAGGTGTCGGCGAATCTCATCGTGGCGCAGCTGCTGTTTCTCGAGTCCGAGAACCCCGACAAGGACATATCCTTCTACATCAACTCACCCGGCGGTTCGGTGTCGGCAGGGCTTGCCATCTACGACACGATACAGTTCATCAAGTCCGACGTGAGCACGCTGTGCGTCGGTCAAGCGGCCAGCATGGGGGCACTTCTGCTCGCTGCAGGCGCGAAGGGAAAGCGATTCTGTCTTCCCAACTCGCGGGTGATGATTCACCAGCCGATGGGTGGTTTTCAGGGGCAGGCATCGGACATCGAGATTCACGCGCGCGAGATTCTTTTTTTGCGGCAGCGCCTGAACGAGATCCTTGCAAGCCACACCGGACAGGGCATCAAAACCATCGAGAAAGACACCGACCGCGACAATTTCCTCAGCGCGGACGAAGCGGTGCGCTACGGCATCGTGGACAAGGTGTTGGCGAGCCGCGTCGCGGCGGCTGCCTGAGGCAGGTTGTTTCTTCACTCGGAAGACAGACATGTCTGACAAGATCGGCGGCGAAAAGCTTCTCTACTGCAGCTTCTGCGGCAAGAGCCAGCACGAGGTGCGGAAGCTGATCGCGGGTCCGTCCGTGTTCATCTGCGACGAGTGCATCGAGCTTTGCAACGACATCATTCGCGAGGAAACGCAGGGTGACCAGACGACGAAGGGGGTCAAGTCCGATCTGCCGGTGCCGCGCGAAATCCGCGAGATCCTCGACCAGTACGTGATCGGGCAGGAACAGGCCAAGAAGATTCTTTCGGTTGCGGTCTACAACCACTACAAGCGTCTGAAGACGCTCAGCAAGAACGAGGACATCGAACTCGCCAAGTCGAACATTCTGCTCGTCGGTCCGACCGGGTCCGGCAAGACCCTGCTCGCGCAGACGCTCGCGCGCCTGTTGAACGTCCCGTTCGTCATGGCCGATGCGACAACGCTGACCGAAGCAGGCTACGTGGGCGAGGATGTCGAGAACATCATCCAGAAGCTTCTGCAAAAGTGCGACTACGACGTCGAGAAGGCGCAGCGAGGCATCGTCTATATCGACGAGATCGACAAGATTTCCCGCAAGTCGGAAAACCCCTCCATCACACGCGACGTGTCGGGCGAAGGTGTGCAGCAAGCCTTGCTCAAGCTGGTCGAGGGGACGATTGCATCCGTGCCGCCACAGGGCGGGCGCAAGCACCCGAATCAAGAGTTCGTACAGGTCGATACGACCAATATCCTGTTCATCTGCGGCGGCGCGTTCGACGGCCTCGACAAAGTCATCCGCGCCCGCTCGGAGAAGGGCGGGATCGGCTTTGGCGCCGAGGTCAAGAGTCGCGATAACCGCAAGGATATCGGCGAGGTGTTGCGGGACGTCGAGCCAGAGGACCTCATCAAGTACGGTCTCATACCGGAGTTCGTCGGCCGCCTGCCGGTGGTGGCGACGCTCACCGAGTTGGACGAGAGCGCGCTGATCCAGATTCTGGTCGAACCCAAGAATGCTCTGGTCAAGCAGTATCAGAGACTCTTCGCCATGGAAGGGGTTGACTTGGAGGTGCGTGAGCCTGCCTTGCGAGCCATTGCGCGCAAGGCGCTCGCGCGCAAGACCGGCGCGCGCGGATTGCGCTCCATTCTCGAACAAACCCTGCTCGATACCATGTTCGACCTGCCATCTCTCGACGACGTGATTAAGGTGGCGATCGATGACGTATCGGCGGGTGGCGAGATCAATCCGATCCTGATTTTCGCCGATCAGCCCAAGGTCGCCGGGTCGGTTTGACGGCGGCCGCATCTCTCCCCGCCCTTTGCTTCGGGTGGGAAGCAGGGTATCGTAGGTCTGTTTCGCGGCGCCGTCGCGACCGGGAACAGATTTCCCGAATAAGATTGCATCCCCATTCCCAGTAGGTGCCTCCATGTCTGAACCGGACAACATCGGTCAAGAACGACTCTTACTGCCACTGCTGCCGCTGCGGGACGTGGTTGTCTTTCCGCACATGGTCATCCCGCTGTTCGTCGGGCGCCCGAAGTCCATCAAGGCCCTCGAAAGCGCAATGGAAGCCGGCAAGAGCATCCTGCTCGTGGCACAGAAATCGGCAGCCAAGGATGAACCGTCGGCCGACGATCTGTATGGCGTCGGCAGCATCGCCGGGATCCTGCAGATGCTCAAGCTTCCCGATGGCACGGTGAAGGTGCTGGTCGAGGGATCGCAGCGCGCGGTCATCGGCGACGTGAGTGACGTCAAGTCGCATTTCGTCGCCGACGTGGTGCCGGTAGAGCCCGATGGCGCCAGCAATCACGAGATCGAGGCGATGCGGCGCGCGATGATTTCGCAGTTCGATCAGTACGTGAAATTGAACAAGAAGATTCCGCCCGAAGTGCTGACTTCGCTCGCCGGCATCGACGAGGCGGGCCGGCTAGCTGACACCATCGTGGCGCACCTGCCGCTCAAGCTCGAGCAGAAGCAGCAGGTACTGGAGATGTTCGAGGTCAAGCGCCGGCTCGAGCACCTTCTGACCTTGATCGAGACCGAACTCGACATTCTGCAGGTCGAGAAGCGCATCCGCGGCCGCGTGAAGCGGCAGATGGAGAAGAGCCAGCGCGAGTACTACCTGAACGAGCAGGTGAAGGCGATCCAGAAGGAACTCGGCGAGCTCGAAGAGGGCGCGGATCTCGACGAGATGGACAAGCGCATCAAGGGTGCGCACATGACGAAGGAGGCGCGTGCCAAGGCGGAGGCGGAACTGCGTAAGCTGCGCCTCATGTCGCCTATGTCGGCGGAGGCGACCGTCGTGCGCAACTACATCGAATCCCTGGTTTCGTTGCCGTGGAAGAAGAAGAGCAAGATCAACAAGGATCTGGCGGCAGCCGAGGAGGTGCTGGAGCGCGACCACTACGGACTGGAGAAGATCAAGGAGCGCATTGTCGAGTATCTCGCCGTGCAGCAGCGCGTGGACAAGCTGAAGGCGCCGATCCTCTGTCTGGTCGGTCCGCCCGGGGTCGGCAAGACCTCGCTCGGCCAGTCCATCGCACGTGCGACCAATCGCAAGTTCGTGCGCATGTCGCTCGGAGGCGTGCGCGACGAGGCAGAGATTCGCGGCCACCGGCGCACCTACATTGGCTCGATGCCCGGCAAGATTCTTCAGAGCATGACCAAGGTCGGGGTGCGCAATCCGCTGTTCCTGCTCGACGAAGTCGACAAGATGGGCATGGACTTCCGCGGTGATCCGTCCTCGGCACTGCTCGAGGTGCTCGATCCAGAGCAGAACCACACCTTCATGGATCACTATATAGAGGTCGAGTACGATCTTTCGGACGTGATGTTCGTCGCCACGGCGAACACCCTCAACATCCCGGCGCCGCTGCTGGACCGCATGGAAGTCATCCGCCTCTCGGGCTACACCGAGGACGAGAAGGTGCATATCGCCACACGCTACCTGCTGCCGAAGCAGATGAAGAACCACGGCCTCAAGAAGGAAGAGCTGCTGGTGTCGGACAGCGCGCTGCGCGACATCATGCGTCACTACACCCGCGAGGCCGGGGTGCGCAGCCTTGAGCGCGAGATCTCGAAGTTCTGCCGCAAGGTGGTGAAGTCCCTCATCCTGAAGAGCGCGGCACACAAGATCTCCATCACACCGCGCAATCTCGACAAGTATCTCGGTGTGCGGCGCTATACATACGGCATGGCCGAGAAGCACAGTCAGGTGGGTCAGGTGACCGGGCTCGCATGGACCGAGGTGGGTGGCGAGCTGCTGACCATCGAAACAGCGGTGCTGCCCGGCAAGGGCAAGACGATAACGACCGGGAAGCTCGGCGAAGTAATGCAGGAATCGGTGCAGGCTGCGCTTTCGGTCGTACGCGCACGGTCGGACAAGCTCGGCATCGCGGAAGACTTCTACCAGCGCAGGGATCTGCATATTCACCTGCCCGAGGGGGCGACTCCGAAGGACGGTCCGAGTGCGGGCATCGGCATTTGTACCGCGATGGTGTCGGCCCTCACCGGTATCCCGGTTCGGGCTGACGTCGCCATGACCGGGGAGATCACGCTGCGCGGCGAGGTGTTGCCGATCGGCGGTCTCAAGGAAAAACTTCTGGCCGCGCACCGTGGCGGGATCAAGACGGTCCTGATTCCGGAAGAAAACAGCAAGGATCTGGTGGAGATTCCGGACAACATCAAGAACCGCCTCGAGATCCATCCGGTCAAGTGGATCGACCAAGTGCTGGAAATGGCGCTCGAATCGAAACCGGAGCCGCTGCCGGAGAAGGACGAGATGGTCGAAGTGCCGGCCGTGGAGCCCAATCCGGCAGCGCCCGTGGTCAAGCACTGACTGTCGTCGCGAGTGTATCCGCGCCACTTTGTGGGTGTAGCGCGGAGCGTTTCATCCGCTTGACATTCGCATTTCCGGCTTGCTATAAAGAGCATGGGGGCTGCTCGGTTGCGCCGAGCTCGCGCGATGCGCCGAGGCTTGGTCGCCCGAGTGCCGGCCTCCGATACTGCGTTGAGGGGGATGAAGTGAATAAAGCTGAGCTCATCGATGCCATTGCCAAAGGGGCGGATCTGTCCAAGGCGTCCGCCGGCCGGGCGCTCGACTGCGCGATCGGGGCGGTAAAGCAGGGTCTCAAGCGAGGCGGTATGGTGACGTTGGTCGGCTTCGGCACCTTCTATGTCGGTAAGCGCGCGGCGCGCAGCGGGCGCAATCCACGTACCGGTGCGTCGATCAGGATCAAGGCCGCGAAGATCCCGAAGTTCCGGGCTGGCAAGGCGCTGAAAGACGCGATAAACTAGCGCTCCTTTGGCTGGCCGGGGCGGCGGTTGCCGATTCCGAACCCGGGTGCTTAGCTCAGTTGGTAGAGCGTCGCCCTTACAAGGCGAATGTCGGCAGTTCGAACCTGTCAGCACCCACCAGCCGGACCGAGGGTGCGGGGAGTGGTAGTTCAGTCGGTTAGAATACCGGCCTGTCACGCCGGGGGTCGCGGGTTCGAGTCCCGTCCACTCCGCCAAGACCAAGTACAGAAGGCGAACGCGAGTTCGCCTTTTTTCGTTGGGGCGGTCGCTCGTTCCGGCGCAACGCGGTGCACACAGGGTTTCGTATGTTCGACTTCGTTCGCAACAAGAAATGGGTGGTCCAGGCGATCCTGGGCGCCATCGTCGTCACCTTCGCGTTCTTCGGGATCGACGCTTATTTCCGCGACGGGGGCAGCGGTAGTGCTATCGCCACGGTCGGCGATCAGCGCATCTCGCAGGCCGAGTTCGGTGAGGCGCTGCGCAGGCAGCAGGAGCAGGTTCGGGAGCTTCTCGGCAACGAAGCGACTGCGTCGGTCATCGACGGGCCGGAAATCCGTGCGATGGTGCTCGATCGACTGATCCAGCAGCGCCTGCTGGTCGAGCAGGCGTCCCGGGAGGGCGTCCTGATTCCGGATGCGGATCTGCAGAAGCTGTTGCTCGACATCCCGGCGTTTCGCGATGGAGAGCGGTTCTCGCTCGCGAAGTACCAGGAGTTTCTCAAGTCTCGCCGGCGCACCGCCGTGCAGTTCGAAAGCGAGTTGCGCGGTGATCTCATGGCGCAGCGGTTGAGCGATGCGTACGCAGGGACGGCAATCGTTCCCGCGGCGATAGTCGAACGGGTTGCCCGCCTGCGTGAGCAGAAGCGGGAGGTGCGGTGGTCGGTGATCGCACCGGAACAGTTCCTCGATCGGGTCACGCTCGCTCCGGATGCGGCACAGCAGTACTACGATGCGCATCAGGCGGAATTCCGCATCCCCGAGAAGGCGCGTGTGCAGTACATCGTCCTGTCACCTGATGCGCTGTCAAAGCAGGTGACGGTGAGCGACGAGGAGATCCGGGCGTACTACGAACAGAACCTCGCCCGGTTCCAGAAATCCGAAGAGCGGCAGGCGAGCCATATCCTCATCAACGCGGACAAGTCGGCATCGGCGGAGACCCGGGCGGCGGCCAGGGCGAAGGTGGAAGCGCTCCTCACACAGTTGAAGCGCAAGCCGGAGACGTTCGCAGAGGTGGCGAAGGCCAGCTCGCAGGATCCGGGTTCTGCGACCAAGGGCGGTGACCTCGGTTTCTTCGGCCGCGGGATGATGGTGAAGGCGTTCGAGGACGCCGCGTTCGGCGCGAAGGTGGGCGAGCTCGTGGGCCCCGTCGAGACGGAGTTCGGCTATCACATCATCAAGGTCTCGGCGGTCAAACCCGCGCAGACGACCGACCTCGCGCAGGCGAGGTCGCGCATCGAGCAGGACCTGCGACGGCAGAAGGCCGAGAAGCGCTTTGCCGATGCTGCGGAGACCTTCAGCAATCTGGTCTACGAACAGGCGGACAGTCTCAAGCCGGCGGCCGATGAACTCAAGCTCACCCTGCAGGACAGCCCGTGGATCACCCGGAGTGCATCCGAGATTCCTGCGCTCAACCACCCGCGCTTGCTGACCGCGATCTTTGCCGACGACGCCGTGCAGAACAGGCGCAATACCGAGGCGATCGACGTTGGAAACAGCACGCTGGTGGCGGCGCGCGTCATCGAGCATGAGCCTGCGGCAATGAGGCCTTTTGCCGAAGTGAGCGCAGAGATCAAGAAGAATCTGCTGCTCAAGGAGGCGCAGAAGCTTGCGCAGCAGGAGGGGCAGGCGAAGCTCGCGAAGCTGCGCGCGGGCGAGCAGGTCAACATCGCGTGGAGCGATCCGAAGCTGGTGTCGCGCAGTGGTGCCGAGGGGCTGCCGCCCGCTGCCTTGCAGCAGCTGTTCCGGATCGACGCCGCGCATCTGCCGGCCTTTGCCGGCGCGGACTTCGGGAAGGGCAGTTACGCGCTGTTGAAGCTGACGAAGGTGGTCGAGCCGACGGACATCAAGCCGTCACAGCGTCGCGAAATCACGGCCGCGCTGGCTCAGGCCGCCGGCCAGGAGGAGCTGACGGCCTATCTCGGCAGTCTGCGCGGGGCCTCCAAAGTGAGCGTCAACCAGGATCTGCTGCAACAGAAGCAGTAGCGGCGCTTGTCAGCGCCGGGTCACGGCGCGGGCGGTTCCGTCGCCTCCACGTCGAGCGCGATTTGACTGAAGCCGCTGTCGACGTAGATCACCTCGCCGGTGATGCCGGCGGCAAGGTCGCTCAGGAGGAAGGCCGCGGCGTTGCCGACGTCCTCGATGGTGACGTTGCGCTTCAGTGGCGCCATGCGCTCGTGAAAGTTGAGCAGCTTGCCGAAATCGGCGATCCCCGAGGCCGCGAGCGTCTTGATCGGGCCGGCGGAGAGGCCGTTCACCCGAATGCCCTGCGGTCCGAGATTCTGTGCGAGGTAGCGTACCCCGGCTTCGAGGCTCGCTTTCGCCAGACCCATCACGTTGTAGTGGGGCACGGCACGCACCGCTCCCAGGTACGTCATTGTGAGTAGTGCCGCAGGCCGTCCCAGCATCATCGGCCGCGCGGCCTTCGCGAGGGCGGTAAAGCTGTAGCTGCTGATATCGTGCGCGATCCGGAAGCCCTCGCGACTCAGCGAATCGAGAAACTCTCCGGCGAGCGCCTCACGCGGCGCGAACGCGATCGAATGCACCAGCCCGTCGAGGCCGTCCCAACGCCTGGCGAGCTCCGCGAATACGGCATCGATCTGCGCGTCGTCCGCGACATCGCACGGCAGCACGAGGTCGCTGCCAAACTCCTTGGCCAGCTTGAGCACGCGATCCCGGATCCGCTCACCCTGGTAGGTGAAAGCGAGCTGCGCGCCTTCGCGGTATGCCGCCTGCGCGATTCCGTAGGCGATCGAGCGATTGCTGATCAGTCCGGTGACGAGAACTTTCCTGTCGGCGAGAAATCCCATGGTGTCCGCGCTGGAGCGAAAGCGCGGATTATAGCCGAAAGCCACCCCGGCCTTTCCGCTACACTTCGCCTGCCATGATCTGGATTCGTGCCTTGGTTGTCGCCGGGCTCCTCGCCGGCTGTTCGGGCACCCCCTGGAACGACCCCTACCCGACGGCGGACGCCGGCGCCAACATCTACTACTCGGCGTTCACCGAGCGTCCGAAGCACCTCGATCCGGTCCAGTCCTACAGCGAGAACGAAGCGACCTTCACGTCGCAGATCTACCAGCCGCCGCTCCAGTATCACTACTACAAGCGACCGTACGAGCTGATTGTACAGACCGCCGCCGCACTCCCGCGTCCGATCTACCTCGACGAGAAAGGCGAGCGCCTGCCCGACGACGCCGATGCCGAGGCGGTTGCCTTCAGCGTCTACGAGATCGGCATCCGCCCCGGGATTCTCTACCAGCCGCATCCGGCCTTCGCGCGGGATGCGTCGGGTCGCCCTCTCTATCACGACCTTCGGCCGCAGGACCTCGCGGGCATCTACGAGTTGCGGGATTTCCCGCAGACCGGCACGCGCGAGCTCACCGCCGCCGACTATGTTCACCAGATCAAGCGGCTGGCACACCCGCGGCTGCACTCGCCGATCTTCGGCCTCATGAGCGAGTACATCGTGGGACTGAAGGAGTTCGCCGCGACGCTCAAGCAGGCGGACGAACAGCTCGCGCGGGAAGGACGCAAGGGCGCCCACCTCGATCTGACCCGGTTCCCGCTCGCCGGGGCCGAGGTCGTCGACCAGCACACCTACCGCATCAAGTTGAAGGGCAAGTATCCTCAGTTCGCGTACTGGCTCGCCATGCCGTTCTTCGCCCCGGTGCCGGAAGAGGCGGAACGCTTCTTCGCGCAACCGGGCATGGCGGAACGAAATCTCACGCTCGACTGGTATCCGGTGGGCACCGGCCCGTTCATGTTGACCGTCAACAACCCGAACCGCCGGATGGTGCTGGAGCGCAATCCGAATTTTAGCGGCGAGGTCTATCCGAGCGAGGGGGAACCGGGGGATGCCGAGCGGGGCTTGCTCAAGGACGCCGGCAAGCCGCTGCCGTTTCTCGACAAGGCGGTGTTCAGCCTGGAGAAGGAGAGTATCCCCTACTGGAACAAGTTCCTGCAGGGCTACTACGACGCCTCCGGCATCAGCTCGGACACCTTCGACCAGGCGGTGTCGATCACCGCTCAGGGCGATATCGGCCTTACCGACGCGATGCACGACAAGGGCATTCGGCTCGTGACCTCGGTGGCCCCGAGCGATATCTACATGGGGTTCAACATGCTCGATCCGGTGGTGGGCGGGGACAGCGAGCGTGCGCGCAAGCTGCGCCGGGCGATCTCCATCGCCATGGACTACGAGGAGTACATCGCCATCTTCGCCAACGGACGCGGCATTCCGGCGCAAGGCCCCATCCCGCCGGCGATCTACGGACACCGCGATGGCGCGGCCGGGATCAATCCTTACGTCTACGACTGGGTCGACGGCACGGCTCGGCGCAAATCCCTCGCGCAGGCGAAGCGGCTGCTGGCCGAGGCGGGCTACCCCGACGGCATCGAGACGGCGACCGGCAGGCCGCTCGTGCTCAACCTCGACGTGACAGCCCGCGGGCCCGACGACAAGGCGCGGCTCGACTGGATCCGCAAGCAGTTCGCCAAGCTCGACCTGCAGCTCGTGGTCCGCGCGACCGACTACAACCGCTTCCAGGACAAGATCCGCAAGGGCAACGCGCAGATCTTCCAGTGGGGCTGGAACGGAGATTACCCCGATCCCGAGAACTTCCTGTTCCTGCTCTACGGACCGCAGAGCCGCGCCAGGCACGAGGGCGAAAACTCCGCGAACTACGCGAATCCGGAATACGACCGGCTCTTCGAGCGGATGCGCAACATGGACAATGGTCCCGAGCGTCAGGCCATCATCGACCAGATGCTCGAGATCGCACGCCGCGACGCGCCGTGGGTGTGGGGACTGCATCCGAAGGAGTACAGCCTGTACCAGCCATGGGTGTTCAACCAGAAACCGAATCAGATGGCGCGCAACGGTCTCAAGTACGTGCGCATCGACCCCGCGCTGCGGCAGGAGAAGCGCAGCGCGTGGAATGAGCCGGTATGGTGGCCGCTCGCGCTCGGCCTCGCCGTGCTGGTCGTCGCCGTGAGCCCGGCTTGGGTCGCCTACCGGCGCCGCGAGCGGCGCGCTGCCGCGCATGCTTAACTACATCGTGCGCCGGGTGGCGTACGCGCTGCCGATCCTGATCGGTGTCAACCTTATCACCTTCGCGCTCTTCTTCGTGGTCAACACCCCCGACGACATGGCGCGCATCCAGCTCGGAGCGAAGCGCGTCACGCCGGAGGCGATCGCAAAGTGGAAGGTCGAGCGGGGCTACGACAAGCCGCTGCTCTACAACGCGCAAGCGCAGGGCGCGAAGCGCTTCACCGACACCATCTTCTTCGAGAAGTCCGCGCGCCTCTTCGCTTTCGACTTCGGGCGCTCCGACGACGGTCGCGACATCGGTCGCGAGATCCGCACCCGGATGGGTCCGAGCCTCGCCATCGCGATACCCGTGTTCCTTATCGGGCTCGTCGCCTACGTGTCGTTCTCGCTCATCCTGGCGTTCTTCCGCGCGACCTATGTCGACTTCTCGGGCGTCGTGCTGTGCGTGGCATTGATGTCGATCTCGGGCATGTTCTACATCATCGGCGGGCAGTACCTCGTCAGCAAGCTCTGGCGCCTGGCGCCGATCTCGGGTTTCGGCGAAGGACTCGACGCCACGAAGTTTCTCGTCCTGCCGGTGATCGTTGCGCTGGTCGCGAGCCTCGGGGAGCGGACCCGCTGGTACCGCACCATCTTCCTCGAGGAGATGAACAAGGACTACGTCCGCACCGCGCGGGCCAAGGGCTTGTCGGAGTTGCGCGTGCTCTTCACGCACGTGCTCAGGAACGCGATGATCCCGATTCTCACGGGCGCCGTGGTGGTGATTCCGCTGCTCTTCATGGGCAGCCTGGTGACGGAATCCTTCTTCGGCATCCCCGGCCTCGGCAGCTACACGATCGACGCCATCAACAGCCAGGACTTCGCGGTGGTGCGGGCGATGGTATTCCTGGGGTCGTTTCTCTACATCGTCGGCCTGTTGCTCACCGATCTCTCCTACACCCTGGTCGATCCGCGCATCCGTCTCGAATGAGCGACTTCAAGATCGTCGTCCTGTGGACGGACGCGCTTGTGTTCGTGTTGCTCGCGTGCGCCCTCGCGTTCGGTTTCTACGTCCGGCGCAAGGAGCATCTCGCCGCGCCCTGGCGACGCGTGGCCCGATCCCGCGCGGGCATGGCGGCGCTCGTGGTGCTGGCGGTGTTGCTCGCCATCGGTCTGCTCGATTCGCTGCATTTCCGTCCCGCAGTGGCAGGGACCGGCAAGAACGGCGAGAAGTCCTACGCGGTCGAGGTCCTGTCGCTCTTCGACGTGCTGGTCGCGCCGCTAAGAGAGCGCAAGGAGAAGAGCTATTCCGCGCCGCTCGCCGCGCACCTCTTCGCGAAGCAGACGGTCGAACTGCCCGATGGTCGTCAGGTTCGGGAGTATCCGCGGCTCGTCCACGGCGGGGCACACCTGCGGGATCCCGCCACCGAGCGCGGCCCGGACGTCGTGAAGCGAGCCGGACTCGGCCTGGCGCTCGGCGCCGCGATCTGGATCATCGTTGACGTGCTCGTGACTTCGGTCCTCGCGCGCCGCAGTCGCTCGCCGTTCGGCGCGGTGCATCGCGACCTCTGGCGCGGCGCGACGGACATACCCTGGAACGTGATCCTGATCACCGGCGGATTGCTGCTGATGATCGTAGGCCCGGTGCTCGGGCTCGCGGGTGGCTACCATGTTCTCGGCACCGACAAGGTGGGTCAGGATGTGCTCTACCTTTCGCTCAAGAGCATCCGCACAGCACTCGTCATCGGCACGCTCACGACGCTCGTGACGCTGCCGCTCGCCCTTCTGCTCGGCATCATGGCCGGCTACTTCGGCGGGCGCACCGACGACGTGATCCAGTATCTGTACACGACGCTCAATTCGATTCCCGGCGTGCTGCTGATCGCCGCGGCCGTGCTGATGACTCAGGTGTACATGGACACCCACGCCGAGATGTTCGAAACGGTGAGCCATCGCGCCGACTTCCGGCTGCTCTTCCTCTGCATCATTCTCGGCATGACGAGCTGGACCGGGCTGTGCCGGCTCCTGCGCGGCGAGGCGCTCAAGCTGCGCGAGATGGACTACATCCAGGCAGCCCAGGCCTTCGGCGTGCGCCGGCTGCGCATCATCACGCGCCACATCCTGCCGAACGTGATGCATATCGTGCTCATCGCAATCGTCATGGATTTCAGCGGACTGGTGCTCGCGGAGGCCGTGTTGTCGTACGTCGGCGTGGGCGTCGATCCGTCGATGATCAGCTTCGGCACCATGATCAACAGCGCGCGCCTGGAGATGGCGCGCGAGCCCATGGTCTGGTGGTCGCTCGCGGCTGCTTTCACCTTCATGTTCCTGCTAGTGCTGGCCGCGAACCTGTTCGCCGATGCGGTGCGCGATGCCTTCGACCCGCGCGTGCGCGTGCGCTCTGCCGCGGTCGCGTCCACCGCGCAGGATGCAACGGCGCTACACCCCGCAGCTGCGGGGCCGACGCGGTGAGCGCACCGCCGCTCCTGCAGGTCGCGGACCTGCGTACCGTGCTCGACACGGCGACGGGGGAGGTGCGCGCCGTGGAGGGACTTTCGTTCGAGATCAGGCGTGGCGAGACCTTCGCGCTGCTCGGCGAATCCGGCTGCGGCAAATCGATGGCCGCGCTGTCGATCGCGCGGCTCCTGCCCGACGTCGGGCGCATCGCCGGCGGCAGTGTCCGCCTCGAGGGCGAGGAGCTGCTCGCCGTGCCGGAGTCGGCGATGCGCGACGTGCGCGGCCGGCGCATCGGCATGATCTTCCAGGAGCCAGGGACCAGCCTGAACCCGGTGATGACCGTCGGCGAGCAGATCGTCGAGGCGATCGAGCGGCACACCGATCTCGACCGCACGGCCGCGCGCAATCACGCGCTCGAGATGCTCGATGCGGTGCGCATTCCCGACGGCGCACGCCGCATCGACGAGTACCCGTTCCAGCTCTCCGGCGGCATGAAGCAGCGGGCCATGATCGCGATGGCGCTCGCGTGCAAGCCGGGTCTGCTGCTCGCGGATGAGCCCACGACCGCGCTCGACGTGACCATCCAGGCACAGGTGCTGGACCTCCTGCGCGAGCTGCAGCGCGCGAACGGCATGGCGATCCTGCTCATCACCCACGACCTGGGTGTGGTGGCGGAGACCGCGCATCGGGTTGCCGTGATGTATGCGGGCCATATCGTCGAGACGGGGCCGCGCGACGGATTCTTCGGCAACCCGCTGCATCCTTACTCGCAAAAACTCTTCGCCTCGCTGCCCGCGCGCGGGAAGCGTGGTGCGGGTCTCGCGGTGATCACCGGCAGCGTGCCGCCGCTTACCCGTCGCTTCGCGGGATGCCGCTTCGCGGAGCGCTGCGAGCAGGCGTGGCAGTTATGCCACGACGCGCCGCCGGCCTGGCATGACCTCGGGGCCGGCCACGGCGTGCGCTGCCATCTGTACGATGGCGACGCGGCGCGCCCGCTCGGCACGCGCGCGGCAATGTCAGGCAGCGATGCCGCCCGACCCTCGGTCGCGGCAGCCAACGCCGATTCGCGCCAGGCGAATGCATCTGCGCTCCTCGCGGTGACCGATCTGAGAATCCATTTCCCGATCCGCAAGGGCTTGCTGCGGCGGGTGGCGGGACATGTGAAGGCGGTCGATGGCGTCGGCCTCGAGATCCGCGCGGGACGCACGCTCGCGCTCGTCGGCGAGTCGGGGTGCGGCAAGACGACGGTGGCGCGAGGCATCCTGCGGCTCGTCCCGGTCACCGGCGGGCGCGTCGAGTTCGACGGCATCGACCTGCTCGGCCTCGATCGGACGGCACTGCGTCCGCGGCGGCGGGAGTTGCAGATCATCTTTCAGGATCCGTACGCCTCGCTCAATCCACGCATGCGGGTGGTGGACATCGTGGAGGAGGGCATGGTGGCGCTTGGCGTGGCCGCCGACGCGCGGGCGCGAGCCGCGCGCATCGACGATCTGCTGCGGCAGGTCGGCCTTGCGCCCGAGATGCGCTATCGCTATCCGCACGAATTCTCCGGTGGCCAGCGTCAGCGCATCGCGATCGCGCGCGCCCTGGCCGTGGAGCCCCGGCTCGTCGTCTGCGATGAACCCACGAGCGCTCTCGACGTCTCGGTGCAGGCGCAGATTCTCAATCTGCTACGCGACCTTCAGGCGCGGCTCGCGCTCGCGTTCCTTTTCATCACGCACAACGTCGCGGTGGTGGAGTTCCTGGCGCACGAAGTCGCCGTGATGTACCTGGGGCGGATCGTCGAGCAGGGCAGCGTCGATGAAGTGCTCGGCAACCCCCGACACCCGTACACACGGGCGCTGCTCTCGGCGGTGCCGACGCTGGAGACAGGGACGCAGCGAGAGGTGATCCGGCTGCGCGGAGACTTGCCGTCACCGGCTCGGCCGCCGTCAGGATGCCATTTCCATCCACGCTGCGCGGTGGCCGTAAAGGCGTGCCAGGAGCGATATCCGGAGGAGACGGCCATCACACCCACGCACCGGGTGCGCTGCCACCTCTACTCCTGCTGACGAGCGCCCGATCGAGGCTTAGCGCCCGGTGCCGGCGACGAACGTTTTCCTCGGCTTGGCATCGCGCGATCGTGATGCCTGCTTCGCCGCCGCGGGCTTGCTGCCGGTTCTGACCGAAACCTTCGTCCGCACCGGCGCAGCGTTCTGTGCGGTCTGGCGGGTCGCAACGGTCTTCGATGACTTGCGGGCCGGACGCCAGACCGTGCGGGGTTCGTCGGCGCCGAATCCCAAGGTCGCGAGCGTGGCCGGATCGAGCTCGTCGATCCGGGTGCCCGACTGCCCCGGAGCCTGGACCAGAAGCGTTTGCCCGGGGAGCAGTCGCGCGCCCATCGGGAGGCGGTTCACCTCCGCGAGCCGCGCGGCGGACATGCCGAAGCGCGCAGCGACCCGGTCGATGCGGTCCTTGCGGCTCACGCGGTACGTCTGCCAGGTCACGAGCGGCCCGTCGTCACGCAGCAGATTGGTCGCGAACTGGTCGACCTTTTCTGCCGGCACGAGCACCGGACGCGAGTCCTCGGGCATGAGCACCGGGCGGTTATACGCCGGGTTGAGCGAGAGGAATTCCGAGAGCGGAATGCCGGCCAGCCGTGCTGCCGTCTCGGCATCCATCTGGCGCGCGGTGGAAACGGTCGAGAAGTAGGGCTGGTTCGGGATATCGAGGATGGCGATGCCATACCGCTGCGGCGAAGCCACGAGCTGCTTGACTGCCTGCAGCTTCGGCACGTAGTTCCGAGTCTCGCCCGGCAACGGCAGGTTCACGTAGTCGGTGGGCAACCCTGCGGCTTCATTCCGGGCAATGGCGCGGGAGACGGTTCCTTCGCCGGCGTTGTACGCGGCGAGCGCCAGATCCCAGCTGCCGAACATCTCGTACAGCTTCTCCAGGTAATCCAGGGCCGCCTGAGTAGCCTGCAGGACATCCCGGCGCTCGTCGTACCAATGGTTCTGGTCGAGACCGTAGATGCGGCCGGTGGAGGGGATGAACTGCCAGATGCCGGAGGCGCGGGCGGAAGACAGCGCGGTCGGGTTGTAGGCGCTCTCGATCATCGGCAGCAGGGCGATCTCGGTCGGCAGCCCTCGCTTTTCGACCTCCTGCACCACGTGGTACAGATACCGCCGGCTGCGATCCAGCATCCGCGTGATGTACTCCGGCCGGTTCAGGTAGTACGCCAGATGCTCGGCAACCAGCGGACTCGAGCAGTCCGTCATGGCAAAGCCGAAGCGGATGCGGTCCCAGAGGGACGAGGTCGGGGCGGTCAGGTCATGGCCCTCTGCCAGCTGGACGACCGTTACCGTTACCGGCGCATGCTCGATTACGGCTTCCGATTCATTCGCAACGGTGGCCGGAGAAACCTCTTCCGCGAAGGCGGCGGATCCGCCGAGAGCCACGATCACACTTGCAAAAACGGCCGTAAAGGGCTGTCGCATCGATCTTTTCCCCCGCGGTTTTCGAGGATGGTAGCGAGGCAGGCGGTGAGGGTCAAGGCAAAAGTCGTGCGGCCTGCCTCTGCCGGTAACGCGCCGCCAGACGGTACGGTGGACCGAAGGAGGGGTCAGTAGCGATTTTTCCACTCCCGCAGTGCGGCAAACACCGGCACGGGACCGGCGAGCTCCTGTCCCGCCTCGCGGGAGGCGGCCGCGCTCACGTCCGGATCCTCGCAGCGCAGGAACGGATTGCCCAGTCTCTCGCGGGCGATCGAGGAGGGCAGCGTCGGCTGCCCGCGCCGCCGAAGATCGTCTGCCTCGCGTTCCCAGGACGCGAGAACCTGGTTCGCAGGATCCACGGTGCGCCCGAAACGCAGATTGGCTTGGGTGTATTCGTGGCCGCAGTACACGAGGGTGTCGCCGGGCAGGCTGGCAAGCCTTGTCAGGGACGTCACCATCTGGCGCGGCGTTCCCTCGAAGAGTCGGCCGCAGCCGCAGGCGAACAGCGTGTCGCCACAGAAGAGCATGTTTGTCCCATAATAAGCGATGTGCGTGAGCGTGTGACCGGGGATCTCGAAGACCTCGAAGTCGAGCCCCAGGTCAGGCAAGCGCACGATGTCCGCTTCGCGAACCCGGTCGGTGACGCCATTGATGCGCTCGTCGAACGGGGCGTACACGGGCACCGGGTATTCGCGTGTCAGTGCGCCGATGCCGCCGATATGGTCGGAATGGTGATGGGTAGCGAGGATCGCCGAGAGAGCGAGCCGTTCGCGGGCGAGGAACTCGAAAACCGGCTCGGCATCGCCCGGATCGACGATCGCCGCGTGGGTCGCATCGCGCAGACACCAGATGTAGTTGTCCCGGAAGGCCGGGATCGGCACGACCCGAATGGATTCGTTCATAGCGTTCGATCATAGTCGCATCTCAGTCCATGCAGAATCCCCCGCACTCCTTCCTCGAATGGCTCGAATCACCGCTCGGCGAGTACCTGCTCGAGCGTGAGTTCGCGTACCTCGACGGGGTGGTCGCCGACCTCTTCGGTTTCAACGCGATCCAGATCGGCCTGCCGGAGCACGATTTCCTGCGCGCGAGCAGAATTCCGCTGCGCTGCCGGCTCGGTCCCGCCGGCCCCGTGCAGCTGCAGTGCGATCCGGAGTATCTGCCGGTCGCCGCGAACAGCGTCGATGTGTGCCTGCTGCCGCATGCGCTCGAGTTCGCGGCGCATCCACACCAGATCCTGCGCGAGGTGCAGCGGGTCCTGGTGCCGGAAGGTCACCTGATCGTTACTGGCTTCAATCCGTGGAGTCTGTGGGGCGTCCAGCGCGTGTTGAAGCGCGGGCGCGATCTGCATCCCTGGTGCGGACGCTTCATCACCCTGCCGCGCCTCAAGGATTGGCTGGCGCTGCTCGGCTTCGAAGTCGCGGGTGGGCGCATGAGCTGTTACGCGCCGCCCTTCGGGGGCGAGCACTGGCTCCATCGCTGCCGCTTCATGGAGGCGGCAGGAGACCGCTGGTGGCCGATCGCGGGCGGGGTTTACTTCCTCGACGCCGTGAAGCGGGTGCCAGGCATGCGCGTCATCACACCGAAGTGGAACGGGCGGCTCATTCCCAATGAGGCGCTTGCCTCGGCTCAGCAGGTGGCGCGCGGGCGGTTGCGGCTCGTCGCCAAAGAACAATAGTGACCGCCGGAGACTGCGTCGACGTCTATACCGACGGCGCGTGCAAGGGCAACCCCGGACCGGGTGGTTGGGGCGCGCTGCTGCGGTTCGCCGACCAGGAGCGCGAGCTCTTCGGCGGCGCGGCTGCGACCACCAACAATCGCATGGAGCTGATGGCCGTCATCGAGGCGTTGTCGGCCCTGAAGCGCCCCTGCCGCGTCCGGCTGCACACCGATTCGCGCTACGTGCAGCAGGGCATCACCGCCTGGATCGGGAACTGGAAGCGGCGCGGCTGGCGCACTGCGGACGGCAAGCCCGTCAAGAACGTCGATCTCTGGCGACGCCTGGACGGGCTCGTGGGCAACCACGAAGTGGATTGGATCTGGGTCAAGGGCCACTCCGGCCACGACGGTAACGAGCGCGCCGACGCGCTCGCGAACAAGGGTGTGCAGATGCCGGGCGGCGAGCGGTGACGATGCTGCACCGGGCATCCACACGCCGAGACCCCTGAGCGCCGCGCGGACCATGCGACAGGTCGTCCTCGACACCGAAACCACCGGTCTTGATCCCACCCTCGGCCATCGCATCATCGAGGTCGCCGCGGTGGAGCTCGTCAACCGCCGTGTCACGGACAACCGATTCCACCACTACCTGAATCCCGAGCGGGAGAGTGACACCGGCGCATTGCAGGTGCACGGGCTCACCGCCGAGTTTTTGCAGGACAAGCCCAGGTTCCGCGACATCGCCGACGAACTGATCGAATTCCTCGACGGCGCCGAGCTCATCATTCACAACGCGCCCTTCGACGTTGCGTTTCTGAATGCGGAGCTCGCCAGCGCCGCGCGCGAGAGCGTCGAGCGGTGCTGCGCCTCGATCACCGACACCCTGCGGCTGGCGAAGAATCTGCACCCCGGCAAGCGCAACGGGCTGGATGCGCTGTGCGAGCGCTACCAGGTGGACAACTCTGCCCGGACGCTGCACGGTGCGCTGCTCGACGCGCAGCTGCTCGCCGAGGTGTACCTGGCGATGACCCGGGGGCAGGAGAGTCTCGCGATGGAGCTGGAGGAGGCTCCCGCGTGGCATGCCGGCCTCGATGGGGAGTACGCCCGCGCGAGCATTCTCGTGGTGATCGCCACCGACGAGGAGCTTGCCGAGCACGCGCGTGTGCTGGCGGAGATCCGGGGAGCGAGCCAGAAGGGCTGCCTCTGGGAGCTCCTCGACGCGGCGCACCCGCAGGCCGCCTGAACGATCCGAACCCGTGGCGCTGCCCGCGAAAGTCGCACTGATGGAGGTCGGCCCCCGGGACGGCCTGCAGAACGAGCCGGGAGCGGTTCCGACCGACGTCAAGATTGGACTGATCGACCGCCTCTCGGACACGGGGCTGCGAACCATCGAGGCGACGAGCTTCGTGTCGCCGAAATGGGTCCCGCAGATGGCTGACCATGCCGCGGTGATGCTCGGCCTGCGGCGCGCCGCAGGCGTGCGGTACGCGGCGCTCACGCCCAACCTGCAAGGCTTCGCGGCAGCCCACGCGGCCGGCGTCGATGAAGTCGCCGTGTTCGCTGCCGCGTCCGAGACCTTCTCACGTCGCAACATCAACTGCTCGATTGCCGAGAGCCTGGATCGCTTCGCGCCCGTGCTGGAGGCTGCGCGCGCCGCCGGCGTGCCGGTCCGCGGCTACGTGTCGTGCGTCCTCGGCTGTCCCTTCGAGGGCGAAGTGGCCCCGGCGGCGGTCGCCCGTGTGGCGGAGGCGCTCTTTCGCATGGGGTGCCGCGAAGTCTCGCTCGGCGACACCATCGGCGTCGGCACGCCCGGCAGCGCCCGGCACATGGTGGAAGCGGTGGCGCAGCGGGTGCCGGTGGAGCGACTCGCCGCGCACTTCCACGACACCTATGGCCAGGCGCTCGTCAATCTTTATGCAGTAATGGAGCTCGGGATCGCGGTGATCGACAGCGCGGTGGCCGGCCTGGGCGGTTGTCCTTACGCACCGGGCGCATCGGGCAACGTGGCGACCGAGGATGTCCTCTACATGCTGGACGGCCTCGGAATCGAAACCGGGGTCGACCTCGATCGAGTGGTCGCGGCTGGGCGGTTCATCTGCGATCATCTCGGTCGCGTACCGGCGTCACGAGTCGCCCGGGCGCGCGCAAGCGAGCCACATCCCCGAAGCACTGCCGCTGCACCAGGCGCCAAGTGCCCCCGACGAGGACTTCACGTGTGAGTGCCACCATGCCAAATACCCCGAAAGACGGGTTTCAGCGATTCGAAGAAGAACTCGACGCACTGGGGCTGCCCGCCCACCGCCATGCCGAGCTGCGGGTCGTGGCGATGCCGTCGGACGCGAATCCGAATGGTGACATCTTCGGCGGCTGGATCATGTCGCACGTCGACATGGCGGGTGGTATCGCCGCCATGCGACAAGCCCATGGCCGGGTGGCGACCGTCGCCGTGAACTCGTTCGTCATCAAGCATTCGGTCCGGGTGGGAGATCTGGTGGGCTTCTATGCAAGAGTGGTCCGAACCGGTACGACCTCGATCACCCTCAACGTCGTGGCGTACAGTCAGTCCTGGGCAGACTTGAGACGGGGGGTGAAGGTCGCCGAGGCGGAGCTCACCTACGTGGCGATCGACGCGGAAGGAAACAAGCGTCCGGTAGATGCTGCGTCGGCAGGCGGCGGTGTGTAAGTCCGGGCGGGGGGGCTGCGACGACCCGGATCGGGCCTGCGCAGTGCGGCCCACGTGGCGTGGATTGGCGGGTTCGTGGCCATGCAGATCTCAACCCGGCCGTAAAAAATTCTCGGAGCGGGAGTTTTTTCCTGCCATCGCTTCCGCGTCGTGCGTCCGGGCTCAGTGCGAACAACAACTTGCAAGCGCACGC
Organism: Burkholderiales bacterium; assembly: GCA_039807745.1. Classification (GTDB taxonomy): domain Bacteria; phylum Pseudomonadota; class Gammaproteobacteria; order Burkholderiales; family JAEUMW01; genus JAEUMW01. The sequence continues at coordinate 40,544 of JBDHRV010000009.1, forward strand.
GGGATGGCCCGCGGGTTGCGGCGCGCCAACCAACGAGATCCGCGATTGCACGCATTCGGCATTTCGTAACTCAGGAGCACGGCCATGTCGAAAATCTTTCTCGTCGCGAAGGAAGCGCACTTCCTCGGCACCGGGACGGGCAAGGCGCACTGCTATCTCGTTTACGAGACCGACGCAGGCGAACGCTTCGTCACCTCGCTCTCGGAGGTGACCAATGACCTGCGCTTCAACGTTACGCAGATCGGCATTCCCTATGATCAGGCGCAGGAAACCGACGATCCGAACTTCGTTGAGCGGCAGCTCGATTTCGGCGGGCGCGACGTCGACGCGGTCTGGAGCTTGATGTCGCAGCACGCCAACGAGATCAAGGTCGAGAAACCCCTCTACCACCCGCTCGACCAGAACTCCACGTCGTTCATCGCGTCGCTCCTGAACGTGGTCGGCCTCGACTTCGCGAGCAATCTGCCCGGCTTCAACGGCAATCATCCGACGAACAATCCGCAGCCGAGCGACTACCCGGGCCTGAACAACCTGCTCGACTTCGACTACCGCCTGGTCGGCACGCCCACCGACGACGTGATCCGCGGTGCGGGCGGCAACGACATCCTGTGGGGCGGAGTCGGCAACGACACGCTGACCGGCAAGCAGGGCTCCGACATCCTCGACGGCGGACCCGGGCTCGACACCGCCGGGTACCTCGGCCCGCGCGGGCTTTACGCAGTTGTCTGGCAGGACGGTGCGACCGTGGGCTCGAGCTTCGAGGGCGCGGACCGCCTGAACGACATCGAGTCGCTGCAATTCGCCGACAAAGTCGAGCACATCACTCCCGAACCCCTCGAGTACATCGCTTCGTACCCGGACCTGATCACGGCCCTGGGCACCAGCGCCGGAGCGGGATTCGATCACTACCTGAACAGCGGATTCGACGAAGGACGCCGCGTCACGTTCGATGGTCTCGAGTACATCGCCTCCTACGACGATCTCATCGCCGCGTACCACAGCCAGGTGGCAGCCAACCCCGATGGCGATGTCGGGGCCACGCACTACATCGGCAATGGCTACGGCGAGGTCCGCGCGCCGGCGCTCTTCGATCCGGGGCAGTACCTCGCGAACTACGCGGACCTGCAGTCCGCTTTCGGCAGCGACACCGAGGCCGCCACGATCCACTACATCGTTGCAGGGTATTTCGAGGACAGGACGGATCAACCGCTCGCGTAGGGTCTACGATCCGACGCCGGCGGTGCGCGCTTGAGCCTGTGCGCGCGGGCGCCCTCGTCCTCCAGCGTATCAAGCACCGCCTTCGCCATGGCCGCGACGACGCGGTCCTGGTCGGGATCGGCGAGGAAGTGGTCGAGTCCGCGCGCGACCAGCGTCACGCCCTGCGGCACGATCGCATCCGCGAGCAGCGTCAGCCCGTCGTTCGGTCCATGCTCGGCTAGCAATTCATAACGGTCACGCACCCCGGAGTGCACGTCGGAGGACCTCGGCACGCCGAGATAGTTGACCACCAGAACGTCGGGCGGGAGCGCTGCCGTGGCGAAGTGCGGGCGCCTCGCCTCCGTAGTCATCGAGCCGATCGACGCGGTGCCGTGACCGCGCAGCGCGAAACCGGCGGCTGCGAGCCAACTGCGCGGCCACCTGGACCAATGGTCCGCGACGGCGGTGCCGTTCAGAAGGCCACCGATGTTGATCCATGCCGCGACGTGGTCCGCGCGACCCGCCTGCCGCAGCCGGTCGAGCGCGAGGTGCGTCTCGGGACCGCCCTTGCTCGTGCTGACGAGTATCAGCCGTCGGTCATCCGCTTCGAGCCGCTCGAGCTCGCGCGCGAGTATCTCCGCGTTCGCCTCGATGGTGCCGTTCTCTTCCAGCGGGACGAGGCGCGTGGCGAGCTCCAGCAATCTCAGCGCCGACTGCACGCGCGCGAGATCCGCACCGGTTTCCGGGTCGGTGACGTAGAGCCAGCCGGGCACGAGCACGAACAGCCAGCGCTCTCGCGATCGTTCGGGAATGGGCGTCACGCCGGAAGCGAGGGCGGCCTCGAAGCGTGCACGGAACGCGCGGTTTCGCGGCACCGCCTCGATGGCCTCGACGAACGCGTCGGCGGCCGCGTCGACCGATGTCGTGCGCGCCAGTGCAGCGAGCGCGTCGCGCAGCGCGGGCGTGTCCTCCTTCGCGATCGCCAGTCGGACGGCCTCGCGCTCGCGTTGCACGTCGGATTGCGCGCGCGACGAGACAGCGCCACCGAGAAACGCGAGGAGGGCCGCGGCGACCATCAACCATGGCCTCGGCACGCTCGATACTCCGCTGTCCTGATCAGGTCGCACGCACGGAACCGATCGACTACCGAGCTTGGCGGATGATCGTTTGGTGGGCGGTGCTGGGATCGAACCAGCGACCTCTCCCGTGTGAAGGGAGCGCTCTACCACTGAGACTAACCGCCCGGAGAGGCGCGAATTTAAGCACAGGTCCGGAATGCCGGTCAATTTTGCGAACCGCGGCGCTTGCTTCGGTGCGAGGGCGGCGTGTCATCTGCGTGAGTACCCCGTAGAATGTCCGCTCCATGATCCGCACCCGTTTCGCACCGAGCCCGACCGGCTATCTCCACATCGGCGGCGCGCGCACGGCGCTCTTCTCCTGGGCGTATGCGCGCAAGCACGGGGGCAGCTTCGTCCTGCGTATCGAGGACACAGACCGGGAGCGCTCCACTGACGAGTCGACCGACGCCATCCTGGAGTCGATGGGCTGGCTCGGGCTCGGCTACGACGAGGGGCCGGTTCATCAGATGGATCGTCTCGATCGCTACCGGGACGTGGCGCAGCAGCTGATCCGGGAGGGCAAGGCATACTACTGCTACGCCACCCGCGAAGAGCTCGAGACGTTGCGCGAAGCGCAGCGGGCGCAGGGGTTGAAGCCGCGATACGACGGGCGCTGGCGGCCCGAGCATGCGGTTGGCAAGACGCCACCGCCGGGCGTCGAACCCGTGGTCCGCTTCCGCAATCCGGACGACGGAGTGGTGGCGTTCGACGATCTGGTGAAGGGCGCCATCGCCGTGCAGAACGGCGAGCTCGACGATCTCGTGATCCTGCGCGCCGACGGCGTGCCGACCTACAACTTCGGCGTCGTGGTCGACGATCTCGACATGCGCATCACCCACGTCATCCGCGGTGACGATCACGTGAACAACACACCGCGCCAGGTCAACATCCTGCGAGCGCTGGGCGCAACGCTGCCGCACTACGGCCACGTGCCGATGATCCTCGGTCACGACGGTGAGCGGCTATCGAAGCGGCACGGTGCGGTCAGCGTGCTGCAGTACCGGGACGACGGCTACCTGCCGGAAGCGCTGCTCAACTATCTCGCACGTCTCGGCTGGTCGCACGGTGACGACGAGGTGTTTTCCGTGGATCGGTTCGTCGAATGGTTCGAGCTTTCCTCCGTCCACCGCGCGCCTGCGAGATTCGATCCGGAGAAGCTCAAGTGGACCAACCAGCAGCATCTTAGGCAAGCGGACGACGGCCGCCTCGCGGACCTCGTGCTGCCGTTTCTCGCGGCTGACGGGTGCAGCGTCCAGGACGGCCCGCGTCTTCCCGGCGTCATCGCGCTGGTGAAAGAGCGCGTTGGCACGGTCGAGGAGCTCGCGGACGCGATGGCCTACTTCTATCGGCGCATCGAGCCGCATCAGGCATTGCGCGAGCAGCACTACACGGCGACGTCGGCGCCGGCCGTGTTCGCGCTGAGGCTGAGTCTGGAAGGTATCGAGTGGGATCGTCAGGCGATCGGTCAGGCCATCAAGGCGGCTGCTTCCGAACACCGCCTCAAGATGCCGCAGGTGGCCATGCCACTGCGTGTGATGGTCACCGGTGAGACGCAGACACCTTCGATCGATGCCGTGATCGAGCTGATTGGCCGTGAGGAGGTGCTGAAGCGCCTCGACCGGGAACTCGCGCTCTTTCCCCGCTGACCCAGCGCCGGGCTGCCGGCGTCGGTCAGTTGCCTTTCAGGATGCGCGCCCTTTCCTTGTCGTATTCATCCGGCGTGATCGTCCCCGCGTCGAGCGCCTTCTTGAGGTTGACCAGCTGCTGACCGGTTGCGGTGGTGCTCGTCACCGGTTTCACGTCGGCGCTTCCGCCACCGCACCCGGTAATCGCGCCTGCGAACGCAAGGAACGCGACGAACACGGCAATCCTGGGTCTTGCAATCGACATCTGGGGCTCCCGCTGACGTGATTGGACTTGCGTCGGAGAGGGGTGTGGCCGTGCAGGCCGCCACCCGGGAGCGTGGATTCTATGAACCGGGATCCCGAGCGTCAAATCGACGCGGGTGTGCTCGTCACCAGTCGCCGATGATCCGCCGCCGCTCACGCTCGTACTCCTCGCGTGTGATCGAACCGGAATCGTAGGCTTTGCGTAAGTCAGACAGCTGCTGGCCGGCGCTCGTGTCGGTGCGCTGCTTGCCGGAAGACCACCACCCGCAGCCGGGGAGCAGGGTAGTGAGGCCGACTGCGAGCGTGATCGATAAGGTCGACACGAGCGACGCGGTCAGGCTGCGCGTCGACTGGCGGGGAGAGAGGCTCATGAAGCGTGCTGATGCGGGACGATGGAAGATGGCCGGACGAGTGTATGCAATGGCACGCGAGCGCGTCAACGCGCCGGAGGCCGCGTGTGCTCTCGTGAGTTCGGCACCCACTCCGTCTCATTGCAGATTCAATGCGCCCAAGACGATGCATCGCGAGGTAACTCACGTTCGGGATCGTGTACCGGCGCGCGGAATCCAGTGGTCTCCGCCATTTCCGGGAACAGGACGAGGCACGTCAGGCTCGCGTCTCGGGCCGAGCGATACAGGATGCCGGGCAAGCCGGCGTCGCGCACGAGGTCACCGATCACCCAGCTCGGAGGCTCGATCTCGTCGAGAAATGCGAGCTTCTTCCAGTTGCAGTACGCCTCGGCCCAGATCGGCGACCAGCGTGTCGTGTCGTATCCGCCGGTAAAGTCTACGACGTTGCTCGCGGTGACCAAGAAGGCCGCGAGTGTCGCAGGCGGAAGCAAAGGGAACTCGGCTTGGTACTCCACGAGGGCGCCTGCGGCAGTCTCGGCCAGATAACGCGCCTCGACACCCGGTCGATTGAAACGTCCGCCCCCGATCGCGGCACCGACCCCGCTTTCAGGGGCATGGGCCCATCGTGGCGTGAACGCGCGGTAATAGGGTGTGTCGGGGCCGATGTCGGCGAGAATCATCCAGTCGCACCGCCAGCGACCGACATCAGGTACGACACGACGGCGTCGGTCTTGCCTGCTGAGACGAGCTGCTCGGCAGTGCGGTGCTCGAACTCCGGAATTGGCGTATTCCGGTACCAGTAGATCGCGCGACCGTGCTCGCCCGTGATGTCGATCGCCGCCGACAGGACGCGCAGCGCGTCGCGCATGAACTGCTGCAGCTTGACGTTCGCCGGAGCCTCGGAAACCGTGGTGCGGTGGACATGTGCGAGCCGCGCGAGGTCTTGCTGACGCAGTTGCAGCGCCGTCGCAAAGCGGTCGGGCGCGATGACAGGCTGGCCTGGCATGCGAAGTTCCTCGGCAAAGGCCTGGAAATCAAGGATGGCAGCCATTGTTACGATCCAGTGGGGCAAGAGACTCTTGGAAGTTACGTTGATTTTGTGTTGGTTGCAAGTCTGTTCTATGTAGGGGGAGGAGCAATCGCCCTCGTCCAGCTACCCCACTTGTACCGTGAGCTGCGCCGTTCCTCCTGCCGCCCTTTGCCTCAGTGCGGTCAGCGATACCTCGGCCCCGCCGATGCGATAGGGGTTATCCAGCCGGGCGAAGGACAGCTCCCGCCCGTCGTGATCCAGCGCCACGACCCCGCATCCCCGAGCCTCGATGCGGTAGGTGATCTCGATACGGATGTCGGCGAGTAACAGCGCCGCCCGCAAGCCATCGAGATCCTTCGGTATCGCCGGGTCGATCACGAGCCGCGAACGTTCCACGCGCAATCCCAGGAAGCAACGGAAGATCAGCGCCGTGGCGATGCCGGCGCCGCTGGAGTAGATTCGCCAGCCGCCGTCGAGCGGGATGTGGCCGGCGCTCACACGGTCGTACTGGGAGTAAGCCTCGTAGCGGTCGGCGAAACCGGCGTCGCTGCTGGAGTAGTAGCAATTGGCCTGACGCCGGGTGGCCTGGGGTACCCGAGTATCGAGGAAAATCGGTACGACCTGGCACAGCGCCCGGAAAAAGCCATCAGCGTCGCCGTAGTGCCAGAGCGCTTCGGCATAGCGCAGGTGCGCGTGCGTATACATGAGACCGATCTCGCGGCCGAAGAAGCTGCTGCTCTCCGCACGCTGAAAGGATCGCTGCGGGCCGCCGCGATAGCGCATCGGCCGGTCGAACAGCCGCGCGCCGTCGGGACCGAGCAAGTGCTTGTCGATGAGCGCCAGATGATGGCGCGCCTGCTCGGGACTTAGCATGCCGTTCGAGATGGCGTGAATCATCGGCAGCAGGCTGTACGACAGACCCGTCGTGTCGTCTCGCGGGTGCAGGAGGTACTGCACGCTGCCCGCTTCGCCGAAATGCGCGTACCCGGCCACCGTGCCGTCCTTCACCAGCAGCCGCTGGAAGTCCGCGAGCACGTCGGCGGCCCATTGCTCGAAGCGGATGGCTTGCTCGTCTCGTCCCAACCGCCGCATCGCCTCCGCCAGCGTCGCGAGGGTCTGGTAGTGCAGCGTGACCGTCCACGCGCTGCACAGATGGTCGCGAAACGTCGGGTCGGCAGGCTGCAGCGAATCGTTCCAGTCGCCATGGCCGTAGGCGGCGAGGCGGGTTCCCGCGATCACCCGCGCGCCGATCACCTCCAGTGCGCGCTCGACGTGCTGCCACACCGTCGCGTGCTCTGCGTCGGCGTCGCCATCGGGATGGAAGAAGGGTACCGCCTCCTCCAGCAACGCCGCGTCGTCGGTGCCGAGGAGGTATTGCGCCAAGGCCAGCAGCGGCCAGAACACGATGTCGCCGTGAGAGTCGCCGGCCCGGATGTCGCGCACGCGGTCGAAGAACATGAACCACTGCGGCCAGTCGCCGTCGGGGTTCTGATTGCGGAAGACGCGCACCAGGATGTCCCGGATCGGCTCCGGATGGCCGAGGGCGAGCAGCAGTTCCACCGGCCCCTGGGTCACGTCGCGGGCGCCCCAGCCGCCGCCGGAATACTGTTCCAGCCCGCGCGGGCTCAGGCAATGGACGAGCGCGTCGTGGACGAACCACGGCAGGATGTCGGCGAGCCGCTGCGCGTCGCCAGCGAGCGCGCTTGCCGACGGGGCCGCGAGCCTCAACCCGGCTGTCATGGTGCGCCAGAAGTCGTCCGGCGTTTCGCTTCGGCACTCGGACCCCAGTCCACCCCGGATGCTGAAGCCGAGAGACTGCGCCGGCGCGGTCACGAAACAGAGAAACGGTTGACCGCGGCTCGATCCGTCGGCGAACAGCAGCTCGTCCCCTCCGAGTTGCTCGACGACCGTGCCGGGAAGCGGCTCGAGGTGGAATCCACCGTCCGGATAGCGATGGCCGACATCGGAGTCGGGGTTCGCCCGCACGAAGGCACCCATGCCGGCGCGATCGAACGATACCGGCCCGGGTTCGGAACCGTCGTCTCCGTTCAGCGCGATGTGATTGGATAGCAGGAAGCGCAGCGGACCCCCGGCGCGGACTTCGATTTCCAGCGTGAGCGCGTGGCGGTCGGTGACCGCCCGCGACCTGACCTCCAGCATCCCTCCGGCATGGCGGTAGATCCAGCGGCAACCTTCGGGCGACATCTCGAAGGCGGACGGCACGTCGAGCAGCCGCCAGCCATCGCCGAGCTGCACGAAAAGCCGCTGGCCGTGGGAGCGGAACAGACCCAGGTAGCTGTGCGTGGTGGACAGGAAGCGGTTGATGCTGACGTGCCCCTGCGTCACCATCGAATGGAACACACCGGCCATCCAGACGGTGGAGGTGAGCCCGCATTCGTTCGCCGTGAGGTCGCTGCCGGAGCGGAGAATGTGGCCGTGGGGGCGCAGCAC
>JBDHRV010000130.1:0-10058 GCA_039807745.1 Burkholderiales bacterium
CCGCCCCCTCGTCTCGGGGGCGGGCGTGCGCTTCGACGGGCAGGTGAGCGTGTTCGATCTGCGCCAGTCGGCGAGCCCATGCTACGGCTGCCTGTTTCCCGAAGACGCAGAGATCGAGGAAACGCGATGCGCCGTCATGGGTGTGTTCGCACCGGTGGTCGGCATGATCGGCACGGTACAGGCGGCCGAGGTCCTCAAGCTTGCCGCCGGCATCGGCGAATCTCTGAGCGGCAGACTGCTTCTGCTCGACGTGCTCGCGATGGAATGGCGCACCGTGCACCTTCGCAAGGACCCCGGCTGCCGGGTCTGTGGCACGAGCGCGTCGCCGCCGGGCAGCATTGAACGGCTTGCGGGATCCAGCTGCTAGAATCCGGGGCTGTCATCGCCCCACGCTGTTCCGTCCCGGCATGCGCGCAGAGGTCGGGAGCAGCCCCCAGAATTCCAGCACGAGGGAGTAACCACCCATGAATCTATGTGTCATCGGGACCGGCTACGTCGGTCTTGTCACCGGCGCCTGTTTCGCCGAGATGGGGAACCGGGTCGTCTGCGTCGACAAGGACGAATCCAAGATCACGGGATTGCTGGCGGGCCGCATTCCGATCTACGAACCGGGGCTGGAGAATGTCGTCACGACCAACACCAGGGCAGGTCGACTGGAATTCACGACGTCGCTGCAGGACGCCATGCGCGACAGCAACGTATTCTTCATCGCCGTCGGGACGCCGCCACAGGAGGACGGGTCCGCGGATCTGCAGCATGTTCTGGCCGTCGCCCGCGAGATTGGTCGTCACATGGATCGCTACTGCCTCATCGTGGACAAATCGACCGTCCCGGTCGGTACCGCCGACAGCGTGCGGGCCGCCGTTCTGGAGGAGTTGGCAAAGCGCGGTGTCGAGATCGAGTTCGACGTGGTGAGCAATCCCGAGTTTCTCAAGGAAGGCGACGCGGTGAAGGACTTCACGCGGCCGGACCGGGTCGTGGTGGGCGCCGACAGCGAACGGGCCACCGAAACCATGCGCTCCCTCTATTACCCGTTCATGCGCAACCACGAGCGCATTCTGTTCATGGGTGTGCGCGATGCCGAGATGACCAAGTACGCGGCCAACGCGATGCTGGCGACCAAGATCTCCTTCATGAACGAGATCGCCAACCTCTGCGAGCGGCTCGATGTCGACGTCGAAAACGTCAGGCTCGGGATCGGATCGGATTCGCGCATCGGCTACTCGTTCATCTATCCGGGAGCCGGCTACGGAGGCTCGTGCTTCCCCAAGGACGTCAAGGCCCTGATCCACAGCGCCGAATCGAACGGATTCGATGCTCAGGTATTACAGGCCGTCGAGCGCCGCAACGAAATCCAGAAGCGGCGATTGTTCGAAAAGGTGACGGCGCGCTTCACGAAGGATCTGCGGGGCGTGACGCTTGGCGTCTGGGGGCTCGCCTTCAAGCCGGGAACCGACGATATGCGGGAAGCACCCTCGGTGGTGTTTCTGCGCGCTGCCATCGCGGCAGGCGCGCGGATTCAGGCCTACGATCCCGTGGCGATGGACGCCGCGCGTGCCACCCTGCCCGATTACTGGTTCACGGACTGCCTGCTGACCCTCTCCGACAACCAGTACGACGCGCTCAAGGGGGTCGATGCACTGGTGCTGGTGACCGAATGGAAGCCGTTTCGCTATCCCGATTTCGCCGCCATGCACCGCTTCATGAAGCACCCGGTCATCTTCGATGGTCGCAACCTCTATGACCCGAAGCAGATGGTGCAGGAAGGATTCGAGTACGTCGCGATCGGTCGCGGACAGTCATTGGCACCCACGAAGTGACGAGCTTGCGCTGCCGGCGTTGCCGGTGGGCTAGCGCGCGTAGGCCTGCCGCGCCTCAAATGATTGGCGGTCGAGCCGGAACTCGAACCTGCGCGGGCTGAAACCCAGGTCGCGGCTCGCCTCGATGTGATCGAAGCACATGTCCACGTTCATCCGGGTCACGAGCTCCGGCGAGAGCTTCCGGAACCGTGGCACGATGCGGGCGGTGCTCACTATCGCCTTGAGCAGGCGCGTCGGCACCTGGACGATGCGGGGCGCACGACCGAGCCCGTGGAAGATCTGCACTACCATCTCGCGATAGCTCAGGGTCTCGCCGCCGGATAGGTCGTATGCGCGGTCGAAGGCCTTGCTTTCGTCCAGCGCGGCAAGGCAGGCTGCTGCGAGGTCGTCCGCGTGCACCGGCTGCCGCTTGCCGAGCCCCTTGCCAAGCATGGGGAAAAAGCCGGCGCGCTGAATGAAGCGCGCGATCTCTGACACGTTCCGATCGAGACCAGGACTGTAGACGAGCGTCGGCCGAAATATGGTCCAATGGATGCCGTGATGCTCGCACTGCGATGCGAGCGCCTCCTCCGCGCGGACCAGGGACGCGGCGAGTTCGCGTTCCGCCGGGTCCGCCGAGCTGGCTTTCGTGAATCGACTGGTGGAACTGAACGCGATGATGCGCGTCGACCCGAGGTCTGCTAGCGCAGTCACCAGCGGCGGGAGTATTCGCAGCGGCGCAAGGCTGACGACGGTCGCCGGCCGCAGTCCCGATGCCAGCAACGCGGACGTCTGCGCGAGATCGAGGCGATGCCAGTTCGCCCCGCGGTGGTCGCCCGGCGCGTGAGACCGTGAGACCGCAGCCACGTCACGGCCGGCTTCGGCCAGATGCGGGAGCAGGTGGTATCCGATCTGGCTGGCGGCCCCGATAACGAGGACACTCTTATTGCTGGACTGCACCTGGCGTTCGACAAATTTCGCCATTTTGCGCTGCACCATGAAGAGGGCGCAATTGTATAATTACAGGTTTTCCGATTTTGCCACCAGGTTGGCACAGGTCGGACGCTTCGGGTGTTTCAATAACTGCGAAAGGAAGACGAGGCCATGCCAAGAGTGGCGTTAGTGACGGGAATCACCGGGCAGGACGGATGTTACCTGGCCGATCTGCTGCTGCGAAAGGACTATGAGGTCTTCGGACTCCTGGCCCGACGCAGCAGCGATACGCTTTGGCGTCTGCGGGAGATGGGGATAGCGGACAAGGTCGAAATGGTGAACGGCGATCTTACCGATGGCGCCTCCATCGTGCGCGCGATCCGGTCGACGAACCCCGACGAGGTCTACAACCTGGGCGCGCAGAGCTTCGTGGGGACGTCCTGGGATCAGCCGGTGCTGACCGGGGAGGTATGCGGTCTCGGTGTCGTGCACATCCTGGAAGCGATCCGCCAGCTGTCACCCGCCACGCGCTTCTATCAGGCGTCGACGAGCGAGATGTTCGGCCTGATTCAGGCGCAACGGCAAAACGAGAAGACGCCGTTCTACCCGCGAAGCCCCTACGGCGTGGCGAAGCTCTACGGCCACTGGATCACGGTGAACTACCGCGAGAGTTTCGGGCTGCATGCCTCGAGCGGCATCCTGTTCAACCACGAGTCGCCGATGCGCGGCATCGAGTTCGTCACGCGCAAGGTAACCGACGGCGTGGCGCGCATCAAGCTCGGCAAGCAGAAGGAATTGCGGCTTGGCAACATCGATGCGAAACGGGACTGGGGCTTCGCCGGCGATTACGTGGAAGCGATGTGGCTGATGCTGCAACAAGAGGTGCCCGACGATTACGTCGTCGCCACGGGGCGGACCACCACCGTCCGCGACATGTGCCGGATCGCTTTCGAGCATGTCGACCTGAATTATGAGGACCACGTGGTGATCGATCCGAAGTTCTATCGCCCTGCCGAGGTCGAAACGCTGCTGGGCGATGCGAGCAAGGCCCACGAAAAACTGGGCTGGAAGCCGAAGACCGGCCTCGAGGCGCTGATCAGGATGATGGTGGACGCCGACATCCGTCGCGTGAGGAAGGAATGATGTTGATTCCGGTCATTCTCTCCGGTGGTGCCGGCACCCGCCTGTGGCCGGTCTCGCGCGAAGGTCATCCGAAGCCCTTCATGAAGCTGCCCGACGGGCAGTCGCTGCTGCAAAAGACGTATCAGCGTGCAGCCGCGCTCGCTGCGGATGCCGACCTGATGATCGTCACCAATCGCGACTACTACTTCATGAGCCGGGACGAGTTCGCAGCGGCAAAACTGGGTCCACCCGATCGGCTCCAGTTTCTGCTCGAACCGTGCGGTCGCAACACCGGGCCGGCGGTTGCCCTCGCCGCACTTTACGCACAGGAACGTTACGGCCCTGATTGCCGGCTGCTGGTGCTCCCCGCCGATCACCTGATCGCCGACGAGGCCGCTTTTGCCGAGACCGTCCAGGAGGCCGAGCGGCTGGCGCAAGCCGGTTATCTGGTGACTTTCGGCATCCGACCGGACGCGCCCGAGACCGGTTTCGGCTACATCGAGTGCGGCGCCGGGATTGCGGGCAGCGCCGGTGCGAAGGTGGTCCGCTTCGTCGAGAAGCCTTCTGCCGAAAAGGCACAGGAATATCTGTCGAGCGGCAGGCACCTGTGGAACGGCGGCATGTTCTGCTTCCGGGCCGATCGCATCCTGGAAGAGTTCGAGCAGCACGCGCCCGAATTGCTGGAACGAGTGAGCAGCTGCTGGGCCGACAGTCGCGAGCAGTTGAACGCCAATCCCGGCATGCTCGATTTCGATCGGGAGCGCTTCGAAGCGATGCCGGACATCTCCATCGATTACGCCGTGATGGAGAAATCGAGCCGAGTGGCGGTCATCCCCGGTCGCTTCGGTTGGAACGACATCGGCTCCTGGAGCGCGGTCAGTCACCTGGTCGACGCCGACGGCCACAACAATCGCGTCATTGGCGATGCGGTGGTCGTCGACTCGCAGAACACATTCGTCAAGAGCGAGGATCGGCTCGTCGCAGCGGTCGGCGTCGACAATCTGATCATCATCGAGACGCCCGATGCGATCCTGGTTGCTGACGCCAACCACGCCCAGGAAGTAAAGAAGGTCGCCACCCAACTCAAGGCCAGCGGGCACGAGAGCTATCGCCTGCATCGCACGGTGGCCCGCCCTTGGGGCACCTACACCGTGCTCGAGACGGGACCCCGTTTCAAGATCAAGCGCATCGTCGTCAAGCCGGGCGCATCGCTGTCACTACAGATGCATCATCACCGTAGCGAGCACTGGGTGGTCGTGAGCGGGATGGCAAAGGTGGTGAACGGCGACCAGGAGCTCTACGTGAACACCAACGAGTCCACCTACATCCCGGCCGGACACAGGCATCGTCTCGAGAACCCGGGCATCCTGGAGCTCGTGATGATCGAGGTGCAAAGCGGCGATTACCTGGGCGAGGACGACATCGTGCGCTTCAGCGACCAGTACGGACGGGGCTGACGGTCGGAGTCGTGTCGGTGTCGCCCTCGAGCCGCGCGGCCTTCGACCAGGGGACTTCGCAGCGCGGCGGGAACGACGGGCTGCAGTCGTCGCTCGCGAGCGAGAGGTTGGGGCTGTAGAAGGGATCGTCGTCGAGCTGGCGCCCCCATTTCGCCCTCATGCAAGCCCACTCGGCACTGAAGCGCGCCGCCTTCTCGGGGGAGTCGTCCGGCCCGCGCGTGGCGCCCTCGTGGTGATAGAGCAGCGCGTGAGGGGTCCAGATGTTCCGGTAGCCTCTGCTGCGAAGCTTCAGGCAAAAGTCGATGTCGTTGAAGGTGACGGGGAAGTCCTTCTCGTCGAGACCTCCCACCTCTTCGTAGACGCCGCGCCTCACCAGCAGGCAGGCGCCCGTCACGGCCGTCACTTCCCGTGTGACGGCGAGACAGCCGCAGTACCCTGTCGATTCCTGCGGCATTCGCTGTTGCAGGTGTCCCACGGTGCCATGCAGTCCCATGACGATCCCAGCGTGCTGAATGGTGCCGTCCGGATAAAGGAGCTTGGCGCCGACGGCGCCGATTCCCGGTCGAACTCCGTGGGAGACCATCTCCGAGAGCCACTCGCCGTCGATCACTTCGGTATCGTTGTTGAGCAGCACCAGCACGTCGCCGGACGCTTGCCTGGCGGCGAAGTTGTTGATGGCCGCGTAATTGAAGGCCCCCTCGAAGCGCAGGAGCCGAACCGTCGCGGACGACTCGAGCGCGCGGAAATAGGACATCGCGTCCGGCTCGTCGCTCTCGTTGTCGACCAGGAGGATCTCGTACGAAGGATACGAGGTCTTGGCGGCGATGCTCTCGACACATCGCCGGACCAGCTCCGCGCCATTGCGCGTGGGGATGATGAGCGTGACCCGCGGCGCCGGCTCGGGCTGCGGATATCGAATCCGAAGCACGCCGGGTACTGCTCCGCGTTCGACCGACGCACAGGAGGAGATGGCTCGCAGGGTATCGTCGACGGCGCGCGGCGCCTCACCTTCCCCCGATCGGCCTGGCGATGAATCCGATCCCTTCGACGCAGGCTGACGCCGGGCGTGACGGAGCACGAATGGCACGTGACCGATCCGCTTTGATTCACTCGCCGCCGCGCAGCGAAGTGCGAGCTCGAAGCGCGCGCTGCTTTCGCAATCCGATCGAAACCCACCGACCTGGCGCACCAAGGTCCCTCTCAATGCGCAGAACCGCGAGAGGTAGTCCTGGTGCAGCAAGCGCTCCGCGTCCCACTCCCCCTTGAACCATGGCGACGCGCGGTCTCCCAACGGATCGAACTCGTCTTCGTCCGCGTAGACAAGGTCGAGACCAGCGTCCGCATCGAGCGCTTCGGCGATCAGATAGCAGGCGTGCTCCGCTAGCGCTCCGTCGGCAGCGAGCAGGATGACGTAGTCGCCCGTCGCAAGATCCAATGCGCTGTTGCCCGCCGCGATAAGTCCGTCGCCCGCTGGGGGCGCCGCGATTCGAATCCTGGTGTCCCGCCTGCAGTAATCGTCGAGCAACCCGCGAGTCTGCGGGGCTGTGGATGGATCGAAGGCGATCCAGAGCTCCCAGTCGGGATAGATCTGATGCACCACGGAATCGATGCAGCTACGTAGCCCGTCCTCCGGCGCGTCGCCCACCAAAATGACGATCGACAAGCTGGTCCGCCGCCGCAATACGGCGACGCGCGATCGTATTGCCGCGCGATCCTGGTCTGTCAGCGAATCGTGATATGCGACCCACGTGCGGTAATCGAGGCCGGACTGTTCCAGCCAGCGCGCAACGAAGATCTTGAGCGAGTTGAGGTTACCGCCGCGCCATATGCGCCACGCAATCCTGCTCCACGCGCCCAGACGAACCGGATCCCCGGTCACCTGCCGCAGCGCGCGCCGCGCGATCTCGAGCAGCACCCTGTAGCCAGACAGCTGCTCGATTCGGAAGTCCTCGATCCAAAAGCGTCCGGGACCCTCGATCGGGCTCAAGCGCATGTTCGCCACACGCGCCGGCAATCTCCGAACGGCGCTGATGTGCTGCCCGCGCGACGGTGGCAGTTCGATCAGGACATGGCCCTCGCCGCCGGCAACTGTCTCGATGCAAAGCCTGGGGGACAAGTATCCCCGGGCAGAATGGCCGCGATAGGAAATCCTGCACCAGCCGGAGGGTAGCGCTTGGCTTTGCGAGACCACGCGAAAGGTCGGGTTCGAGCCGAGGCTCTCACGGGTGCCCTCGACTACTCGGATACTCTGGACCGGCTCAAGCTTGATGTCGTTGCCTTTCGACCGAGACATGGCGTCTGATGGCGGTCCTCGTACCCCGGTTTCACTGGCCCGTCCTGTACCCGACCGTCTCGTGGGAAAAGCGGGGAGAGCACACCCCGGCGGCGGAAGAACGTGATTATATGGGGCTTTCGATGCGATGCGGGCGGTATTCAGAACAACACCCAATACTCGCCCCGCGATCGCGAGGCGCGGGCATGCCGCGATCAGGTTTCCGTCATTCCCCGCCGGATGCTGTCGGTGAGCGGCTTGAGCAGGTAGCTCAGCGCCGAACGCGAGCCGGTCTGCACGTGGACTTCGACCGGAAGCCCCGGCTTCAGCGCGACCGCCCCGAGCTTATCGTGGGTCGGCTCGGTAATCATGACGCGCGCGAGATAGTACGGCTGATTCGTCGCGGTATCCATCAGGCGATCCGCAGAAACCAGGGCGACTTCGCCGGCGAGCACCGGGGTCTGCCGCTTGTTGAGCGTGGGGAACAGCACCTCGGCCCGCTGACCTATCTCGACTTGGTCGACATCCTGGGGACTGATCCTTACGTCCGCGATGAGACGCTCGTCCAGCGGCACGATGTCCATCAGCGACTCCCCGGGCGCCACGACGCCGCCCACCGCATTCTTCTTCAGATTCAACACGCGCCCCTGATACGGAGCGGTGATGGCGAGTCGCTGCAAACCGTCCGCGACCGAGCGGAGCTGCTGCTCCGCGTCGTGCAGTTGCCGTAGCGTCTCCTGACGCTGTCCGGCGGTGCTCTCGATGAACTCCTGCTCGGTCCGCGCCATGTCGGCCCGCGTTTTCTGAATGCGCGCGAGCGCGGCGGCCTTTTCGGCGGACGCCTTCGCGGCCTCTCCCTGTAGCTTTTCCGCCTCGCGCTCGAAGGCGCGAATGCGACTCTCCCAGCCGAACCCCTCCTTGAACAGACGCTTCAAGCCCTTGAGTTCGTCTTGCACCGAAGCGAGCTGCGCCATGCTCGATGCCTGTTGCGCTTCCAGACCCCGGATCTGCTCTTTCAGCTGCTCGATCTCTCCGTTGGAAGCAGCTACCCGCATCCGTCGCGCCTCGGACCGGCTGCGAAAGATTTCCCGCTGACCGCGCAATATGTCGGCGACTGCGGGTTCCGACTGCCGTCCCTGAAGGTCCCCAGGGAGCTCGATGGTTGCCTGATTCTTCTCTTCGGCGAGCAGCCTCGCCTCGGTTGCGCTCAGGCTGTCGACCTGCAGTTGGAGCTGCTCGGCACGCGATCGCATCGCGACCGAATCCAGCTCGATCAGCACGTCCCCGGTCTTGACGACGTCACCTTCCTTCACCCGGATGGCGCGGATGAGACCGCCTTCCAGGTGCTGGATGGTCTTGTGGTTGCCTTCCGGAACCAACTGTCCCGGCGCCACGACGGCGCCGGCCAGCGGCGCGAGCGCGGCCCAGGCGAGGAGAGCGAGGAAGCCGATCGCGATGATCAGGAGGCCGACGTTGACGTGGCGGTCGATCTCGATCGGTGCGTAGTCGTGCGTGCTGGTCGTCATGGTCGTTATTTTGGCCCGGAGGAATCAGGCTTCAATCCTGCGCTCGCGACTTGGGAAACGCCTGGAACGCGGCGGAGAAGAACTCCTCGCGAGACGAGTATCTCTGCACGCGCCCTTCGGACAGAAGGAGGACGTGGTCCATGTGCCGCAACATTCGCGGGTGGTGCGATACGACGACGACCGTCTGACCGTTTGCCCGCGCCTGCTTGAACACCTCCTCCAGGACGGCCTGCCCGTCGGGATCCAGATTCGCTTCGGGCGCATCGAGCACCAGCAGCGCCGGATTCCCGTAGAGCGCCCGGGCGATGCCGATCATCTGCCGCTCACCCACCGACAAAAGCTCCGTACCGCCACCGATTTCCGTCTCGTACCCTTCCGGCAGGCGCGATATGCGCTCGTGGATGCCGGCGAGTCTGGCGGCTGCCTGGATGTCTTCGACCGTCGCGTCCTCGCGAAAGCGGCTGATGTTCCGAGCGACGGTTCCCGGCAAGAGCTCGACTGTCTGCGGCAAGTAGCCGACCCAGCGCCCCAGCTCCCCGGGGTCCGGACGGTCCAGCTCGACCCCGTCCATTCGAACGCTGCCGCTCATCGGTGCGAGCGCTCCGACCAGCAAACGCGCCAGAGCGGACTTTCCGGCCGCTGCGGGTCCAGCGATGCCGAGCGCCTGTCCCGGCTTGATCTCGAAGCTGATACCGCCCAGGACCGCCGGCGCGGACTTGCGTGGGATCGCGAAAACGTTGGACACGACGACGTGGCCGGCGGGGCGCGCTGCCGGGGCGTTTCCGCCCTTGACGGCAAGCTGTGGCAGCAGCGCGCGCAGACGGCCGAACGCGCTCTTGGCTTCGCCCAGCTTTTGCCAGTTGGCGGCTGCCAGCTCGATCGGCGCGAGTGCGCGGCCCATGATGATCGAGGCACCGATCATCACGCCGGGGCTCAATTCCTGACGGAT
>JBDHRV010000131.1:0-9992 GCA_039807745.1 Burkholderiales bacterium
GTGAACTCGCCCGTGGAGAGGTTGCGCGGGATGAGCGCGAACTGCGCGCCGGTCGCCTTGCCGACCCACAGCACGCGCCCCCTGAACGATTTCGAGAATGCGTCGACCGTCACGTCGACCGGATGACCGGGACCCACGCCCTCGAGCTTCGTCTCCTCCAGGTGTGCGGTCACGTAGAGGTTCTCGGTGTCGTACAGGCTGAAGATCGGCACGCCGGGGGTGCCAAAGTCGCCGCGGAACTTGAAGCGCTTGGCGACGACACCGTCGAAGGGTGCCACGACATCGGTATAGGCGAGCTGCGTCTCTTGCAGCGCGAGCTCCGCGCGCGCGGCTTCGATGCGCTCGGCCGACGCTTCCACCCTGCGCCGCGTCTCGGCGATCTCGAGCGGACCCTGGCGTGCGATCGCGAGCTGCGCCTGAGCCTCGCGCCCGCGCTGCTCCGCTGCCAGGGCGAGCGCTTCGGCAGACTTCACGCGGGCGAGGTCGCTCTTCGCCTGGGCCAGCCGTGTGTTCGCCTGCGCGTGCTGCGCGGTCGCGTTGGCGAGCGAGGTCTGCTTCGCATCGCGCTCCTCGGGTGCCACCGCGCGGTCCTCCACCAGCGCGTTCCAGCGCTCGGCGGTCACCCGCGCGAAGTCGAGATTTGCCTGCGACGCCTTGAGTCCCTGCTCCGCGAGCCGCACGTCGTGCTCGAACGTCGCGCGTGCCTGGACGAGATTGTGGGCGGCCGACTTGCTCTCGTTCTGCGCCACCGCGAGCTGATGCTCGGCCGCGGCGATCTGCTGCGGCATTTGCGCCTCCAGCCGCTCCAGCGCGGCGACGGCGGTCGCGTGGTCGGCCTCGGCGACCTTCAGCGCGGCTTGCGCCTGGGCGACTCTGCGCTGATAGGGCAGCGGGTCGATGCGCGCCAGCAACTGCCCGCGGGTGATCGGCTGGCTGTCCTCCACGAGCATCTCGGCGATCTGGCCTTCGACGCGCGGCGCGAGTTCGACCATGTCGGACTCGATGAACGCATCGTCGGTGATGGAGTGAGTGAGGCGGTAGCCGATCCACCAGACGAGCAGCACGAGGAGCAGCAACCCGAGCAGCCCAGCGGCAACGACCGTGCGCCGCGAGCGCAGCCACGCGTGCCCCGGCTGTTGCGTGTCACCCGAGTCTGCCACCGAGATCTCCCTTCTACTGCCCCGTGGCGCGGGGCGAAGCGAGGGGAATTAGACACGAATTCCCGTACCGTTGCAGCCTCGGGGGCGTGCGAAGCACAACGGCTTGAGTGGCGCCGCGATCGCTCGACCGGGGAGCAGGTTCGCCCGCGCCGGACGCCGCAGGGTAGCGCACGGTGCGCTGCTGCTCGGTTTCGGTCGGTCGATCCCGCGGGAAGGGGGTGCTTGCCCCCTTCCACCCCGACACCGGCTACGAGCACGGTCCGTCGCTGATGTTCCAGCTGTCTCCGGCGCCCAGGCCGCCGAGCTGATCGTCGAGCATGCGGCGCGCCTCGTCGTGGCTCGGCTGCCGCCCAGTGCGAGATAGAGGGCCTGGATCGCGCCATGTACCTCGTGCGCGCTGGTCGAGGGATGCCAGACGTATGTCGGCGGCGCGGCCGCCGCCGGCAGCCAGACCCTGCAAACAGGCGGGGCTCATACCACATCTGCTCCGCGCCGAAAGGCGCTACAACATGTAGCTCTCGCTGTGCTTGGCGAGCAGGTCCGCATGCTCCTGCCAGATCGGGTGATCGATGCCAGCCAGCTTCCCCGACAGGAAGTCGCTGATAACGATTTCGCCGTTCAGCAGCACGTCGTTGCCGGCACCGCCGATCAGCACGTCTTCGCCGTCGCCGCCATCGAGCACGTCGTCGCCGGCCGCACCGAGTAACACGTCGTCGCCATCGCCGCCGGTCATCACGTCGTTGCCGGCGCCACCGAGCAGCACGTCGTTGCCGGCGCCGCCATTCGCATTGAAGGCGAATCCGCTGAGTAGCGCCGACGCGTCGATCACGTCGTCGCCTGCGAGGCCGTTGATGACGAGTCGGTCGAGATTCCCCTCGAAGTTCGAAATGACCACCTGCGAGGCCAGGCCGTCGACCACGAGGTTGCCGTTCACCAGCGAGATGGTGACCGCATCGTCGCCGTTGGTGGCCTGCAGCGTGATGGTGTCGGCCGCGCCGTCGCCGGCGTTTCCGCCGAGCGCGCCCGCGAGGTCGATGTTGACGCGATCGAGATCGGTGCCGCTCATGTCGTTCACGACGATGTTGTCGGCGCCGCCCAGCGCATTGAAGTCGAACGACTCGACGTCGTTCGTATCCATCGTCACGTTGGCCACGTTGCGGAAGAAAATCGCGCGTCCGCCGTTGGCCGAGATGTCGATGTTCTCGGCCACGTTGGCGCCGTTGAACAACATCGCGTCGGTGCCGGCCTGGCCTTCTATCGTGTCGTTGTCGTCGCCCGGGTTCCAGACGAAGATGTCGTTGCCGGCGCCCATGAGCGCCACATCGTCGCCGTCGCCACCGTTCATGAGATCGTTGCCCTCGCTGCCGCGGAAGACGTCGTTGCCCAGCCCGCCGTTCATCGTGAGCTGGATGCCGTCGGCTTCGAGGCTCGTGGCGTCGATGACATCGTCCCCGCCCAGCCCATTGAGCGTCAGGCGGTCGTTCGCAGCCTCCGGGAAGAACGCGTTCACTTCAGCCTGCAGACCGAACACCTTCACTCCGCCGGCATCGCCGGTGACGCCGAAGGTGTCCGCGCCCTGCGTCGCGTTCACGGTGATGGTGTCCGCCGCGCCGTCGCCGCCACCGTTGGGACCTCTCAGGTCGAGGTCGATCCGGGTCACGTCGGTGCCGCTCATGTCGCCGACGACGATGTTGTCGGCGCCGCCGAGCGCGCGGAAGTCGATGCGCTCGACATCGTTCAGGTCCATGGTGACGTTCGCGACGTTGCGCAGGAAGAGCGCGCGTCCGCCGTTGGCCACGATGTCGATGTTCTCGGCGCCATTGGCGCCGAAGAACAGCATGGTGTCGGTGCCGTCCTGGCCCTCGACCGTGTCGTTGCCGTCGCCGGGGTTCCATTGGAAGACGTCGTCACCGGCGCCCATCAAAGCGACATCGTTGCCGTTGTCGCCGAAGACGAAATCGTTGCCGGCGCCGCCCAGCACCACGTCGGCGCCCTGGCTGCCGAGGATCGTGTCGTCGCCGGCGCCGCCGTCGATCGTGAGCTTGATGACGCCCGCGGGCAGGGTCGTGGCGGTGATCGCGTCGTTGCCGCCGAGCGCGTTGATCACGAGGCTGTCGTTCGCGCCTTCCGAGTGGGTGATGTTGACCCGGGCGGAAAGCCCGAGGACGGAGACCGAGGATCCGGCGCCAACGACATCGACAAGGTCATTGCCGTTGGTGTCGTTCGCGATTACGACGTCAGCCTGACCGTCACCGGCGTTGCCGCCGAGCGTGCCGGCCAGATCGATGTCGACCTCGACCACGTCGGTGCCCGACAGGTCGTTGACGACGATCGTGTCGGTCCCGCCGAGCGCGTTCAGGTCGATCTTCTCGATGTCGTTCAGGTCCATGACGATGTTGGCGACGTTGCGCGTGAAGCGCACGCGCTCGCCGTTGGCGGAGGCTTCGAAGATCTCATTCGCCGCGCTGCCGTTGAACAGCATGGTGTCGGTGCCGTCCTGACCTTCGACGACGTCGCTGCCGTCGCCCGGATCCCACTGAAAGACGTCGTTGCCCGCGCCAAGAATGCCGACGTCGTTGCCTTGCTGGCCGTCGATGAAGTCGTCGCCGTCGCCGCCGAACAGCGTGTCGATGCCGTTGCTGCCGAGAATCGTGTCGTTGCCACCGCCGCCGTCGACGGTGACCTTGACCAGGGCCGCGAGGTTGCCGGTGGCGCTGAACGAGTCGTTTCCGCCACCCATGTTGAGCACCAGGTTCTCGGTCGTGCCCATGTCGATCGAGAACGGCGCGGGGTCGACCCGGTCGAAGCGCGCCCGCGTGCCGTTGGCGGTCAGGGTGAACACCTCGGCGCCGCCGCCGCCGTTGACCTCCGTCGTGTCGGTGTTGGCGCCGCCCTCGTTCAGGTCGGTGTCGTCGCCGGGACGCCAGATCATGCGGTCGTCGCCGGATTCGCCGAACACCTGGTCGTCGGCGTCGCCGCCGGTCAGCGTGTCGTTCTCGGTGCCGCCGAAGAGCTGATCGACGCCGCCCTTGCCGAGGATGGTGTCGTTGCCAGCCTGTCCGAACAGCATGTCGCTGCCCGAGCCGCCGGTGATGGTGTCGTTGCCGCTACCGCCGAAGATGTTGGCGCGCGGCAGGGCGCCGTTCGTCTCATCCAGGGCCAGCGTGTCGTTGCCGCCCTGACCGAACATCTGGATCAGCGCCGTGTTGGCGACGGTCGGTGTGCCCCCGACGACGTTGACGGCCCCGCCGTTGACGAGAAGCTGGCCGGCCGCGTTGCGGCTGACGACGATGTTGTTGCCGAGATTGTCGCCGAACACGGTCAGCGTACCCGACTGGGCGGAGAAGGAAGCGAAAACGGCCATGTCTGATTGCTCCTATCGAAACGATGTTGCTGACTTACAAAGTGTCGCTCACGGCTCGCGCATGCCGCGCCGGGCGAACACGGTGAGCGGCCTGGCGAGGTACTGCACCAGGGTCCGTTCCGGCGTCGCGACGTAGACCTCGGCAAGCATGCCCGCCTGCAGCCTGACGTCGCGATGACGAGCGAGGCTCGAAGCATCGACCTCCACGGTCGCGACGAACCATGATTCCGCGGTCTCGGGTCGCGTCACGCGATCGGGCGAGACGAACACCACCGTTCCAGGCAGGCGCGGCGCGGTGTTCGGATCGAGCGCGGTCAGCCAGACCTCGGCCACGGAGTCCCGGCGCACGTAGTCGATGTCCTCGGGAGGGATGCGCGCCTCCACTACGAGCTTCTCGCGGGAGGGGACGACGTCGAGGATGGGGTCGCGCGGGCCGATCACGTCGCCCACCGCCGACACGCGCATCGACATCACTTCGCCGTCGGCCGGCGAACGCACGATCTGGCGTTCCACCTGATCCCGCGACGGACGCAGGCGTTCCTCCAGCTCGCGCACTTTGGTGGACGCTTCCTTGAACTCGTCGGCGGCCTGGCTCTGATACTGGTTGCGGGCCTGCGCGATGCGCGCCTCCAGTTCGCCGACGCGTTGGCGCGCGAGCGCGAGCTCGCTGCGATATTCGCCGACGCGGCCGCGGTAATCCGCGGCGGCCCGCTTCACCATGAGCAGGCGCGTCTGGTGGATGAAACCCTGCCGCGCCAGCCGGTCGTTCACCTCCAGTTCCTCGACCGCGAACGTTGCCGAGCTTTCCGCCGCCGCGATCTGCGTCCCGAGCGCCGCGACCTGCGCTTGCGCATCCCGAATCTGGGACCGGAGCGCGGAGAGGAGTTCGTCGAGCGAGCGCCGTCGAGCGGCGAACAGTCCCCGCTCCCGTGCCAGGTGCTCGTTCGCCTTTGCGCTCCCCGTGAGCTCGGGCGGCACCGCGAAGCCGGGTTCGAGCGCGGTCTCCGCCGCGGCGCGCGCCAGGCGGATCTGCTCGGCCCGCAACTGATCCTGCAGCAGGCTGAGCTCGGCGTCGCTGCGCACGTCGCCGACCACGACGAGCGCTTCGCCGGCGCGCACTTTCTGCCCGTCGCGCACCAGGATCTCGCGCACGATGCCGCCCTCTCGATGCTGTACCGTCTTGCGATTGAGCTCCGCTTTCAACTGCCCCGGCGCCACCACGGCGCCCGCCAGAGGCGCGGTCGCCGCCCATACGCCGCAGAGCGTGACGACGACCGCGAGCGGGACGACCGCCCGCAGAATCTGGCGCCGCAACTCCGCGCGCGCGACGTCATCGGCGTCGTTCTGCATCAGCAGCGCGGCGAACGAGGGAGCGTTCGAGGCTTTCATGCCGATGCCTCCGCGGCCTCGGCCGGCTGGACGACGGCGAGCCGGTTCGCCTGCCCGACAGCGCGCAGGTGCGGCAGTATCGATGCGGTCGGACCGAAGGCTTCGAGCGCACCGTCCTTCAGGACCGCGAGCTTGTCGAGGCGCGCCATGATCGCCGGCCGGTGTCCGACCAGGACGACCGTTACGCGGCGTGCCTGGAGCTCCTTGAGCGCGGCCGCCAGCGCAGCCTCGCCTTCGGCATCGAGGTTTGCGTTCGGCTCGTCGAGCACCACCAGCCGCGGGTCGCCGTGCAGCGCGCGCGCCAGGGCGATGCGCTGGCGCTGGCCGCCCGACAACACGGCTCCGGCCTCGCCGATCTGCGTGTCATAGCCCTCCGGCAGGCGCAGAATCATTTCGTGCGCGTGGGCGAGCCGCGCGGCCTGCACCACGGCCTGCGCATCGACCGGCCCGAGCCGCGCGATGTTCTCGGCGACCGTCCCGGCGAAGAGCTCCACGTCCTGCGGCAGATAGCCGACGTGTTGTCCGAGTCGATCGCGGTCCCACTGCGCGATGTCGGCACCGTCGAGGCGTACCTCGCCGGCCTGCGGCTTCCATATGCCGAGGATGAGGCGGATCAGGGTGGTCTTGCCCGAGGCGCTCGGTCCGACGATTCCCAGGCTCTCGCCCGCCTCGAGCGAGAAGCCCACGCTCTTGACGAGCAGCGGCCGTGCGGGGGCGATGCGAAAGGCGACGCGTTCCACCTCCAGCCGGCCGATCGGCGCCGGGAGCGTGAGCGCATCTCGCACCGGTTGCGCGGCAGGCCGCTCGCTCAGGCGCCGCCACGCGCCGCGTGCCTCCACCTGCCCTTTCCAGCCGCCGATCAAGTGCTCCACCGGCTGCAGCGCGCGCCCGAGCAGGATCGTGGCCGCCACCATGATTCCCGGCGAAGCGTGCGCATTGATCACGAGCCACGCGCCCAAGGCCAGTATCGCCACCTGCAGCGCCTGGCGCATGACGCGCGCGATGGCGGCAAGCGCGAACGAAGCGGTGCCGAGGTGCGCCTGGGCGTCGAGCAGTTCCTCGTGACGCGCCTGCCAGCCCGCGACCGCGGCTCGCGTCATGCCCATGCCGATGATCGCTTCGGCATTTCGAGTGAGCGTCCCCGCGAGGTGCATGGTGGCGCGGGAAGCGCGCAGCGCCCGCTCGGTCCTGCCGCGCGTGAGTCTTTCGGTCAGCACGGCGAGCCCCGCGAGCAGGCAGGCGCCGATCGCGGCCATCGCGCCGAGCATCGGGTGCATGAGGTAGATGACGATCAGGTAGATGGGCAGCCAGGGGGCGTCCAATAACGCCTGGGTGCCGCTGCCGGTCAGGCAGGCGCGCAACTGCGAGATGTCGCGCAGCGCGTCGGTGTCCGCGCGCTCGCCGGGACCGGCCGCCTGCCGCAGCGCGCTCGCGAGGGCCACCGGCGACAAGCGCCGATCGAGCGCGCGTCCGGCCCACGCGAGCGCCCGCGAGCGTGCCGTGTCCATGCAGTAGGCGAACGCGAGTGCCAGCGCCGTGAATGCGGTCAGCATCGCGAGCGTTTCCACGCTGCGGCTCGCGAACACGCGGTCGAACACCTGCAACATGTAGATCGACGGCACCAGCAACGCGAGATTCAGCAACAGACTCGCCGCGCCCGCGACCAACACGAAGGGTCTCAGCCGACTCGTAAGCAGCCAGTTCATGCGCGACCTCCCTCGCTATTCGTCAAACCGCCCGGCACCAAACCGCCTCGCCTCGTCGGCGGGCGGGATGGCTCATGCGCCGCAGCCGTGAACGTGGACGCACCCGCCGAACGCACCGGGTGCCGCCTTGGCAACGCGCGCCGCCTGCCGGGCGGCGAGCGCTTCGTCCCCTCGCGCGCGTGCCCCGGATCGCATGATCGACGTCACGGTGGCGTAGAAGGCAGTCCACGCATCCTCGACGTCGGCGCTGAAGCGCTCGCCGAGCATCTTCGCGAGGCTACGGCGCAGCGCGGTCCCGACGCTCAGGTAATGCTTGTCCTTCGCGCCGTAATGCACATGGCGCGCACCGAGGCGGCGCAGCGGTGCCACCTGGGTGACCGGCTTGGCGAGCCCGTCCACGAGCGTCTGCAGCGCACCCGCAAGCACGCGGCCCTGCGTCGCCGGGTCGGCGGTGAAGAGTGTTCGCAGCACCGGGTCGATCTCGAACAGGTGCTCGTAGAACAGCCGAATGAAGCGGTCGACGTCGGACTGGACGGCAGCCCAGCTCGTCCGGATCAGCTCGATTTCGCGTGACGTGAACATCTCTCCTCTCCTCTACTCGGTGAACGCCGCCGGAGCGCATCGCACGAGGCGTTCCCGTCGTGATTCGTCCGCTCCTTCAATGAGTTAGGCGGAGAGGCTCGTGCGCGCAGTGGTGCCGACTGTTGGCCCGCACCAACACTCGCACCGTGGAGATCACGCAAGGACCTGAAGCAGAATGAATATTTGCTGTTGGCGTGCGCCAACGGTCATGCCGGGATCAGCGTGGATGCCACATGAGAGGGGGAGAAGCAGGTCAGGACGTGCGGGTCGCGCTGCACGCGCCAAGGGTCGGCGCTGGCCGCGCGTCCCGGGAACTCGAACGGCTATTTCGCTGCCGCGATCAGCCCGCGTGCGCGCAATTGTCCGATGATGACCTCGGCGAATCGAGGCGTCTCCTGCGCCACCGTCGAGGGATTGAAGGTGTCGGTGGTGGCCGCCCAGATCATCCGTCGCGTCTTCGTTTCGTACAGGCTGCTCTCGACGCGCGCGATCTCGTACTGATTCACCTGCGTCTGCGGAAACCACACCGGGCCGTAGAACCCACCGTAAGGCCCCCACATCGCGGGACCGGGAACCATCGCCGTCGAGACCTGGGTACGCGTATCGACGTTCAAGAGACGGACGATCAGCACGCCGTCGGCGCCGGTGCGCTCGACCGCGGCCGCGAACGCCGCATCGTCCATCCGCACCTCGTCCGGTGCGACCGTGTAGCCGGGGATGCCATCCACCCCCGCAGCGCGCAGTTGCGCGGCAAAGCTGTCCTCGAACACGCGCCGGTCGGCGACCTGCCCGCCCACGCCGACCACGACGATGCGCTTCATCGGTCCGCCCTTGTAGGTCGTGTCGAACCACGCCGAGCGGATCGTTGTGGTGGCGCAAGCAGCCAGAACGAGAGCGGTGAGCAGAAGGAACAGGGGGCGCAGCGGCTTCATCGCGAGGTCCTCGTTGGATGATGTGAGTCAATGGTACCGGGAGGCGGGTCGATGCTGGAAGGAGTAGTAGCGAGAGAAGCATTCTCTACAAGACGACTCCCAGGCGCGAGGACGGGCCACGGGGGCGGTCCAACCATCATTGACGTTCCGTGACAGGTTTGCCAACATCGCGTCATGCACTTTCGCATCCTTGGCGAGATCGCCCACGTCGAGACTTTCGCCGCGGGCTCGGGAATTCGAGAAGCGGCACGACTGAGGAAGTTCTATGGCAAAGGTCATTGGCGAAAGCGCAAGGGGATAGCCCGAATCCGCCTCGACGACGGAACAGTTCACTTGGCCGAGATCCATTGGTATGAAGCAACCGGTATCGGCAAGCGTGAGATCAAGATCAAGCGGTTTATCGAGAATTTCTGACATGCCTCGTTTGAGCAAGTACTTCGTGGTTTGTATCAAGAACGATGGTTACGATGTCTCGCTGGAGAGACGAAAGATTTACGCCGCCATCTCCGATGAGTCGGCTGCACGACACGGCCTCGTCCGTGTCGTCGACGAGTCAGGCGATGATTACCTCTACCCCAGCGAGTGCTTTGCTACCATTGACCTCCCCGCATCGGTTCGACGGGCAGTGCTTGCGGCAGCGTGACTCCGTGCTCAACTGGACCCTCCAGAAGCGGTGCATCGACCTCCGGAACGATGCGGAACACAGCAACGCGCCACGGTGGGTTTGCGATCGAGATTTAGGGTCCCTAAAATTGGAGCAAGTCTCTGACTTTCACGCCTTTTGACATTGATTACTATGACTCCGTACAGCCCTTTGTCGCTTTGTAAAGCGACAACTTTAGGGGCCCGACTTTGAGTT
>JBDHRV010000132.1:0-9815 GCA_039807745.1 Burkholderiales bacterium
ACGCGGCCAGCGCTTGCTGCGCTGAATAGCGCAGACCATTCGCTCATCGTCAGAATCACGCCAAAGTGGCGAACCGGAACCTGCTTGCCATCCACTTCGCCGGTGCCGTCAGGGCAGCACTCGTCGTGATCACCACCCCGAAGGCCAAGAACCGTGTCCTCGCCTTGCGGAACAGCGCGATGTCCACTTCCAGGCCGGCCGAAAACGTGAGAGCCCGTCCTTCAAACCCGCTCGCACGCGTTCAACTGCGACCGGTCTACGGCGCAGGTCGTACCGTGCCCTCGCCGAGTCTTGCCAACACGCGCCGCACGATGCGGTCGCAGCGCTCGCCGTCGAATGTGAACGCGTCCTCATAGCCCAGATCCAGATCACGCGCCAGACCTTCACGCATCAGGCTGCGGGCGCGGAAGAACCGTGTGCGCACCGTCGCCTCGGGAATGCCCAGTGCCGCGGCGGTTTCATCGACCGTGAATTCCTCGACCGCACGCAACACGAAGACGGGGCGGAACGATTCCGGCAGCCTGTCTATCCGGGCCTCGATCAGCTTGCGCAGTTCCGCCCGCGCGGCAGCCAGTTCAGGTTGATCGTCGGGGTTGCGCTCCATGCCCGCCTCCGTCCCGGCCGGGTCGGCCTCCAACGCGCTGTCGAGCGGAATCACCTGCGCACGGCCGCGCTTGCGAATCCTTCCGAGCGCTTCGTTGACCACGATGCGCGCGAGCCAGGTCGACAGCTTCGCCTCGGCGCGGAAACTCGCGAGCGCGTGATACGCCCGCAGATAGGCTTCCTGCACCGCATCTTCCGCTTCCTCGTCGCTCCTGAGGATGCTGCGCGCTACACGAAACAGCAGCCGGTTGTGGCGCCGCATGATCGTCTCGAACGCGAGCGTGTGACCCGCCGCAGCGTCGGCGGCGAGTCGCGCCTCGTCAGTCTGGTCCGATGGGACCGTATACGGCAGCGTTCCGGCGTCTCCCATGTTCTCTCCAGTGGTCATTGCACACGTCAGTAGCCGTAAAACTCCTCGCTGCGAACGGCATCGTCGCTGACGCCTGCCTCGTCCAGTACCTGCCGCATCGCCTCGACCATGCCGGGTGGTCCGGCGAGATAATAGGTCGCCTCGGTGAGACTACCGCCCGCCCGTTCGATCATGGCGCGGTCGATCGAACCCGTTTCGCCCGCCCAGGACGTGTCGGATTCGCTCAGCGCCGTCATCGTTGCGATCAGGCGGAAGTTCTCGCCCCGCCGCTCCAGTTCCTGCAGTTCCGCCAGAAAGGCGGCGTCCTTCGGGCGCCGGTTGGAATAGAGCAACAGCAGCTTCCGAGGCAACCCGTCCTTCGCTGCCTGCCGCAACATGCTCACGAATGGCGTGATACCGATGCCACCGGCGATGAACACGGCGGGCCGCGCCGGGTCACGGTGCAGGGTCAGCGAGCCGAAGGGCCCTTCGATCCCTACCACCGAACCGATGGCCAGGGATTTCAGCGCGCGCTTGAAGGCGCTGTCGCGCATGCGCGTGGCGATAAGCAGATCGCTTTCGAACGGCGCGGTGACGATGGAGAACGTGTGACGCGCGCTCTGCGCGTCGCCAGTCGGCGGCTTCGGCAGGACGACGTCGATGGCCTGTCCGGCCTTGAAGGTGAAGGCGGCTGGCTTCTCGAAATGAAACGCCATCGTGCCCTCGGCGACTTCTTCACGGCCTTGCAGTTTGACTTCGAAGGTGCTCATTCGAGGGCTCCCGTCAGGTCGGCGCCACCCCCTGCACGACGATGCCGGAGATCCCCGTGCGGCCGGATGACGCGGGCAAATGCGTTGTGATCGTGGATCGATTCGAAGTTCTCCGCCTCGACGAGGTAAGCGCCCACGCGCGGCTCGTCGTTCAGTGCAACCGCCACGTCACGCACGAGATCCTCGACGAACCTGGGATTGTCGTAGGCGCGTTCCGTGACGTACTTTTCGTCGGCCCGCTTGAGCAGCCCGTACACCTCGCAGGAGGCGCTGCCTTCGGCAATCGCGATCAGTTCCTCGATCGCCATCTCTGCCTTCAAATCCGCGCGGATGGTGATGTGCGAGCGTTGGTTGTGGGCACCATAAGCCGAGATTTCCTTCGAGCACGGACACAGACTGGTCACCGGCACCGTCACGGACATCCAGAACGCATAGCGGTCTTCGGACACCCGGCCTTTCCAGCAGACGTCGTAACCGAGCTGGCTGTGCGCCCGTGACACCGGCGCCGCCTTTCTCACGAAGTAAGGGAAGCGCATCTCCACCCCACCGCTGTCTGCTTCCAGCCGTCCCAGCATGTCGAGCACGAACTGCCTGAAGCTCTCCTGATGCAGCGGCGCGGTCTGCGCTTCCAGCGACTCGATGAAGCGGGACATGTGCGTGCCCCTCGTCGGCGCGGACAAGCCCACGGTCAGCGACAGCGTGGCAACGGTCGCCACGCGCCTTCCGCCCGACTGGATAGTTAGCGGATGGCGGACTCCGCTCACGCCGACCGCGTCGATGCGCAGACCGCGGTGATCCGCTTCCGACTGGATGTCGGGAAGGAACGCAAGTCTTTCCGGGGCATTCATCCTTGTCCTCCTGTTCAGGCAATCGCGGCTTGATGCTGCACTCGCCCATTGGATGAAGGCAGCCGTCGGCGCGTTCCCGATTTCTCGAGTCCGATGAAGCCGATCGTGCTGCCCGTCGCCGCCATGGCGGTTGATGTTGCCGGAGTGCTCGACTATAAAGGACCCATGCCGCGGTCGAACGCCGCGCGCGAAATGGCGCGCTCTGGAGCGGACCCCCGGAATCCTGGAGATATCTCTCGTGTGGGCAATGCGCTCGATCTTTCCTCTGCTGCTCACTGCGGCGCTCGCGCACGGTGCGGACGAGGCGGTACCGACCCTCGCCTGCGGCACGCATCACGGTGAGGTGGTGAAGCTTCACGGCGACATCGACGAGCCGGATCATCTGAGCGGCGCGGCCGTGGTCGGCAAGTTCTTGCTGGTCGTCTCGGACGAGGCGAAACACCCGACGGCGGTGCAGGTGCTGAATGAGGACGACGCGTCGTACAAGGCCGGCAAGACCGTGGAATTACCAGCCGGCGACGACGAGGTCGACCTGGAAGCCGTCGCGGTCGATGGCCGCACCGTCTACGTCACCGGATCGCATGCCTCGACGCGGAAGATCAAGAACGGCCGGATCGAGGCGCCGAAGCGGAAGGAATCCCGCGAGCAGGTCTTCCGGTTCCGGCTCGAAGCAGATGGCGGTGCCGGGGTGATCGAGCGGCCGAAGTCGCTGTCCGCCGCGATCGAAGGCGATCCCGTGCTGAAGGGCTTCGTCGGCATGGCGAGCAAGGAGAATGGCATCGACATCGAAGGCCTGGCGGTGAAGGACGATCGCCTCTATTTCGGCTTCCGCGGCCCCGTGCTGCGCGACGGTCTCGTGCCGGTGCTGTCAGCGACCTGGGACAGCCTCACCCGTAGCGCGCAGGTGCGCTATGTTCGACTCGACGGGCGCGGCATCCGGGACCTCGTCGCGGTCGACGGCGGCTTCCTGATCCTGGCCGGACCGGTGGGCGATGGCGACGCGTCGTACCGCGTCTACTTCTGGGACGGTAACGATCAGCGCGCCGAAGATGTCAGACCGCAGCGGCTGGCCGAGCTCGTTGCTGGTCCTGGCAAACCCGAAGGGCTGGCAGTCCTCGACGCGGACGGCGGCACCTACGATGTACTTCTGCTGTGCGATGGTTTGCCGAAGGGCGGTCTTACGCGCTTGCGGCTGAGCCGACCCTGACCGCCACGACACCCGCGAAGCCCCGCGCCATCGGGTCTTCACGCCGAGCGCAATTGACGCCCCGCCGGTCGGGCGATACATTCCCCGGATCGAATGCGAGCGAGCGAACACCGCTCGCTTCTGCAACGCGCGCGCGGCATTCTGGCCGCGTGCTCGGCGGGCTCCGGAGGAGATCGGATGGACGTGCGCAAGGAAACCGACAGCCTGGGCGTGGTGGAGGTGCCCGCGGACAAGCTCTGGGGCGCGCAGACGCAGCGCTCGCTGGAGCACTTCAGCATCGGCCACGACCTCATCCCGCGCGAGATGATCACGGCCTACGCCATCCTCAAGAAGGCTGCGGCCAACGCCAATCATGCCGGCGGGCGACTCCAGGACGAGCCGCACCGTCTCATCGTCCAGGCCTGCGACGAGATTCTCGCCGGGCAGCATCACGACATGTTTCCCCTGCACGTCTGGATGACGGGCAGCGGCACGCAGTTCAACATGAACGTGAACGAGGTCGTGTCGAACCGCTGCTGCCAGCTCGCGGGCACCGCGCTGGGCAGCAAGACGCCGGTGCATCCGAACGACCACGTCAACATGTCGCAGTCGTCCAACGATTCGTTTCCTGCGGCGATGTATATCGCGGCCGCGGTCAACACGACGGGGCGTCTGCTGCCGGAAGTGATCGCCCTGCGCGACGCGATCGCCGCGAAGGCAGAGGAATGGAAGGACATCGTCAAGATCGGCCGCACTCACATGCAGGACGCGACGCCGATCACGCTCGGGCAGGAATGGTCCGGTTACGCCGGCATGCTGAGCGACAACCTGGAGCGCATCCAGGATGCGCTGAAGAGCGTGTACCACCTCGCACTCGGCGGCACCGCGGTCGGCACCGGCATCAACGCCGCGCCCGGTTTCGCCGAGGCGGCGGCGGGCGAGATCGCCACGCTGACGAAGCTGCCCTTCGTGAGCGCCCCCAACAAGTTCACCGTGCAGGGCGCGCACGATGCGCTGGTGCAACTGTCGGGCAGTTTCCGCACGCTGGCGGTGTCGCTCTACAAGATCGGCAACGACATCCGGCTCATGTCCTGCGGTCCGCGCGCCGGCTTCGCGGAGCTGCACATTCCCGAGAACGAGCCCGGCTCGTCGATCATGCCGGGCAAGGTGAACCCGACGCAGGCCGAGGCGCTGACGATGCTCGCGGTGCAGGTGATGGCGAACGATGTGGCCGTCGGATTGGGCGGCGCCGGCGGCTATCTGGAGATGAACGTCTACAAGCCGCTGATGATCGCGAACCTCACGCACTCGATCACGCTGATGACCGATGGCTGCGCGAACTTCCGCCGCTTCCTGGTCGAGGGCACCGAGCCCAACCTCAAGAAGATCCAGGAATACGTCGAGCGCTCGCTGATGCTGGTCACCGCGCTCGCGCCCGTCATCGGCTACGACAAAGCATCGAAGATCGCCCATCACGCGATGGACCACGACTTGACGCTCAAGGCCGCGGCGCTCGCGCTGGGTTTCGTGACCGAGGCCGAGTTCGATCGCATCGTCGATCCGGCGAAGATGGTCCATCCCTACGTCGCGCACGACTAGGTTTTTCGGTCAGGCGGTGATCGGGCGATGGCGCGGATCGACGAGGTCGCGCACCTCGCGCTGAAGATCGGACGCCTGCTCCTCGCGAACGGCGACGATACCGCCGAGGTGGAGGTTGCCGTCACGCGGTTCGCTCAAGTCTTCGGCGGCGAGGCCAGCGTCGTCGTGAACTATGAAGCGCTGATCGTGACGGTCGCGCTGGGCGACGCGCTGCGCACCAAGGTCGGCCGCCGCGTGCCGGCGATGAATGTCGGGCTGGGGGCGGTCGCCGCAGTGAATGACGTCCTCGCCGCCGTCGCGTCGGGCAAGCGGGACCTCGCCTGGGTGGCGGCCGAACTCGATCGCGTCGAGCATGCGCCTGCCTTCTATTCGCGCTGGATCGTCGTCGTGGCGATGGGGCTCACCGCGGCGAGCCTCGCGCGGCTCTTCGGCGCGGACTGGGGCACGTTCGGGATCGTGTGGCTGGCGGGCTCGGTCGGCATGTGGCTGCGTCAGGAGCTCGCGAAGCGGGATCTCAATCTCGTCTTCATCCCGTTTGCGGCGGCGCTGGTCAGCGGCACGGTCGGTGGACTCGGGGTGCTACTCGGTTGGGCCGGTACACCAGCGCTCTGCCTGGTGGCGCCGGGAATGATCATCGTGCCCGGCGTGCCCCTCATCAACGGCGTGCAGGATCTGATCCGCAACCATGTGAGCGTGGGACTGGCGCGCCTGGTCTTCGGTGCAATGGTCACGATTGCAATCGCGTTCGGGCTGTACGGTGCGATGGTGATCACCGGCGTGCGCATTCCCGTGGACTCACCGATGACGCCGCTGCCGGTTCGCGTCGACGCGCTTTTCTCGGCGCTGGCGGCGGTGGGCTACGCAGCGCTCTTCGGCGTGCCGCCGCGCATCGCATGGGCGTGTCTCGTGTGCGGCGTCGCGAGCCATGCGCTGCGCACGCTGCTCATGCACGCCGGGGTGCAGATGGTGGCGGCAACGCTCCTGGGCGCACTGGCCGTCGGCTTCCTCGCGCAGATTTTCGCCCGGCGCTTCCGGGCGCCGGCCGCGACGTTCGCGTTTCCGGGCGTGGTGGCGATGGTGCCCGGTTCGTTCGCGTTTCGCGCCGTCGTCGGCAGTCTGGAGATCGCCGCTGCCGGTGCCAATGCCGCGCCGGCCCTGGTCGCGGAGACGCTTGCGCTGTATCTGTCCTGCGTGCTGATGACTGCCGCGATCGCGGTGGGCATTGCCGCGCCCCTCATCATCTGGCCGTCGCGGTCGCGCGGCGTCGCCTGACGGGGGCCGGTCGGAACACGGTTGACCTCGCCGGCTTCGCGGCGCGGCAGCGCGCTGCCGGGCTCTGTCGAGGCTCCGAGCAGACCGTGTCATCTCATGTTCGTTGACCGCATCTCCCGCCGCAGGATACAGTCCGCGAGCTGCGCGATGGCCGCGCGCGCCGGCAGTTTCGGCAGAGCGCGCAGCAGGCGGTCGCCGTGGCGGTGGCGGCACCGTCTCACTTCGGATGCTGGTTGCGGCAGGTTTCGGGAGCTCAAGAAAAATGACGACTGCAGTTCTGGTACTGGTAGCGATTGTCTGCGTGATTCTTCTCACGTCCAGATTCAAGTTCAACGCCTTCTTCGCCCTCGTGCTCGTTGCTCTGGCATTGGCACTTGTCACGGATTCCCTGGACAAGGTGGTGCCGACGCTCAAGACCGGCTTCGGCAATACCCTCATGGCGATCGGCCTGATCATTCTTTTCGGGACGACGATCGGCGTCGTTCTCGACAAGACCGGCGCCACGTATGCGATGGCGCATTACATACTCGGCCTGACGGGCAAGGCAAAGGCGCCGCGGGCGATCACCATCACCGGGTTCATCGCTGGACTGCCCATCTTCTGCGATTCCGGTTTCATCGTGCTCTCCGGGCTGAACAAGTCGCTCGCCAGGGCTTCGGGTACGTCCATCGTGCGCATGGCAGGGTCACTCGCCATCGCGCTCTACACGTTGCACTGCCTGATCCCGCCGCACCCGGGCATCACGGCCGCCGCCGGCATCATGAACGGCTCGCTCGGCAACCTCGTCCTGCTCGGTGTGCTGATTGCACTGCCGACCACCGTGGTCGGCTATCTCTGGGTCAAGTTCATGTCGGCGCGCTTCGGCGGCAGCGAAGAGGCGGGCAAGGAGCCCGACGACTTGTCCACCCGGAAACTGCCCGGGACCTTCGGATCGTTTCTTCCGGTCGTGCTGCCGCTGCTGATGATCATGTTCAGTTCGTTCGTGGCGTTGGTACCCGGTCTCTTGCCGGAGTCGGTCCTGTCCGTCGTGAAGTTCCTCGGTGATCCGGTGATCGCCCTGCTGATCGGGGTGGGGCTTGCGCTGTTGCTCGTGCCGCGCGAGAACTTCAAGCAGATCAACGATATGTTCTCGGAGGCCATAGACAAGGCTGGACCCATTCTGGCCATCACTGCGGCAGGCGGCGCGTTCGGCGCCGTGATCAAGGCGACGGGAATCGGTGACCAGGTCTCGGGATTCCTGTCGACGTCGCATCTGGGTCTGATCGTGCCCTTCGCGCTGGCAGCCATTCTGAAGACGGCGCAGGGATCATCGACCGTGGCGGCGATCACCTCCGCATCGATCGTCGCCACCATGCTGGCGCCGCTCGGCTTGGACAGCGACATGGGACGCACCCTCGCGCTGTTGTCCATCGGCGCGGGATCGATGATGATCTCGCACGCCAACGATTCCTACTTCTGGGTGATCACCAAGTTCTCCGACATTTCCCCGGACGCGACGCTCAAGGTCTACTCCACGGCAACGGTCGTGATCGCCGTCTGCGCATTCGCGATCATCTGGCTTCTGTCGCTATTCATGATCTGACGCGAACGGATGAGAAAGCCCGGCGAACGAGCCGGGGTATGCAGGGGGGGAACGACTAGACGGCTTGGTTTCGCGAGCCGTCGGCGGAGCGGGGATGCCGCCCGCGGGGGGATTTCCTTCTGACCGCGCTCGGCGCAACCTCGTACAGCCAGCGGCGCACGGTCGCTGGCTGGTAGAGTTGCCCGTTGCCTTCGATCTGAATTTCGAGGTCGCGCGCCATCGCGGCCACGTCTATGCGCTCGTCTTCTGACCAGCGACGCTTCGCGATGATCTGGCAGACGCGCTTGTCGTCCATCTCCGGCCGCAGCTTTCGCGGCTGGGTCAGTGTGGTTGGTCGCTCGCCGCAGACCCAGGACGGCGTGCAAAAGGCGGGCGGATCCAGATCTTCGCCCCGCGCCCAGACATAGAGCTCGTTGACGCACAGGCGATAGTGCGCGAGCACCTGCGCAACGTAGTCGCCCGAGGCACTCATCTCCACCAGTGCGCTCGGCTTGCCTTCGACCTCTTCCAGCGAGCTCTTGTCCGTGGTCGCGAACGACACCGCGGTGGCTGGCGCGTAGACCGCGAGACGCGCGTCCACGATTGCGCGCAGGAGCATGGCCACCGTGAGGCGCACCACCGGCGGGAGGGCGCTGGCGAGCTTGGTCGGCGGGGCGAAGCCATGCCAGGCAAAGGCGACTTCGAGGATGCTGGAATAGGCGGTGCGGGAGGGCATGGGTGCGCGCCGAGCAAGTCCTGCGCCAACTCGATCAACCCGCTGCGCGGCGCGTTCGGCGGCGGATCCCGCGACCGCTCCCGCGGTGCTTGCCAAAGCCACGCCTGCACCTCGAATTCGAAGTACCATCGCGTCGGCGCAACGCGCGATGCCCTGCCCGAGGAGGACGGTCTTGAAGACATTCGACATCCACTGTGAACTGGGCTACGAAGTCGCTGGCGGCAGCACTTTTCTGCTCAATGTCGAAGCTGCCATTACGCCCGGCCAGCGCCTGTTGCACGAATCGCTGGTGACCGATCCGCCGCTCGCGTGCGAGCGCTACACCGACCCGATCGTCAAGAATCGCTTCGTGCGCTTCAATGCCGACGCGGGGCCGCTGCGCATGAACTACCGCGCCACCGTGGAAGTGGACGGGGCGGCCGAGGGTGTGCCGGACGCAGCCGAGGTCCCGGTCGGCGAGTTGCCGCTCGAGGTGCTGCGTTTCATCATGCCGAGCCGGTACTGCGAGTCCGATGCGCTCATGCGAATGGCGGTGCTGGAGTTCGGGTCGATGCCACCGGGCTCGCAGCGCGTGGAGGCAATCTGCCAGTGGATTCGCGACCACATCAAGTACGAGATCGGCACCACGCAGGGGACGCATTCGGCGTTCGACACAGTCACCGGGCGCGCCGGGGTGTGCCGTGATTTCGCGCACCTGGCGATCGCATTGTGCAGAGCGCTCAACATCCCGGCCCGCTTCGTCACGGGCTATGCGACGTTCGCCGATCCACCCCCCGATTTTCACGCGGTGTTCGAGGCCTACCTCACCGGCGGGTGGCACCTCTTCGATCCGACCGGGCTTGCGGCGCGTTCCGACCAGGTGCGGATCGGCACCGGGCGCGATGCCGCGGA
>JBDHRV010000133.1:0-9811 GCA_039807745.1 Burkholderiales bacterium
ATCGCCGCTAAGATGCGGTCACCATGCGCGCTCTCGCGAGGTTTGTCCCCGTTGCCTGTCTGCTGGTCTGCCATCTCTTTACCGCAACGGGGTGCGGCTTCCGGACGTATGAGCCGAAGCCCCTCGACCCCGCGCGCACCGCGACCGAGCTGAACGCGCGCTCCCTAAACGCGCCGGGGCTGCGGGACTATCTGGCACAGCGCGGCGTTGCGGTCGATCCCTGGCCGCGCACGGATTGGACGCTCGCCGAGCTCACCTGGGTCGCGCTCTATCACGCGCCGGAACTCGACATCGCGCGCTCGCAGGTGGCGGTGGCACGCGCCGGCGAGGTGACCGCGGCGCAGCGCCCAAACCCTGCCGTCCGGGTCGAGGGGCAGCACCACAGCGATACGACCCTCGACAAGTCGTCCCCCTGGACCGTCGGCCTCGTCGTCGACATACCGATCGTGACCGGCGGCAAGCGCGAGGCGCGGATCGCCCAAGCTGCCGCGTTGTCGGAAGGGGCGCTGCTCGATCTCGCGGCAGCGGCGTGGCAGACACGCAGCCGCGTGCAAGGCCGCTACATCGACTACTACGCAGCGGCGGAAGACGCACGCCTCTGCCGCACTGAAGTCGCACTCCGGCAGGAGGAGCTCGCGCTCCTCGATCGGCGGCTGGACCGCGGTTACGCGTCGGCGCCCGAGACCGCCGCCGCCCGCACCCGCCTCGCCGAATCGCGGCTCGCGGCGGCGCGTGCCGATGCCCGCTTGCAGGATGCCCAGGCGGGACTCGCGCAGGCGCTCGGCGTGCGGCTCGACGATGTACGCGCGCTGTCGCTCTCGTTCACCGATCTCAAGACGGCGCCGCTGGCCCACAGCGCGGCGGATCTGCGCAGCACGGCACTGCAGAACCGGCTCGATATCCGTCGCGGCCTTGCCGACTACGCAGCTGCCGAGGCAGTGCTGCGGCTGGAAATCGCCCGCCAGTACCCGGACGTCATCCTGCGGCCCGGCTACATCTGGGACCAGGGCGATCGCATCTGGGCGCTGGGATCGATCCTGCTGCTGCCGCTGGCGAACCGCAACGAAGGGCCGATCCAGGAGGCGGAAGCGCGCCGCACCCTCGAGGCAGACCGCTTCCTCGCGCTGCAGGCGCGGACGATCACGACGCTGGACGCGCGCCGCGCTGGCTACGAGGCCGCGCTCTCGGAGATCGACGCTGCCGTGGCGGTGCGACGCGATGCGCTCGACCGGACCACGCGCACCGAACAGCGCTTCGCCGCAGGCGATGCCGACCGTCTGGAACGGACCCGGGTGCGGCTCGAGTCGGTGGCCGTGGAACGCGCAGCCCTCGCGAGCCGGGTGCGCGCACTGCAAACCTGGGCGCAGCTCGAAGACGCCGTGCAGGCGCCCCTCGACGGCACGCCAGCGCCCGTCGCCGATTCGCTGCAACCCCGGATCGCGGTCGACGCCCTATGACGAGCGCGCGCCGCCCGCTGCTGCCCTGGGTCCTCGGCGCGATCATCGTGCTGCTCGCTGCGGCGCTCGTCTACACGGCGCGCGACGAGCTCGCTCCGGCGGAGGAAAAGCGGGAAGAATCCGCGCCACGTGTCGGCGGCCTCCAGTTGAAGATCTCGGACGAGGCGCAGGGAGCGGCCGGCATCCGCACGGCCCCCCTCGCTTCGGCGAAGTACGCGCCGGTGGTCGAGGTGCTCGGCGTGGTCATCAACCCGGCGCCGCTGGTGGAATTGCGCGCGCGCCTGCTCACGGTGCGAGCCGAAGCCGATGCGGTGCGCGCCGCGGTGCGTTTCAGCGGGCAGGAGCGCGACCGGCTGGAGGCGCTGTACGAGGACGATCGCAACGTGTCGCGGCGGGCCGTGCAGTCGGCAAACGCGACGCTGCGCGGCGACGAGGCGCGCGTGATCGCGCTCGAGCGCAGCGCCACGGGGCTGCAGGAATCGCTGCGGGCGCAATGGGGGGAAGCGATCGCGCGCCTAGCCACCGATCCAAGCGGATCGTTCTTCCAGGAGCTTGCGGCTCAGCGCGCGCTGCTGGTGCAGCTTACGCTGCCGTCGGGTGTGGAGCCGCCCGCGGTGGGAACGAAGGTGGCGATCAGCTCGCTCAACGCGCCCGGTCCACGGCGCGAAGCGGTGCTGCTGTCGAGCGCGCCGTTTGCCGATCCGGTCGTGCTCGGTCCGACCTTTCTGTTCCGGGCGGCGGCGGCGCCGGAGCTGCGCGTCGGTAACCGCGTCCGCGGCGAGCTCGCGCGCGGAGGCGCGCCACGCGAAGGGGTCGCGGTTCCGCCGGCGGCCGTCGTCTATCACGGCGGCAAGGCGTGGGTGTACGTCAAGACGGGTGAGGAGACGTTCGCACGGCGCGAGATCGCGACCCGTGAAGAGCTCGCCGGCGGCTGGTTCGACGAGGGACTGGTGCCGGGCGATGCCGTCGTCGTCTCCGGCGCCCAGCTGCTGCTCTCGGAGGAGCTGGAATACCAGATCCGGAACGAGAATGAGGACTGAGTCCAGGCGCCTGTCCGCCGTCCTCGCCGGTCCGCGCGCCCGCCCGTGATCCGCCACCTCGTCCGGCTGTCGATCCGCTATGCCGGCGTCGTCGTCGCGCTGGCGCTGCTGGTGGTCGTCTACGGCGTCTATCGCCTCTTCAACGCCGATCTCAATGTCTTTCCGGAATTCTCGCCGAGCCAGGTCGTGATCCAGACCGAGGCACCCGGGCTGTCCGCGGAACTGGTCGAAACCCAGGTCACGGCGCGCATCGAGGCGGCGCTCGCCGGCGTGACCGGCATCGAGAGCCTGCGCTCGCAGAGCATCCCCGGCCTTTCGGTGGTGACGCTCATTTTCCACGAGCGCGAGACCGTGTTCCGCAAGCGCCAGCTCGTCACCGAACGGCTCTCGCTGCTCGCGGCGCAGCTGCCGCCCGGTATCGGTCCCCCCGCCATGACGCCGCTCACTTCCTCGGCGAGCACGGTGCTCGGCCTGGGGCTCACGTCCGACAGCCGCTCGCTGATGGAGATGCGCTCGCTGGTGGACTGGACGGTGCGACCGCACCTGCTGTCGGTCGTGGGGGTCGCGGACGTGAACGTGTTCGGCGGCGAGGTACGGCAGTGGCAGGTACAGGTCGACCCGCAGCGTCTGTTCACCCTCGGGCTCGCCATGCAGGACGTGCTGGCGGCGGTGCGCGGTACCTCCGGCGTGCTCGGCACGGGCTTCATCGAGAGCGCCAATCAGCGCATCGTCATCGGCGCGCAGGGCCAGCCGAAGAACCCGGGGCAACTCGCAGAGGCGGTGATCGCGATGCGCGAGGGGCGAGTGATCCGCATCGGTGACGTGGCGCGTGTCGTGGAAGGCGCGGCGCCCTCGATCGGCGCGGCGCTCATCGACGGCAAGCCCGGCGTCTTTCTCATGGTGCAGGGCCAGCTCGGCGCCAACGTGCGTTCGACCACGCTCGCCCTGGAAGCCGCGATCGAGGAGCTGAAGCCGCTCTTCGAGGCGGAGCGCGTCACGCTGCATCCCGGCCTGTTTCGCCCTGCCAACTTCATCGACACCGCCGTCGACAACGTGCAGCGGGATATCCTCATCGGCTCGGCGCTGGTGATCGCGGTGCTGTTCCTGTTCCTCTTCAACGCGCGCACGGCGTTCATCTGCGCGACCGCCATTCCGGTGTCCCTGATCGGCGCCGTGCTGGTGCTCGATCATATTGGCGTTGCGCTCAACATCATGGTGCTGGGCGGGCTTGCCATCGCGCTGGGCGAGGTCGTCGACGACGCCATCATCGACACCGAGAACATCTTCCGGCGCCTGCGCCAGAACCGCGGCCGAGGCGCTCCCGCAAGCGGGTTCGACGTCGTGCTGGATGCCTCGATCGAGGTGCGCAGCTCCGTCGTCTATGCGACTTTCATCGTCGCGCTCGTGTTCGTGCCGCTGCTCACGCTGTCGGGGGTGGCCGGCAAGCTCTTCGCGCCGCTCGGCCTAGCCTACATCCTCGCCATCCTGGCGTCTCTGGTGGTGGCGATGACGCTGACTCCGGCGC
This sequence comes from Burkholderiales bacterium, assembly GCA_039807745.1. Taxonomy (GTDB): domain Bacteria; phylum Pseudomonadota; class Gammaproteobacteria; order Burkholderiales; family JAEUMW01; genus JAEUMW01. The sequence continues at coordinate 4,023 of JBDHRV010000133.1, forward strand.
TTTGCTTCCTGCTCCTCACGCGGGCGGCGCTGAAAGGGGAGGATCCGCCGCTCGTGCGCTGGATCAGGCCGCGCTACGGCCGGCTGCTCGGCCGCGTGGAGCGCCATCCGGCACGCGTCGTCGGCATCGTCGGCCTCGTGCTCGCGACGGTGCTCGGCATCCTGCCGTCCTTCTCCGGCGAGTTCCTGCCGGCGCTGAAGGAGGGACACTACATCATCCACATGGCGGCGGTGCCGGGCACCTCACAGGAGGAGTCACTGCGCGTCGGCAAGCGCGTGGCCGACGACCTGCTCGCCATCGACGGGGTCAAGTCGGTGGTGCAGTGGGTCGGGCGGGCGGAGCGCGGGGCGGACACCTTCGGCGTCCACTACAGCGAGTTCGAGGTGGAGATCGGCGCGCTCGACGGACGCGAGCAGGCGCGCATCCTCGATGCCATACGCGATCTGTTCAAGGACGACGTACGTTTTCCCGGCCTCACGTTCGCGGTCAACACCTTCCTGACCGAGCGCATCGAGGAGACCATCACCGGCTATGCCGCCGGTGTCGTGGTGAATCTGTTCGGCCCCAACCTCGACGGGCTGGACCGCGACGCGCAGGCAGTGGCGCGGGTGATCGCGGGCATTCCGGGCGCGCACGATGTGCAGCTGCAGGCGCCGCCGGGCACGGCGCAGCTCACGGTGCGCCTGCGACCCGAACGGCTCGCGGTGTGGGGGCTTTCCAGCACGGCGGTGCTGGAGACGATCCAGGCGGCCTATCAGGGCACGACGGCGGGGCGCATCTTCCGCGAGAACCAGGTGGTGAGCGCCGTGGTGGTGCTGCCGCCGGAGCTGCGGCGCTCGGTCACGCAGGTCGGCGCGCTGCCGTTGCGCAATGCGGAAGGCAGGATCCTGCGTCTCGCCGATGTGGCCGACGTCGAACTGGAGAGCGGCCGCTACAAGGTGCTGCATTTCGGCGGCAAGCGCCTGCAGACGGTCACCGGCAATGTGGTGGGGCGCGATCTCGGCGACTTCGAGCGCGAGGCGAGGCGGCGCGTCGCGGCCGAGGTCAAGCTCGCCCCCGGCAATTTCGTGCAGTTCGGCGGCACGGCGCAGGCGCAGGCGCGCGCCCGACGCGATCTCATCGCTCATTCGCTGCTCGCCGGCGTCGGCATCTTCATCCTGCTCTACGTCGCGTTCAGGAATCTGCGCAACCTCGCCATCACCTTCATGAATTTGCCGTTCGCCCTGTCCGGCGGCGTGGTCGCGGTGCTCGCCACCGGCGGCTGGCTGTCGTTGGGCTCGCTGGTCGGCTTCGTCACACTTTTCGGCATCACGCTGCGCAACTCGATCATGCTGGTGTCGCACTACCAGCATCTGGTCGAGGTGGAGGGGGCGACCTGGTCGAGCGAGACCGCGCTGCGCGGCGCGCAGGAGCGGCTGCCCTCGATCCTGATGACGGCGCTGGTGACGGCTTTGGGCCTCTTGCCACTCGCGCTCGGCAGCGGCCAGCCGGGGAGAGAGATCGAAGGGCCGATGGCCACCATCATCGTCGGCGGGCTGGTGACGTCGACCTTACTCAATCTGGTGATCCTGCCGACGATACTGCTGCACTACGGGCGGTTCAGCGCGCCCGGCCGGTGAGGTGGGCCGCTGATTCTAATTAGAAAATTCTTAACCTCTCTTGACATGAGTTAAGATTAGGCATCGAACAATCGGGCACGCTCTAAGGCACCGAAAGCTGACCTGCGGGGGTTGATGCGTGTCGGCCTCCTTCGGAAGGACGAGGAGCTGTTCCTCGTCGACTGTCGGGAACGGTTGCAGTTCAAAGCGACGATCTCGAGCGGAGGTCTCTTGTATGATGGGCAGCACTACTCTATGAGTGATTTGGCCCGCCAGCTGCTAAAGAAAGTTGGTTACGAAAGCGACTCTGTCCGTGGCCCGTCCCACTGGGTAAACGGAAGGGGCGTCTCGGTAAAGGAGCTGTGGCAGCAATTGCTCGATAAACGAAGCCACAAGTGACGGCGCAACGTCCGCATCAAGTGAAGCGTCGTACATCGGTTCCGCGGCTCGTGTGGCGCTACACTGAGGCAGTCGGAGGCAGGGCTTGAGGTAGGTATGTCCACAGATATCGCCGAAATCGAAGCCAGGATTCGCTTATTGAGCCACGAGGACAAGACCGAGCTCATCCGCGCGCTGATCGCCGAGCTCGATGGCCCAGCGGAGGCCGATGTCGAGCGCGCATGGCTGGCGGAGGCGCAACGACGGTACCGCGAGGTCGTTGAGGGCAAGGTCCAGCCTGTGCCAGGCGAACGCGTCTTTGAGAATCTCCGGTCGCGCCTGAAGAAGATATGAGGCTTGAGTTTCACCCGGAGGCGGAGTTGGAACTCATCGAGGCGGCCGAATACTACGAGTTACAAGTCCCAGGTTTGGGTGAGCGTTTCGAGGCCGACGTACGGCGCGCAACCGACCTTCTCCTGGTCCATCCCGAGATCGGCGCCCCGGCCGATCCGGTCCTTCGCAAGTTTGTCCTGAACCGATTTCCCTTCACGCTGTACTACAGTGTGTCATCCGATGTACTGCGCATTGAGGTTGTCGCGCACCAAAGTCGCCGCCCCGGTTACTGGCGGTCGCGTCTTGACCGCTGACGACCTGCCACATCAAGGCAGTCGCGCACTTATTCCATGACCGCATCGAGGCTTTGTCCGAATGCGAAAGACATCGTCTTCTCAAGTTTCTCGTGACGTCCTGCCAGATGAAGATCATCGTTGCGCGCAACCTCGATTCCGCGTGCCGCGTCGTGGCTGCGTTGAAGTTGCGAGGTAGCGATCTCCTCGCGAGATCGAAGGACCGATGGCGACCATCATCGTCGGCGGGCTGGTGACCTCGACCTTACTCAATCTGGTGATCCTGCCAACGGTGCTGCTGCATTACGGGCGCTTTGCTGCGCCGGACCGACGTGATCTGCCGGCGTGAAGGCGTGCCGCGTGAACTCGACGGGTAGGCCACGGACAAAACCCTCGGGTTGCGTCGCGAGTGTCGCGCGCCGGTCGCCGTCGGCCTCGTGCGCTCGCTGCTCGCGACCGGCCCGCATTCCGAACCGTCAACCCAGAAGGGAGAATGTCATGACAAAGCGCACCCCCGCACTGCTGGCAGGAGTTGTCTCGCTCGTTCTATTTTCCGGCCCCGCCTTCGCCGGCGACGATGTGAAGGGGCAGATCGAGTCGGTCAACAAGGGCAACCAGTCGTTCGTCGTCAACGGCACCGAATTCTTCGTGACACCGTCGACCGAGTTCGAGGACGGGCTGAAGGGCTTCGACGATCTCAAGCCGGGTCTCAGGGTCGAGGTCGACTACCACCAGCGCGATGGCAAGCGCTTCGCCAAGGAAGTCGAGCTCGACTGACCCGGTCGACTGCCCGAGCCCCGGCCTCGGCAGGGCCGGGGTGACCTGTCACCCAGCCGGAGCGTAGGCGCCAACTTGGGGGCCGCTTCATTGAACGCCGATCTCGTCGCGATCGCCACGCATCTCAGCGCCGCGTTGCTGGCCGGCGGGGCCATCGGCCTCGAACGGAGCTTTCATGGACGGCCAGCGGGCTTTCGCACGCACGCGCTGGTGTGTCTCGCGTCGAGCCTGCTCATGCTCGTCACCCTCTATTACCAGACCTGGCTGCCGGGCAGCGCCACCGACACGGTCCGCACCGATCCGACGCGCATGGCGCAGGGCATCATGACCGGCATCGGCTTTCTCGGTGCGGGGGTCATCTTCAAGGAGGGTCTTTCCGTTCGCGGGCTGACGACGGCGGCGTCCATCTGGATCACCGCCGCGATCGGCATTCTCATGGGCATCGGTTTCTACGGTCCGGCGACACTCGCCACCGTCATGACACTTGCCATACTCGGGCTGTTTCGCTGGATCGAGGCGCGCGTGCCCTCGCATTTCTATGCCCATCATTTCGTCCGCTTCGGCCGTGACAGCGTGATGCCCGAACGCGAGCTCAGGGACTTTCTCCAGAGCCTCGGCTTCACCATCGCCAACATGAGCCACCGGCTGTCCGACGACGGCCTCACGTTCGAATACCGCATGATCATCCGGACGACGAATCACGAGGGTTTGTCAGAGCTCGCCGTCGCGCTGCGCGAGTTGAAGACCGTGCACTCCTTCCGGATTTCGCCCACCGGGGACTGATCAGCCGCGTGGGCGCGCGCACCGTCGAGGTGCCGCATTTAGCGCTCGTGCCTCGGGCTGTCAAGCGTGGACCTTCTGCGGTCGGCCGGGTGATCCCAGGCAGGGCGCGGAGGGCGATCCCTCATGGGAAGGTCCATCTTTGGTATTCTGTCAGGACGTTGCCATGACGGACAACACCGGAAAGAACCACGGACATGCACGCCCACGCCGGCCATGAAGGTCATGCGCACGGCCACCCTCAGCCGCCCGGCGCCACCGCCGGCCTGAAGGATCCGGTGTGCGGCATGACGGTGACCGAGCAGTCGCCGCACCATGCCCTGCACGAGGGCAGGCCCTACTACTTCTGCAGCGCGAAGTGTCTGGCGAAGTTCAGCGCCGAGCCGGACAGGTATCTGCACGCCCCCGATGCCGCCCCGCCTGCGGCCGAAGCCGCGCCCGGCACGATCTACACCTGCCCGATGCACCCGGAGATCCGCCAGGACCATCCGGGCCACTGCCCGAAGTGCGGCATGTCGCTCGAGCCGGAGCTGCCCGATCTCGATCAGGCCGAAGACCCGGAGCTCGTCAGCTTCCAGCGCCGCTTCTGGTGGACGCTGCCGCTGACCGTGGTCGTCACCGTGCTGGCGATGTTCGGCCACCGCCTGGGCTGGTTCGACATGGCCACGCAGAGCTGGATCGAGCTGGTGCTGACGCTGCCCATCGTGCTTTGGGCCGGCTGGCCCTTCTTCGTGCGCGGCGCGATGTCGATCGCGAACCGCAGCCCGAACATGTGGACGCTGATCGGCCTGGGCACCGGCGCGGCCTTCGTCTACAGCGTGGTCGCCACCGTGGCGCCGCACGCCTTCCCGGAGTCGTTCATCTCGATGGGGCGCGTGGCGGTGTACTTCGAGGCAGCGGCGGTGATCATCTCGCTGACGCTGCTTGGCCAGATGCTCGAGCTGAAGGCGCGCTCGCAGACCTCGGCGGCGATCCGCTCGCTGCTCGGCCTGGCGCCGAAGACCGCGCGCCGCATCGCCGCCGACGGCAGCGAAGAGGACGTGCCGCTGACGCACGTGCATGTCGGCGACCTGCTGCGCGTGCGTCCGGGCGAGAAGGTGCCGGTCGACGGCGTGGTGGTCGAGGGCTCGAGCGCGGTCGACGAATCGATGCTCACCGGCGAGCCGCTGCCGGTGAGCAAGCGCGCCGGCGACAAGCTGATCGGCGCGACGATGAACGCGAGCGGCGCGCTGGTGATGCGCTCCGAGCACGTCGGCGCGGCGACGGTGCTGTCGCAGATCGTGCAGATGGTGGCGCAGGCGCAGCGCTCGCGCGCGCCGATGCAGCGCATGGCCGACATCGTGGCCGGCTACTTCGTGATGGCCGTCGTCGCCATCGCGCTGCTGACGTTCTTCGGCTGGGGCTTGTTCGGCCCCGAACCGAGCTGGGTCTATGGCCTCATCAACGCGGTGGCGGTGCTGATCATCGCCTGCCCCTGTGCGCTCGGCCTGGCGACGCCGATGTCGATCATGGTGGCCACCGGCCGCGGCGCGACCCACGGCGTGCTGTTCCGTGACGCCGCCGCGATCGAGAAGCTGAAGCGCGTCGACACGCTGATCGTCGACAAGACCGGCACGCTGACCGAAGGCCG
>JBDHRV010000134.1:0-9656 GCA_039807745.1 Burkholderiales bacterium
CCATTCACCGGAGGGGGTGCGGGAGGTGCCCGGGAGAGCTATCGGGGACTCGCTCCGAAGGAGGAGACGGGTGCGCTGCGCTATCCGAAGGGAGTAGTCCTTGCGGACAACTTGGTCGCGGCGTTGCGAGCGTCGAGCGCTTTTCGGGTCGGGCGCTCCGCCCGATCAGAGCCTGCTACGGCAGCGATCTATCGCTGAAAGTCGTAGGCGCCAAGATTAATTTGGCAGACAGTGTCAGAGCGTGTAGGCGCTACGGAAGTAAGAACCATGCTCTCAAACGACCATCCACACGGCCGCCGTCAGCACGAAACCCGCGACGCCGCAGACGGTGGTCAGAGTTGTCCATGTCTTCAGGCCGTCGCCCACGGATAGACCCAGGTACTTCGTCACAATCCAGAAGCCGGAATCGTTGATGTGGGACAGCCCGAGTCCGCCAAAGCCGATCGCCAACGTAACGAGCGCCACCTGAAGCGGACTGTACCCACCGGCCGCCACGGCCTGGGACAACAGGCCCGCGGTGGTCAGGATCGCCACGGTGGCCGACCCTTGAGCCGCTCGGAGCGCCAGAGAGATGACAAACGCGGCGACAATGAGGGGCATCCCCATCGCGGTCAGCGACTGCGACAGCGCACTACCGATCTTGGACTCGACCAGCACGTTGCCGAATACGCCGCCGGCGCCGGTCACGAAAATGATGATGGCGACGATGGGCAATGCCGAGTCGGCGATCGACCCGCGATCGGTCTTGCTCCATCGCGCCTTGTTTCCAATCAGCACATACGCAACCAGAAGACCGATAATCAGCGCGGTGGCGGGAGCGCCGAGGAAGGAGGCGAACGGCAGCCAGGCATGGTCCTTGGGCAGGACCGTCGCAGCCACCGATCCAGCCATGATCAGCACGATCGGCAACAGGACGATCATGACCACTGTCGCCGCACTCGGCACGGTTTTCCCGGTCTCGATCGAGTCGGTCTTTGGCGCTTCATCAGCGATCGCTTCAGTCGCCGGTGAAGGTCCCAGCACCAGCTTGTCTACGTCGAACAGCTTCGCCGCAAAGAACCCGATCACACCGACGGCGGCACAGATGATCAAGCCGATCAGCGTCACCAGCCCTACATCCGCATTCAGCAGCGCGGCAGCCGCGACCGGACCGGGGTGCGGGGGCAGCGCCACGTGGACGGTGAGCAGAATGGCTCCAACGGGCAGCGCAATCTTCAGCGGATGGATCTTGGCGACCTTGGCGAAACCAAAGACGATCGGAGCCAGGATTATGAATGCGACGTCGAAGAATACCGGGATGCCCAGTATGAAGGACGCGGCGGTCAGCGAGGCGACGACGTGCTTCGGTCCCAGCACCTCCGTGAATCGGCGGGCAAGATTGTCCGCTCCGCCGGAGACTTCAATCAGCCGCCCCAGCATGGATCCGAGGCCGACGACGATGGCCACGGAGCCAAGTACTTTGCCCATGCCCGCGACCATCACCGGCACGACATTCGCCAGCGGAATCCCGGTCACTACCGCGGTCCCCATACTGACCAGCAGAAGGGCGATGAAAGCCGGCAGTTGAACGTTGATCACCAGCACCAATAAGACGGCGACCGCCACGAGAGCGGTGATCAGCAATGCTGTCGTTCCCATGATTCGGGTTTCCTAGCGGCTCACGCTGGCTTGCGACGGCGCGGAGCCACCACACGGATGACCGAGGAATCATCGGCTGCGGCCTGCCCGTTGGCCTGCCCGATCAGGTACAGACCCTCGGCGGCGGCGGCGATCGGCGTCGCCAGACCGACGGCGCGCGCCGCGCTGTTCACGATCCCCATATCCTTGACGAAGATGTCGAGGCGGCTCTTCACCTCGGCTCCTCCCTCGTCGTAAGCCTGCAACATGCGGGGGCCACGGTCACCGAGCATGAAGGATGCGGCCGCACCTGCGCCCAAGGTTTTCAGGGCCACAGCCGGGTCCAAGCCAAGCGCCTCGGCGAGGGCCAGGGCTTCGGCTCCGGCGGCAATGTGGACGCCGCACAGCAGCTGGTTGACGGTCTTCATGGCTTGACCGTCTCCGGCCCTCGGACCTATCCGCACCAGCGTGGAGGCCAACTGCTCCAACACGGGAAGCGCGGCCGCATAGGCCGCATCGTCTGCACCTACCGTCACCAGCAGATCACCCTTACCCGCTCTGACCGGACCTCCGGAGATCGGGGCGTCCACCAGATGCAGCTTCGCTTCGGCCAGTTGAGCGGCCACCTCACGGACGGCGTCGATGCCGACGGTCGAGGTGAGCAGGATGACCGCGCCTGGCTTCAGCACTTCAACCACGCCGTCAGCACCGTAGAGGGCCTCGTCGAGCTGGGCGCGGTTGCGCACCGCCAGCAGGACCACATTGGCTCCGTTGGCCGCGGCGCGGGCGCCTCCGGTGGCGGTGATGCCGGCCTGCTCGGCCAGCGCAAGCCGTTCGGCGCTGATGTCGTAACCACGCACGCTGAACTTCTCGGCCAGGCGTGTCGCCATGGGTAGGCCCATGGCTCCAAGCCCCAGGACTGCAACGATGGGAGTGCTCATCTTTTTTCCTTTCTTGGGAACGGAAGTGTCCTGCGTGCGTGACGCTGGGGCGGATTATTCTACGGTGGCAGGGGAATCGTTGGTGAAGCATCTCACGCTGCGCTGCCGCAATCCGCCGTAGTCTGCGCTGGACTGGATCGTGTAATCGTCAACCGTCGGGAGCACATCCCTCTACGCTGCGCACCTTTACGGGTGCCCGCTTCTCACGGCTCTCTGCCGCCGATACCGTGCTCGACCGCGTAGACCGCGGCCTGCACCCGGCTCGCGAGATTGAGCTTGCGCAGGATGTGCCGCACGTGAATCTTCACCGTGCTCTCGGCGAGATCGAGGTCGCGGCCGATCTCCTTGTTGCTGGCACCCTGGGCGATGCGGGCGAGAATGTCGCGCTCGCGGGGCGTGAGCCGCTCGGGTTCGTGCACCCCCTTCTCCGCCGTCCCCGCCCTCGCCTTCACCCCCTGCACGAGCTTGCCGGTCATCTCTTCCGAGACTGGCGAGTCGCCCGCCGCCGCGCGGCGGATGCTCTGCACCAGGAACTCGGTGTCGATGTTCTTGAGGAGATAGCCGTGGGCACCGGCCTGCAGGGTTTCCAGCAGGTCATCGGCGTCCTCGGAGACCGTCAGCATCACCACCCGCGCCTGCGGCACCTCTTCGGCGAGCAGCTTCACCGCTTCGCGGCCCGACATGCCGGGCATGTGCAGGTCCATCAGCACGACGTCCGGCCGCAGCGCACTGGCGCGCTTCACCCCTTCCAGACCGTCGCGCGCCTCGCCCACCACCTCGAAGCCGGGCTGGCGCGACAAGAGGGCCTTGATGCCGCTGCGGAAGAGCGCGTGATCGTCCACCACGAGCACCCGGATCGGCCTCAAGCGGCCTGCTCCCGGGCGATCGGCAGACTGAGGGTGATCTCGGTGCCCCCGCCCGGTTGCGAGCGGATGTCGAGCCGGCCGCCGATGCGATGGGCGCGCTCGCGCATGATGCGCAGTCCGACGTGGGTGTCGGCCCGCTCCGCGAGCGTCGCCAGGTCGAAGCCGCGGCCGTCGTCGCGCACCGCGAAGAGGTAACCGCCGTCGCGCATGACCTCGACCACGACCTTGGTCGCACGGGCATGCTTGCGCACGTTGGAAAGCGCTTCCTGCACGATGTGCAGGACCTGCGGCTCCACCTCCGGCGCCAGGGACACGGTCGTGCCCGACGCATCGAAGCGCGTGCGGATGCCGGTTTGCCCTTCGAAGCGCTGCAGGGCGACCCGAATGGCGGTCTCGAGATCCGTCTGCCTGAGGTGCGTGCGAAAGTGCACCAGCAGCTCGCGCACGTCGTCGTAGCTCTCCTGGATACCTTCGCGGATCTGCGCGAGCTCCTGGCGCGCCTGGTCGACATTGCCTTGAGTGAGCGACTCTTCGAGCATCTGCGCCTCGATGTTCAGGAACGCGAGCGACTGCGCGATCGAATCGTGCAGCTCTTGCGCGAGGAGATTGCGCTCCTCGGTCACCGCGAGCTCCTTGTCGCGCGACACGAGACGCTGGTTCTCGATCGCGACCCCGAGATGCTGGCCGAGCGCCTCCAGCATCTGACGCTGCGCAGCGTTGAATTCGCGCGGCTCCTTGAAGTAGAGGTTGAAGACACCCAGGAGCCGCCGCTTGGCCCGGATGGTGAAGACCGACACCGTGCGGTAGCCGAACTTCTGGCACTTGTACATGACATTTGCGGGGCGCGCCGGGGAGATCACGTGGACCACCGGCCGCGCGGTCTGGGCCGCTTCTCCGCAGAGGCACTCGCCCATGTCGAGGCAGCGCTCCTCGGCCGCGAAGCCGAGGTCGAGGCCTTCGTACAGATACAGATGGACGTGCTTCGACGTTGCATCGACGAGCCGGATCGCGCCCGCCGAGGCGCCGGTGGTCGCCATCAGCTTCTTCAGGAAGCCGCGACAGGTGTCCTCGATCGACACCGGCTCGTTAAGGAGGCTGCTGATCTCGTAGAGGTTGGAGAGCTCGCGGTTCTTTTCTTCGAGCGACCGCGTCTTCTGCGCGACCCGGTCCTCCAGCGTGCGATAGACTCCCTGCAGGTGGCCGGCCATGCGGTTGAAGCCGGCAGCGAGCGATCCGAGTTCGTCCCTCGACTCGACCGGCAGCCGAACGCTGAAGTCGCCTTTCTGGATGCGCTCCAGGCTTTCCTGCAGCCGCGTCACCGGACGCACGATGAGCAGGAAGAGCAGGAAAGCCATCGCCAGCGACGCGACGAAGGCGAGCGCCATCAGCACCATCTGCAGGAATCGCAGCGTCGCGGTATCGCGCGCGATCTCTCGCTCCACCGTCAGCACCAGCTCGTTCACGACATCGACGAAGCGCTCCACTTCGAGCCGGTATCGGCCGACGAGCCCGATGCGCTGCGCCTCGTTCGTAGTGTCCAGGGCGGCGAGCGCGAGTGGCTTGACGATGTCGTGCCAGCGGCGTTCCACGTCTCCGAGCTGGCGGCGAACGGACTCGGCGCGAGACAGAAACAGCGGGCGCGCGGGATCGCCTCGGCGCAACCCGGCCAGCGTGTCTTCGAACCGCGCCACCTCGGAGAGGACCTGGTCGCGTTGCATCGCTATGTCGCCCCGGCCGCTCGCAATCTCGGAGACCAGGAACGCGATACGGTAGGCGCGCATGCGCTCGCTGCCGACGTCGTTTATCGCCGCGGCACTCCCCTCGAGCTTCCACGATTCGAGCAGCGTGAGACCGACGGCCACCAACGCGAGCACCAGAAAGACGATCACGAGCGCGGTGATCTTCGTCCTGAGCTTGCGGGCGGCGGGAATCGCCCCGCCGGTATCGGCATCGTGCTGCATGTCCGGGCATCATAGGACTGGCAGGGGGGATTTGCCAGCGGGGTTGCCGTCGTCGGCACCCGTCGTTAACATTCGTCTACCTTAGGGTGCCGTGAAGGACCCATCCGCCTGCCCGGCACGCCGCCATCTATCCCAGCCACCAATGCTTCCCACCCGATCCGGGGAGTGGATCGCCCTCCTCCAGCGCCTCGCCGATCGCGCGGACGCAGTCGCGATGCGGCATTTCCGCACGCCCTGGCTTGCCGTGGTCCGCAAGCGCGACGGCAGCCCGGTCACGGCCGCGGATCACGAAATCGAGCGCGAGATAGCGGCGCTGGTGAGGCAGTCGGTACCTGAGCTCGGCATTCTCGGCGAAGAGTATGGCGAGCGGCCGGGGTCCGGGATGGCGCGCCTGATCGTCGATCCGATCGACGCCACACTCAACTTCATCCGCGGCGATGCGGTGTTCGCGACCTTGCTCGCGATCGAGGTGGCAGGCGAGGTGGTGGCGGGCCTAGTGAGCGCGCCGGCCCTGCCGGGGCGCTGGTGGGCGGCGCGCGGCGCCGGTGCGTGGCGCGACGGCCACCCGATTCACGTGTCCGGCTGCGACGAACTCGCCGCGTGCCGGCTGATCTGCGGCACGCCCGCGGACCATCTGGTGCGTTCCCGCTACCCCGGCTTCGAAGCGCTCGTCCGTGTCACGCGGCCGAACCGCGAAGTGGGCGACTTCCTGCAGCATCTGTGGGTTGCGGAAGGCCGCGGCGAAATCGCTGTCGACCTCGAGCTCGCGGCCTGGGACATCGCCGCGCTGCAGGTGATCGTCGAAGAGGCGGGCGGCACTGCGACGGCGCTCGACGGCCGCCGCACGCTGCACGGGGGCGCGCTCGTCACCAGCAACGGCCGCGTGCACGATGAGGTGCTGGCGTTCCTCGCCGCCTCCCCCGCCCCCGCGCTCCACGGCGGCCGTGCGGTCGCCGCGAATCCCTTCATTGCCTCGCCGCTGCGCGATCTCTGATCGTCTTACCGTCACTCGATCGTCAGCTTCTTCGCGCTCGTTGCCGCCTTCTTGGGCAGTCTCAGCTCGAGCACGCCGTCGCTGTACTTCGCCGTCGCGCCGGCCTCGTCCACGTCCTGCGCCAGCGTGAAGCTGCGCATTACCTTGCCGAAGTAACGCTCGCTGTGGACGACGCGCTCGCCCTTCTTCTCTTCGGTTTCCTTCTTCACCTCAGAGCTTATGGAAACCTGATTGCCCTCGAGCGATACATGGATGTCTTCCTTCTTCACGCCGGGAATCTCGGCGTGGACGACGTAGGCAGTCTCGTCTTCCTTCACGTCCACCTTGATGCGCGTCGGCAGCTCGGCGGTCTGGCCCAGACTCAGGGGCCGCAGAAAAAAACCCTTCGACAAGTCGTCGAAAAGGCTCGTCACATCGCCAAACGGGTCGAAACGAGTGATGTTTGCCATTTCAATCTCCTTGCATTTGCGTGAATCGCCGGTCTTGCGACCGACCACCTGTTCCTGCTTTCAGTGTAGTAAATCTCTCGCCGGATTACCTTGATCTACTTCAACCGGGCGGCAGTTTGCCCAGACCCAGCGCCGCGCTCAGCACGCGCGGATCGACCTGCTGCGAGGTATCGATCACGATCGCGTCCGGGAGCTCATCGGCGTCGAGAGCGTCCCCACGATCGAGCTGCTGCGCCAGGACTGGCAGCCCCGCTTCCGATGCGTCCTGCCCCGCTCTCTCCCGCAGCGCGACCCGGTCACGCAAGGCGTCGGGGTGCGCGCGGCACGCCAGGATGCGAAACGCTGAGCCGGTGGCATGTGCGAGGCGACGGCAGGCGTCGCGTTCACGGCGCTCGAGAAACGTCGCATCGAGCACGACCGGGTAACCCGCCCGCAGCACCTTCTCCGCCAGCACTCTGAGCATTTCGTAAGTGCGCTGCCGCGCGGCCGGCGTATAGCGTCCGGCATCGAGCTTCGAATCGCTGCGTGGTTCCGCCGCCGGTCCTGCGGGGCGCTTGCGCTCCACGTCGGAGCGAATGCGGATCAAGTCGACCGCTTCCAGCAACGCGCTCGTGAGCGTGGTCTTGCCGGACCCCGATACCCCGTGCGTGACGATCAGACGCGGCGCGGGCGTACGCGTGAACTGCTCGGCGCTGTCGAGATAGCCGCGCACTTCATTGCCACTGACCGCGTTCCCGCCGCGCTGGGCGGCGCGGATCGCAACCACGCTCGCACGCACCAGCGCGCGATAGACGAGATAATGGCGAAACACCGCGAGGCCGCCGTAATCTCCGGTACGCTCGAGATAGCGGTTCAACAGGCGCCGCGCGAGATCGGGCCGGCTGCGGTGCGTGAGATCCATCACGACGAAGGCGACCTCGCTCATCACGTCGATCCAGCGCAACCCCGGATCGAATTCGATGCAGTCGAAGACCAGCACACGCCCGCGGTCGAGCGCGATGTTGCCCAGATGCAGGTCGCCGTGGCCCTCGCGGACGAAACCCTCGGTCCGGCGTGCGTCGAGAGTCGGAATGAGCCGCTCGTGCTCGATTTGGCTCCATTCGCGCAGCCGCTCCAGCAGCGCTTTCATGGCGGGGTCCGCGAGCCGGCGCGCCAGCGTGGCGAAGTTGTTCCGGATCGGCCGGCGCACTGCCTCCGGGGCACCGTAGCCGTCGACGGCGGTATCGCGCGCGCAGGTCGCGTGGAAGCGCGCGACGACATCCGCGACCTCGTCGATGATCTCCCCTGTTACCGCCCCCGTCGGCAGCAGCCGGGCGAGCTCCGCGCCGCGTTCGAACTCGCGCATCCGCACCGCCCACTCGAGCGGCGCGCCGGCACCGCCGACCATGGGGCTCTCCACGTGGCCGGTGATTGGCACCACATCGAGATACCACTCGGGCGCGAGCCGCCGATTGAGCCGTACCTCCTCGCGGCAGAAGTGCTCGCGCCGCGCCAGCGTGGTGAAATCGAGGAAACCCAGCTCGACCGCCTTCTTGATCTTATAGGCGTAGTCACCGGTCAGGATCACCCACGAGATGTGCGTCTCGACGACCTCGATGGCGGCGACCGGGTGGGGAAAACGCGCCGGATCGGTGAGCGCGGCGACGAGCTTCGCCTGCCGCGCGAGCGCGGGTTCGGTCACTGCGGCACCACCGCGAACTTGCTCTCGATCATCTTCTTGTCGGCGGCGTCCACCTTTTCGACGGGTTGGATCACGATGCGCTCGGCGGGCAGTTTGCCCTGCGCCGCGAATTCCTGCGCGATCGCGTCAGCCCGGCGCTGTGCGAGGGCCTTCAGCTCCTCGTCCGTCACCTGCTCCTTCGCTTCCAGTTTGCCAAGCAACGTCTCTGCGATCTGTGCCCGCATCTGCTCTTTCGCCTCCGGCGTGAGCGGCTTGCCGTCGGCGGACGCGGCCTTCTCCGCATCGTCTCTTACCTTGGCGAGCTCATCCGGGCTGAAGCGTTCCGCGAACAGCGTGCGGATCGCGTCCTGATTCTTCGGGTCGGTGACGTCGAGCGGGCCGGGATCCTCGCCTTCCTTGAGCTTGAAACCCACGCGCTTGGCAATCTCGCGGCGCACCCGGAACGAGCGGATGGCATCCGCATCCTGTGTGGCGTACACGGGCCGGATGCCGAGCTTGAGCTGCGGGCGTTTCTCGAGCGCGCTCGCCACCTTCCCGAGCTTCGCTTTTTCCGGCGGCAGCAGGGTGTCGCTGCCCGGATCGAAATCGACCCCCTCGAGCTCTTCGGCCCCCACCCCGAGCAGCGCGCCCAGCGCCCGGAACGGCGCGGTGACGATCTTCTTCACCACGTTTACCAGCGCCTTCCACACGATGCCGCCGATGCTGAACTGCGGGTCGTCGAGGTTGCCGCTCACCGGCAAGCCGAGGTCGATCTTGCCGTCGGCGTCCTTGAGCAGCGCGATCCCGAGTTCCAGAGGCAGATTCACGGCATCCGGGCTCTCCACCCGCTCGCCGAGCGTGAGCTGATCGACGATGATCTTGTTGTCGCCCTTCAACTGGCGCTGCTGGATCACGTATTCGAGATCCGCGTCGAGCTTGCCCGAGGCGATGCGGTAGCCGGCGAACTTGGCCGAATACGGGGTCATGCTGGTGAGCTCGACGTTGCGGAAGGTGGCGGTGATGTTGAGGTAATCCGTGGGCGCGAACGGCGCCAGGTCGCCGGCGAAGCGCGCGAGCCCGTATTCATCGACGGCGCCTTCGAGCTTCATCTGCGCCTTGCTGCCCGGGCGCGTGGAGAGGTTGTTGATGGTTCCGTTCAGGTCGTGAA
>JBDHRV010000135.1:0-9596 GCA_039807745.1 Burkholderiales bacterium
CGCGCAGGGTCGCCCCAGAGCAGGATTTGAGCGAGCCAGTATTGCAACCAGGGTTCTTCGCGCACGATGCTTTCGGGCAATGCCTGAAGCCACCCTGCAAGCGTCTGGACTCGCCCCTGGCTGAAGAACTCGCCCGCGCTTCGCAGAATGAGCGCGGTCATGCGCCCCCAATCTCCGTTCCGTTTCAGAAGGTCCAGAGCCGTCTCGATCTCTCCATCTCGGGTCAACAATTCGGCGGCATCCCGCTGCAAGCTTTCAAGATCCGCTTGCGGAAGGATCGTTCGACCAAGATCGAGGAGAAAATCGCGGAACAGAGGATGGTACTGATAGACCCGCTTCGCCGTGCCGTAGCTCATGATGAAGAAGTTGCGGCGCCGCAAATCCTCAAGTACGCGCTCGGCGTATGCTTCGCGGGTGAGCGCGCCGGCCGCTTCGACGCTCACTTTCGGCAGCAGCGCTGTCTTGACCAGAAAGGCTCGCAGCTCAGGCGTTTCCCGAGCGAGCAGTTCAGACACGAAATAGTCGAACATGGCTTCCGGGATGAAGTCCTCCCCAAGATCCGGCTGGGCTTCCTCTGGCCGCGCCGCCGTAAGGAGCAGGACCAATCCGGCAACCCACCCTTGCGTTCTGCGTGCCCACTGCGTCGCCCTCTGTGAAACGGAAGACCGCGTGCTCTCGCGAAGGGCGACGATCGCGTCGGCCTCGGCATCCGTCAGGCGCAGATCGCTCCAGTCCATGACCCCCAATTGGCCATTCGCGTGCTGCCGAGCGAGTGCCGGCGGTGGCGGAAAGCGACTCACGACAACCATGTTCACGCCATGTGGAACACGTTCGAGACCGGCGCGCACGACGTCGTGCAAACGCGAATCCGTCGAGACCTCCTGATAGTTGTCGAAGACCAGCAGCGCGCCCTCGGGAAGTCGAGCACAAAGCTGCTCGAAGAAATTCCGGCTGAAGCGTTCAAGGCCGAACGCATACTCGGCGGAAAATAGTGGGAGAGGCTTTCGGCGAGGCGTCGACTGCTGCGCGGCCCGGCCAAGGTAGGAGAAGAACGTGGCGACGTCTTCGTCACCACTATCCACTTGATACCAGACATCGTGCAGCCCACGGCCGCAAGGTAGCTGGCAACCAACGTGGTCTTGCCCGCGCCGGGCGGGGCGGAAATCCAGATGAGGGGGTACCGCCGCAAGCCATCCATGCGCGCGAACAACCGCTCGCGCGGATGGATGCCGGCCAGCTTGGGGCGACTCAGCTTGGCAAGGACAGCCATTGTTATTCCGCTCCCTTCTGCCCCGCAGGTAGAATTATAGGCGGGGATAGACCCCAATGGTGACCGCTCGCGAGCTTGTTCGCGGGGCTCGCTTTCAATACTATCGACCCACTGACACAAGCGGCCGATAAGCACGGACCAGCATATGTTCCGCGTCAAGGTGAACTGCTCGTGGTTTCTCGACCGCGAGATACCGCAGGAGCTCGACGGCCCGCTCTTTCCGTTGCTGCAGGCGATACGGGAGTTCGGTTCGCTCGGCAAGTCGGCGAAACGGATCGGCACGTCCTATCGCTACGCCTGGGGGCTGGTCGGCAAATGGGAGGCGCTGCTCGGCCAGCCGATCGTCTTGAAGGAGCGCGGCCGCGGCGCGCGACTGGCCCCGCTCGGCGAGTCGCTGCTGTGGGCCGAGCAGCGGCTGCGGGCGCGCCTCACGCCGCAGCTCGAATCCTTCAGCGCGGAGATGCGGCGCGAGCTGGCAGGCGTCTTCTTCGCCGCGCATCCCGCCGTGAGCGTGTGCGCGAGCCACGACCTCGCGCTCGCCGGACTGCGCGATCTGCTCGCCCAGCGTCCCGGCGTCCAGCTCGACCTCGACTTTCGCGGCAGCCTCGACAGCCTGGAAGCGCTCGGCAGACGCCGCTGCGAGCTGGCAGGCTTCCACGTCGCCGAGTATCACGGCCGCGGCACGCTCTCGCATCTGGCGTTCCGCCGCTGGCTGAAGCCGCGGTCTCACCGCCTCATCGACTTCGTGACGCGGCAACAGGGCCTCGTCGTCGCGAGCGGCAATCCCAAACAGATTCGCACGCTGGCCGACCTCACGCAGGCCGGAGTGCAGTTCGTGAACCGGCAACGCGGATCCGGCACCCGCTTCCAGTTCGAACAACTGCTGTGGGAAGCGGGCATCGACAAGACTTCGATCGATGGCTATCAGAACGAGGAGTTCACGCACCTCGCGGTCGCCGCGACCATCGGCAGCGGGCAGGCCGACGCCGGCTACGGCATCAAGGCCGCCGCCGCGAAGTACGGGCTCGACTTCATCCCGCTCCTGAACGAGCGCTACTTCTTCGTCTGCCGGAACGAGTCGCTCGAAGAGCCGACCGTACGGCAGCTGCTCGACGTGCTGAAGGGGGCCGAGTTCCGGTCCCTGGTGGCGAGTCTGCCCGGCTACGACGCATCGCGCGCGGGCGAAGTGCTGACCGTGCGCGAGGCGTTGCCGTGGTACGAGCGCGCCACGCCGCGCCGCACCGCGCAGGACGAGTCCGACGCTGCCATCGCGACCGACGACATCGGCTCGGCGCCTCGGCGATGACGGTCCGGCAACGCTTCGCAGTCCCCCTTCAACCCACCAGGAGCCAGGCATGCAAATCAGCGCGCGCAACGTGATCAAGGGCAAGATCATGAGGATCGTCGAAGGTCCGGTCAGCACCGAGGTCACGATCAAGGTCGCACCGAAGGTCGAGATCGTGTCGTCCATCACCAGCACCGCCGCGCAAACCCTGGGACTCAAGAAGGGGATGGAAGCGTATGCCGTCATCAAGGCGACGAGCGTGATGGTCGGCGTGGAGCACTGACGCCCGCACGGGGCGCATCCGGCATGCGGTATGGATGGCGGCCACGGCCGGGACTCTCGGCGACCCGGCTGTCGGCCGTCCTCGCTTTCGCGCTCGCGCTCACCGGCGCGTCCCTCGGGGAGGCGCGCGAAGTGGTCGACTCGGCGGGACGGCGGGCCGTGCTGCCGGCGAAGGTCGAGCGCGTCTACGCCGCCGGCCCGCCAGCAAGCATCATGGTCTTTGCCATCGCCCCCGAGAAACTCCTCGGCTGGACCCGGGCGATGACGCCGGACGAAGCGGCGTTCCTGCCGCAACGGTATGCCGCATTGCCGTCCCTCGGACGCCTCACCGGGCGCGGCAACACGGCCAACGTCGAGGTGGTGCTGGCGGCGAAGCCCGATCTCATCGTCGATGCGGGCGCCACGGGCGACACCTACGTTTCGCTCGCGGACCGCGTGCAACAGCAAACCGGCATTCCGTATCTGCTCTACGACGGCACGTTCGCCCGGACCGCCGCGACCTTGCGTGCGCTCGGCGCCGCCACGGGCGACAGCGGACGCGGCGAGTTGCTCGCGGACTACGTCGAGCGCAGCGTCGGCGGGGTGCGGGCCAAGGTCGCCACGATTGCGCGCGAGCGGCGTCCTCGCGTTTACTACGCGCGCGGCCCGAGCGGACTGCAGACCGCGCTCTCGGGCTCCATCAACGCGGAGGTGCTCGATGTGCTGGGCGCGATCAACGTGGCCGGCGGCCAGAGTGCCGCGAGCGGGCTCGCGAACGTCTCCATGGAGCAGGTGCTCGCCTGGAACCCGGATGTCATCATCACCACCGACCCGGGATTTTACGCGCGCGTCTGGACCGATGCGCGCTGGTCGCGCATCGCCGCCCTGAAGAACGCACGGGTTTACCTGTCACCGCAGCTGCCGTTCGGCTGGTTCGATTTCCCGCCCGGTCCCAACCGGGTCATCGGGCTGTTCTGGCTCGCGGACATCCTATACCCTGACGTTTTCGGCAACGATCTGCGCGCCCGGGTCGCGGACTTCTACCGGCTCTTCTATCATCGGGAGCCGACTCCCGCCCAACTGGACGCCCTGCTCGACACACCGGAACCCGCCAACCGATGACGGCCCACGCATTCGACACGCTGCGGCTCGGGAGCCTGGGGCGCTATACGCTCCCGCTCTTGGGGCTCGCCGCGCTCGTCGTGCTGGCGTTCGCGGTGGGACGCTTCCCGGTGAGCGTGGGCGATCTCTATGCCGCAACCATCGGCAAGCTCACCGGCACGAGCCGCCCGGTTCCCGCGACGGTCGAAACGGTCATCTACCAGGTGCGCGGGCCGCGGGTGCTGGCGGCGCTCGTCGTGGGAGCGGCGCTTGCCGCCGCCGGCGCGGCGTACCAGGGCATGTTCCGCAATCCTCTGGTCTCGCCCGACATCCTCGGCGTGTCCTCCGGCGCCGCACTCGGTGCCGCGCTTGCCATCTTCCTGTCGTGGGGCTTGATCGGCATCCAGGCCCTGGCGTTCGCCGGCGGGCTCGGGGCGGTGACGCTGGTATATGCGATCGGCGCGTCCTTGCGCGGGCGCGATCCGCTGCTCACGCTGATCCTGGCCGGCGTGGTCATCGGTACGCTCCTGGGCTCGTGCGTTTCTCTGCTCAAGTACCTCGCCGACCCGTACAACCAGCTGCCGGCGATCACGTTCTGGCTGCTCGGCAGCCTCGCGTCCACGAGTCCGGCCGATCTGGCGGTCGTCGTGCCGACGGTGCTGCTGGGGCTCGTGCCGCTGGTGCTGCTGCGCTGGCGCATGAACCTGCTCACCCTGCCGGACGACGAGGCGCGCGCGCTCGGCGTCGAGACGACCCGGCTGCGCCTCGCGGTGGTCTGCGCCGCAACCCTCATCACCGCGGCGAGTGTGGCGATCTCGGGCATCATCGGCTGGATCGGGCTGCTCGTACCCCATGCCGCGCGCATGCTGGTGGGACCCGGCTTCGCGCGCATGCTGCCGATGACCATGATTCTGGGGGCCGGGTTCATGCTCGGCGTGGACACGCTCGCGCGCACCGTGGCAACGCTCGAGGTGCCGCCGGGCGTGCTGACGGCCGTGCTCGGCACGCCGCTCTTCCTCTGGCTGCTGGCAAAGTCGAAGCGGGCCTGGTGATGGAACTGCGCGCCGAGGCGCTGTCGTACGGCTATCCCGGCCGCATCATCGGCAGCGATGTCGAGGTTGCCCTGACGGCGGGCGAAATCGTCTGCGTCCTGGGTCCCAACGGCGGCGGCAAGACCACCCTGTTCCGCACCTTGCTCGGCCTGCTCCCTGTTCAGGCGGGCCACATCGCGCTAGGCGGCCGGCCGCTGCAGGACTGGTCGCGCCGCAACGTGGCGCGGGTGGTCGGTTACGTGCCCCAGGCGCACGCAGCGCAGTTCGCGTTCACCGTGCGCGAGATCGTGCTCATGGGCCGCACCGCGCATGTCGGCGCGTTCGCGGCACCGTCGCACCGCGATCGCGCGGCGGCCGACACCGCCCTCGCCACGCTCGGCATCGGCCACCTCGCCGACCGCGTGTACACCGAGGTGAGTGGCGGCGAACGCCAGCTCACCCTCATCGCCCGCGCTCTCGCCCAGGAGGCAGAGCTGCTGCTCCTCGACGAGCCGACGGCGAGCCTCGATTTCGGCAATCAGCTGCGCGTGCTGGATCAGCTGCGTGCGCTCGCCGAGCGCGGCATCGGCGTACTGTTCTCGACGCACGATCCCGACCACGCCTTCCTGTGCGCCGAGCGCGTGGTGATGCTGCGCGATGGGCGCATCCTGGCGACGGGTCGCCCGGGTGAGGTCATCACCCACGACAATCTCAAGCGGCTCTACGGCGTCGAGGTGGAGGTGGTGACGGCAACGCTCGCGGACGGACGTGCCTCGCAACTCTGTGTACCCGGGCTTGCCGGACTGCGCACGGGAAGCCGACCGCGGCCGGCTCCGACCTGGCACTGAGCCGCGCCGCACGCTCCCGGCTCAGTTCGCCTGCTGCGCCGAAACCACAACGTCGCAGTTCGACTCCGCCAGCACGTGCTTGGTCACGCTGCCGAGCAGCAGCTCCTCGACGGCGTTCCGGCCATGCTTGCCCAAAACGATCAGGTCGCAGTCCTGTTCCTGCTCCTGTTCCACGACGTGGCGCGATGCATCCCCCTGCAGAACCGAGAAGCGCGTGGCGCCTGGATCGAGACCGGCGTCGGCGGCGAGCCACGTAAGCTGCTGCAGGGCGGCCTGCTTCGCCTCGATGCGGTACCGATTGATGCTCTCCTCTTCCACGCCGGCAAAGCGCAGTTTGCCCTCGAACGGGACGTTGAAGGCGTGCAGGAGGACCAGCTCGGCGCGCGGCGCGATCGCACGTGCGACGTTCAGCGAGCCGCGCGACCAGGGTGAGAAATCCACTGGAACCAGCACGCATCGGTAGCAGTCGACGGGTCTTTGCTTGACGACCAGCATCGGGCGGCCCGCCCTGCGCAGCAATCGCTCGGCGGTCGAGCCGAGCAGCAGGTGCCGCACGAAGCTCTCGCCGCGCGCACCGAGCACCAACAAGTCGGCGCTGATTCCGTCCGCATGGTCCAGCACCTCGCGCGGGACGGCGCCGGTGGCCACGTGCAACTTCGTCGCGACGCCGGGCGTGGCACCGATACTTGCGGCGACATCGTTGAGATCGGCGCGTGCGCGCTCGACGAGGTGCTGCTCGACTGCTTCCGCCTGCATTCCGAGCAGCGCACGCAGTTCGTCGAGCGTGCCCCGGTTGAGCACGTGGATCAGGGTCACCGCGGCGCCGACCTCGCCCGCAAGCCTGCAGGCGCGGGCGGCAGCGTGGCGCGCCGGCACCGAGAGATCCGTGGCACAAAGTATGGTCTTGAACGGCTCCATGGTTCTTACAGCACGTAGATCAGGAGGTTGTGAAACTGGAGGAAGAAGCGCGCGCCCGCCGCGAGCGCCTCCCCTCGCGGCGGGCGGCGCGGTCCAGCTAGCCGAGACGAGTCATCACCCCCCGCTCCTCCGCGCCATGGTAGGCATCGCGCTCAGTCGCCGCTGGTGAATCCCAGCAGGTGCATCAGACTCAGGAAGAGGTTGTAGATCGCCACGTACAGACTCACCGTGGCCATGATGTAGTTCGTCTCACCGCCGTGAATGATGTTGCTGGTCTCGAAGAGGATGAGCCCGGCCATCAGGAGGACGAAGACTGCCGACACGGCCAGCGACAGCGCGGGCATCGCGAAGAAGATCGCCGCCAGACCTGCGAGGAAGGCGACCAGGATGCCGGCGAAGAGAAAGCCTCCCATGAAGCTAAAGTCCTTCCTGCTCACCAGCGCGTAGGCGGACAGCCCCAGGAACGTCGCAGCGGTGCCACCCATCGCGGTCATCACGATCTGGTGTCCGTTCGGCAACGCCAGGTAGGCGCTCACGATGGGTCCGAGGGTGTATCCCATGAAGCCCGTGAGCGCGAACACGAAGGCGAGTCCGAGCGCGCGGTCGCGGAAGCGCGAAGTCAGATAGAGCAGCCCGAAGTAGCCGACCAGCGTGACGACGAGCCCCGGATGGGGCAGCTTGAGAGCCGCCGACGCCCCGGCCACCAAGGCGCTGAAGGCGAGCGTGAGCCCCAGCAGCCAGTAGGTGTTGCGCAGGACCCGGTTGCCCGCCAGCGCCGTCGAAATCGAGTCCGCGGGCTGGCGCATTACGGTAACGCGTGATGTACTCATGGAGTCTCCTGTGACGAAAGGCTATGGACGCAGCTTCACGCGAACTGGAGGCGCGACGCCCGCCGCATGCCGAGCCGGCGCTTCGTCCGTATGCGCTGATTCATGCGGCGGCCCAGCGTGTGCCCAGTGCGCTCCGCGGCGGAGCTGATCACGGTGTACAGATCGGCGCCAAGATCGCGCACCACCAGTGCCGGAAGTTGCGGCAACCGCACCATCACCCGGCAGAACTTGTCGGCGCCGCCGCGCGGCCCGTTCACGTCTCCCACCTGCACCTCCACCCGATCCACCCAGATGCGGAAGGACCGCAGGGCGTATTCGATGCGACGGATGACGTGCTGCCGCAGCCCCTCGGTAAGGGCGAAACGGCGTGCCTGAATCTCTATCCTCATGGATGTTTCCTCCTTCTCGTGACGACAACAACCGTAATCTACGGAACCCAGGTCATCAGGTAAAGTCGATTATTTGAGCCCAGTAATTCGTCTTTATCGAGCTATCCCCCAACCTGCGAATGAATCTCAAGCATCTCTTTTACTTCTGGAAAGTCGCTACCAGCGGGAGCGTGGCGCGCGCGAGCGAGGAGCTCCACCTGACGCCGCAGACCATCAGCGGCCAGATTCAGCTCCTGGAGCAGGACCTCAAGACGGAACTCTTCGCGCGCAGCGGGCGCCGGCTCGAGTTGACGGAGGCGGGCCGCTTCGCGCTCGGCTACGCGAAGGAGATCTTCTCCTTGAAATCGGAGCTGGAGGCGCTGATCCGCCTGCACCCGCAAGGGCGGCCATCCGAGTTCCGCGTCGGCGTCTCGGACGCCATGCCCGAATCTCTCGCCTATCGGCTGCTGGAGCCCGCGACGCGCATGCCCGATCCGGTGCGCATCGTGTGTCCGGAGTGGAAGCTCGACGTTCTTCTCTCGGAACTGGCAGTGCATCGTCTCGATCTCGTCCTCTCGGATTCGCCGATCCCGCCGTCGGTCGACGTGCGCGCCTACAATCACCGGCTCGGCGAATCCCCCCTCACGTTCTTTGCGAGCGGTGAACTGGCACAGCGCTGTCGCGGCCCCTTCCCCGAATGCCTCAACGGCATGCCCATGCTGCTGCCCCGCGAGGACTCGGCGTTGCGCGGCAAGCTCGTGCGGTGGTTGAGCCAGCGGCGGCTGCATCCAACCTTCGTGGGCGAATTCGACGGCAACTCGCTCATGGTCGCGTTTGGCGAGGCCGGTGTCGGCGTGTTCGTCGCGCCATCCATCCTCCGTGACGAGATGGTAACCCGTCATGGCGCCATCGCCCTCGGCGAGACGCCCGACGTCGTCGCGGAATACTTCGCGATCTCCGTCGAGCGCCGGCTCACTCATCCTTGCGTTCTGGCGATCACGCAGGCAGCGCGCGAGCGCATCTTCAAGAACGTCTAGCCACCGCCACGTCGGAAATAAAGATCGAAGCGCTCCAGCGCCGCCGCCATCTCCGCTTCGACGTAGCCTTCGAAACGAAGTTCGACTTGCGCCGACGGCAGCGTGAGCGAAGCGATGCGCAGCGGCGCCTCTTCCCGGAACAGGACATCGAGACGGCGCCCGCGCGCCTGGACCGTGATCCGATCGCCGGATACGCCGAAAGCGCCCGCGCCGAGGGCGTCGGGGAGCGTGCGGAAAAACTCGCTGCGGCTGATGCTCATGCGGCGAACGACGGAAGCAGTCACCGTCGCCGCTTCACCCGCCGGCCACGGGTGGCCAGATGGCGGCGACATCGCCGTCCTGGAGCGTCGTTGCCGCGTACGCGCCCGGCGGCACGTGGTAGCCGTTCACGAGAACCAGGTGGACGCGTTTGGCCGGTACCGCTTCGAGGTCGATCAGTCCCTGCACCGAGATGCCGTCCGCCACCTCGAGTTCGGTCTCATTGGAAGTCGACCCCGCCGGCAGATAGTCGCGCAGCGCCGCGAAGAGCTTGAGTCGGATTTTCATGCGGTGCCTTCCGATCCACTGCGCAGTTGCCCGGAATGCGCGGCAAGCAGCGAAGTCCGGCCCTCAGGGCGGCTCCGGATCAGACTGCGAGCCTTGCCCAC